>JBQEBC010000057.1:0-14112 GCA_052106035.1 Leucobacter sp. | reverse complement strand
TGAGCATGAATATCTGCCGCGCGGCGCTCGAGAAGCTTGCGCGGAATTCCTCGCGACGACCGCTCTGGCCGTATTCCGCCATCTGCGTGAAGTATGCAGTGATGAGTGACACCGCAATCACCGAGTGCGGCAGCATAAACACGAGCCAGGCATTCTGCATTCCGATGAGAGATACGCCCTCCCCTGATGCTGAGTTGATGACGTTACTCGTGACAATGCCGGCGAGATTCATCACTACGACCGTAGCGAGCCCCCAGCCTGCGATGCGCCCGGTCTGCCCGAGCCCTACCCCGCGCCACTTGAAGTCTGGGCTGAAGGAGAGCCCTGCCTTGCGCCACGGCACAATGAGAATGGCTGCCTGCGCCACCACGCCGAGCGTTGCGGATCCCGCAAGGACTGCGATTGACGTCGGCGTCCACGCGGTCACCGCGCGCAGGCCGTCGGGGTCAGACCCGAACAGCAAGATGAACGCCACAAGCCCGATGATCGAGACGACGTTTGCGAGCGCCGGTGACCAGGTAAACGGGCCGAAAATCTTCTTCGCGTTGAGCACTTCACCGAGCATCGTGTACCAGCCGTAGAACACGATCTGCGGAATACACCAGTATGCAAAACCAATCGCGAGTGCGCGTTGATCGGTTCCCCAATCAACAGTGAAGATCCACACCACCGCGGGCGCCGCAAGCATGACCACACCCGTGAGCGCAATAAGTACCACCGACACGAGTGTGAGCACCTTATTGATGTAAGCCTTGCCGCCGTCGGCATTCTGCGCGGCCTTCACGATTTGCGGCACGAGCACTGCGTTGAGCATGCCACCCGCAAGCAACATGTAGACCGTGTTCGGTAGTTGGTTGCCATTCGCGAACGCATCGCCAGACTTCGATACCGCGCCGCCAATGGCGAATGCGAGCAGAATCGTCTTCACAAACCCGAGGATGCGGGAGACCATCGTGCCCGACGCCATGATTGCGCTTGCGCGGTGCAGTGCAGAGGTCACGGGCGCTCCGTTCGGGCTAGTGGGTGTAAAAACTATTGGATGGTAGAGGACACGTTAGTAGTAGGGGTCCTTGCGCAACGCGAGCGAGAGCCTTCTCGCGAGAGGATCGCCAAGCTTTAGCCACACACGATACGCCCATGCCTTGAGCGGAATATCAAACGCGCCCACATAGTCGGTGACTTCTGGCTGAAACGAACGCTTGAATTTACCGACGCCGTGAAGCTCATGCGACGTGTCGTCGGGCCGGTCGCTCGGGGGCGTACCGCACAGATCGTGCACGGTTGCTCCGACCTCGTTCGCCCAACGCATAACTTCCCACTGCAGCAAATGCGAGACGCCGTATGCTTGCTTCTCACGAGAAGAAGCGCCCTCTTTGTAGCTCGTCTTTGTTCCGAGGTGGATCGCATAGGCCGCTGCGAGCAACCGTCCGTCGCGTTCGGCGAAGAACATTTGTCCGGCCCCATCCTTCTCAAATACCTGCCAGAACGTGCGGAAGTAACCCTCGGGCCGCAGTACAAAGCGACCCCCGCCCGCCGTCTCTTGCAAAAGAGTAAAGAATCTCGCGCAGTTCTCATCGGTCGACAAGACACGAGTCACAACAATCTCTTCGCGCTTGCCGCGGTTGATCGCGTTACGCGCCTTCTTCCCGAGCCGCTTGAAGATCTCATCTTCGGTTCCACTCACATCGACGAGTACCGTCGATTCGTTCGGGATCCGGCGAATCGTCGGGAGATACCCGGCATCAAGAAACGTCTGATTCGTTTCCGTGCCGAGCCTTGGTTCAATTTTCACCACGAACGCACCGTGCACGCGCGCAAACTCCGCGATAGCGTCGCTCGCTTCGAGTGTCGCTTCTAAGTCTTCGGCTTCGGGGCCCGCCATAACCATCCACCACTCGCCCAAAAAGGGCACACGCTTTGCCAATATGCCGGCCGCGAGAGGAGGTCGATCGCCGCGCTCAATAATGAGGCGACGCACACGATACTTATTGAAGCGCTTCGTTTCAAGGTGTGAGTTACCAGCCCAGACCTCTCCCCCGTGAGGGTTCGCGACAATGAGCTCATCCCAGTGCGCGGCTTCCTCGGTCGTAGCGAAGCGTGCGCTGACAAATTCTGCACCGGCACTGTGCGCCGGAGTAGTGCGATCCACCGTTAGACAACCACTACGACGGGAACGATCATCGACTTCCTGCGAAGCTTCGTTCCGACCCAGCGACCCACTGTGCGGCGCACGACCTGCTGGAGTGCGTGCTGGTCAGTGACGCCCTCTTTCATTGCAGTCTCAAGCGCCTGTGCAATCTGCGGTTTGATCTTATCGAAGACATGGTCAGCCTCAGCGACACCCTTTGCGTGGACTTCCGGACCCGACACGATCTGGCCGAGACTCGTCTCAACGACAGTAATCACCGAGATGAAGCCTTCTTCAGCAAGGGTGCGACGATCACGAAGGTCGTCATCGGTCACCTTGCCAACGGTCTTACCGTCAACGTAGATGAAGTCAATCTCGAGTTGCCCGACCTCGCGCGCGACGCCGTCGACGAGGTCTACGACTGTGCCATTCTCCGCGATAATCGTGCGGTTCTGCGGCACACCGGTTTCGATCGCGACGCCTGCGTTCGCGATGAGGTGGCGGTATTCGCCGTGGATCGGCATGACGTTCTTCGGACGCACAATGTTGTAGCAGTACATGAGTTCGCCTGCCGATGCGTGACCCGAAACGTGCACGTTTGCGTTGCCCTTGTGCACGACATTCGCACCGAGCTTCATGAGCCCGTTGATGATGCGGTACACAGAAGTCTCGTTGCCAGGGATCAGGCTCGACGCGAGGATCACGGTGTCGTCTTCGCCCACCTCAACCTGGTGCTCTTTATTCACCATACGGCTGAGCACTGCCATCGGCTCGCCCTGCGAACCGGTCGACATGTAGACGATGCGGTGGTCAGGAATCTCGCCACTCTTCTTGAGATCGACGAGCACACCCTCTGGAACCGTGAGGTACCCAAGATCTGACGCAATTTTCATATTGCGTACCATCGAGCGGCCGAGCAACACGACGCGACGACCGCTCTTCTGCGCAGCATCGAGTACCTGTTGCACGCGGTGCACATGGCTTGAGAAACTCGCTACCACGACCTTGCCGCGTGACTTCTCGATCACACGCTCAAGCACCGGACCGATGTTCTTTTCGAGCGCGGTGAAGCCAGGGACTTCAGCGTTCGTCGAGTCAGTCATGAAGAGATCCACACCCTCTTCGCCGAGGCGAGCGAAGGCACGAAGGTCAGTGATGCGGCCGTCGAGCGGCAGCTGGTCGAGCTTGAAATCTCCCGTGCCAATGACAAGACCAGCGTCCGTGCGGATCGCAACCGCAAGCGCGTCTGGGATCGAGTGATTCACCGCGATGAATTCGAGATCAAACGGGCCGAAGGCCACGCGGTCGCCCTCCGCGACAAGGCGAGTCTTCGGACGGATCCGGTGTTCTTTCAGCTTCGCCTCAATAAACGCGAGGGTGAGTTTCGATCCCACGATCGGGATATCTTCGCGACGCTTGAGCAGGTACGGCACGCCACCGATATGGTCTTCGTGGCCGTGAGTCAGTACGACCGCGACAATGTCGTTCAGTCGGTGTTCGATCGCCGAGATGTCAGGCAAAATGAGGTCGACACCTGGCTGGTGCTCTTCCGGGAAAAGCACACCACAATCAACCACCAGCAACTTGCCATCAATTTCGTAGACGGTCATGTTGCGGCCGACCTCACCGAGGCCGCCGAGTGGCGTGATGCGAAGGGTGCCCTTTTTAAGCTTGGGCGGAGCGTATGGGTGGTTGGGCACGTGGCCTCCTGTTATTAGCGGGTGGTGCCTGCAATCTTGGGCAGGGCACCGCCGGCAGCCGCGTTGCGGTCCGGCCTGAAGTCTGAGAATTCGACGCCCGGTACGTCCTTCACGAGTGCGAGTTCGTCCTCAATGAGGGCGGCCTCCCACTCTTCGGGGCCTACCAGCGGCAGGCGAACACGTGGGCTCGAGATACGGCCGAGGCCGTGAAGAATGTATTTCGCTGCGACCGTACCGGGCACGTGAGTCATGGTCGCACGTACGAGGGGCTCGAGCTTCTGGTGAGCCTCCCGGGCGGTATCGAGATCGCCCGCATTCACCGCGTCTACGATCACCCGGTATGGCGCCGCAGTGATGTTTGCTGTCACGCCGACAAGACCGGTGGCACCAATCGAAAGGTGAGGCAGCACGTTCGCATCATCGCCAGAGAAGTACATGAGGTCAGTTTGGTTGAGCACACGGCTCACCTCACTGAAGTCTCCCTTGGCGTCTTTCACCGCGAGGATGTTCGGGTGCTTTGCGAGGCGCATGATGGTCTCGTATTTGATCGGCACACCGGTGCGACCAGGGATGTCGTACAGCAAGACAGGGAGATCTGTTGCGTCTGCCACCATGCGAAAGTGGGTGAGCAAGCCTGCTTGTGTGGGCTTGTTGTAGTACGGCGTGACGATCATAACGCCGTCTGCGCCAGCCTTCTCGCTTGCCTGGTAGAGCTCGATGGCGTGGGCGGTCTCGTTCGATCCGCCGCCCGTAATGATCTTCGCGCGACCAGCAGAGACCGACTTTGCAACCTCAACGAGCTTAATCTTCTCGGGGTCAGTAAGCGTTGACGTTTCACCGGTCGTGCCGGTGACGACAATGCCGTCTGCACCGCTCGCAATGCAGTGCTCAATGTGCGCCTCGGTCGCTGCCCAATCGACCTCGCCTTCAGAGTCGAAGGGGGTGACGAGGGCGACAAGCACCTGTCCAAAGGGGTTCTCTACGTTTGCCACTTCACTAGGGTACCGGAAAGCGCGCCGCCACACGTGCGACCCGTTCCCAGTAACCCTGCTCTCGAGAAGGTCGCTACTGCTACGCTGCGGTTTCGATGCGCTCCGGAGCAGTCGGATTGGTTGGAGGTGCCACCTCTTCGGCAGGTGGATCTATCGAAGGATTTTCCGGTTCGTCTGGCACATCAATAACGGTGGTGAGCTGTGATGAGAAGAGTACGGTTGCCGTCGCATACCCCGCCCACCCTGCGTCTGTTTCAACCCAAGGCGCATGCTCACTGCTGGGGAACAAAGATGCCCCGAAGGAGACATACGCGCCCCCGGAAGTAAATGGATCGATCACGAGGACGTATCGCACTCCTTCTTCGAGCACGGGTCGATCCGGGAAGTCAATAGTTGCCCAGCCCCCTTGAAATCCTGGATAGATGGTTTCATCAGGTGCATACGTGACGGGGCCACCTTGGCCACCAGCGATCGGTTCTGCACTCGGACCTGAGAGTGGATCGAAAGTGTGGATCGCGGCAGAGCTGAACTCATGCCCAGTTGGGATATCGAAGACCGCAATGCTCATGTTCGCAAGATTCCCATCTTCCGGCTGCACGAACTGCTGCGCGATGCGAGTGACCGGATTCGACGGTTGCCACGCAGTATTGGCGACTAATGTCGCACTCTGCGCACCGGGCCGGAGCACCTCATCTGCGGCGGTCGCTGGACTCGCAGCGGCCATCACTCCAACAAGCGTCAGAATGGCAGCCGAAGCTACGGCGATCTTTACTCGAAATCCATGCATGTATGTAGTCCCCATTTACGTCACGCTTATGTACCCGATCCATACCAATGAGGCATAGAGATCCATGAGCTCATTGCTATCCAAGTACATAGGTTACTGAAAGCAACACACCAAAGCAACGTTCGTTGTGCACACTGACCCACTTAGGCCTCCGCGCGCACCCAACGCTCGAACCGGTACCCGAGCCCGTTCGTTGCGGTGAGCTGCACCCCCGGGTCTACAAGGTGCCAGCCAGCCCCGATTGCGGGTGCGTGTGTGTCGGCATCAGGTACTTCGAGTTCGATGCGGGTGACCACAAGCTCGTGAGCGAATGGCATTGCGGCTTGGTACAGCTGACCTCCGCCCATGATCCACGCGATCTCGGTCTCGCCAGGAACACTCTCAAGTGCAGCCTCGAGCGAGCTGACGACCTCCGCACCGGGTGCTTCGCAGTCTGGATCGCGCGACACTACGATGTTCGCGCGCCCGGGAAGCGGGCGAAAACGTTCCGGTAGTGACTCCCATGTGCGCCGGCCCATAATCACGGGCGCTCCATGTGTCACACGCCGAAAATGAGCGAGGTCCTCAGGAAGGTGCCACGGCATCTCTCCCCCGCGGCCAATCGCACCGCCGCGGGCTTCAGCCCACACCATTCCAATTCGCACAACTAGACCGCGACCGGAGCCTTGATGCCGGGGTGATGCTCATAGCCAACGACTTCGAAGTCTTCGTAGGTGTAGTCGAGAATCGAGGCAGCCTTCGCAATCTCAATCTGCGGGTACGGGAATGGCTCACGCGCGAGTTGCTTTGTCACCTGCTCAACATGGTTGTCGTAGATATGGCAGTCGCCGCCGGTCCACACGAACTCACCGGGCTCAAGCCCGGTCTGCTGCGCGACCATTAGCGTGAGGAGCGCGTACGACGCAATGTTGAACGGCACCCCCAAGAACATGTCTGCGGACCGCTGGTATAGCTGGCACGACAGCTTGCCGTCGGCAACATAAAACTGGAAGAACGCGTGGCACGGAGCAAGCGCCATATTTGGAATATCGGCAACGTTCCACGCCGAAACGATGAGCCTGCGCGAATCGGGATCCTTACGGATCTGATCCACCACCTGCGAAATCTGATCGATGTGCTCGCCTGACGGTGTAGGCCACGAACGCCACTGCACGCCGTAGACCGGGCCGAGATCACCGTCTTCGTCAGCCCACTCATCCCAAATTGTCACGCCATTATCGCGTAGAAACTCGACGTTGCTTTCGCCTCGCAAGAACCACAGTAGTTCGATCGCAACCGATTTGAAGTGCACTCGCTTCGTGGTAATCAGCGGAAATGACTCCGCAAGATCGAACCGAATCTGCTTGCCAAATAAGCTTCGCGTCCCTGTTCCCGTCCGATCCGCTTTTGGGGTGCCGTGCTCGAGGATCTCGCGCAACAGGTCTTCGTACGGGGTGTGGATCGCCTCTGCACTCATGCGCTCAAGACTACCCTCCGCGGGTGCGAAATGCCTTAATTCCGCACTAGCCTTCAAGCCCGTCGTCGAAGACTTCCATAAGTTGCGTGTCATTTGTCGCGTCAGCCTTCGACAGCACTCGACCCTTGAAGAAGTCGGGCGAGACTCGCGACTGGATTAGCATGAGTACGACGCCCAATCCAAGCACAGCCACACCGATGACACCGACGAGTCCGAGCCCACCGATGCTGCTGCCAGATCCGAATGCCGGATCCATACTGTCAACCGTGGTTTGCACAAAGACAATCAGGAGCAGTACGCCGCCGAAGCCCGGGAGCAATACTTTCATCCAAAGTGACCGTGCGCCTTCCTTCAGCGCAGACTTACGGAAGTACCAGGTACTCGCAAGAGCCGTGATGCCGTAGTAGAAACACACCATCATGCCGAGAGCTGTGATCGTGTCCCAAAGCACGTCTTCACTAATGAAACGCATGATCGCATAGAACACCGAGGCAACAACCGAAGACCACATGAGTGCAACGTAGGGAGATTTGTGCTTCGGGTGGATCTTCTTGATCGCCTTCGGCAACGCGCCATAGTGCGACATTGCAAGGAGTGTGCGAGCCGGCGAAATTGCGGTCGAGTTAATCGACGCCATTGCGGAAACAAGGATTGCGAGTGATAGCAGGATCGCTGCTGGCCCCATAACTGGGTGTGCAAGTGCCGCGAATACGTTTTCTGCGATTTCTGAGTTGCCGAGACCTGTCGGCCCGTCACCGGTGCCTGCATACGCCACGGTCGCCGCCGCGGTGCCGACATACATGACGACGAGAATAACGATGAGGATCATTGCGGCTTTGCTCTCGGTCGACATACGACCCTTCGACTTCTTCGTTTCCTCACCCATGGTGAGGACGGTGTCCCAACCCCAGTACACGAAAATCGACACGGCAATGCCTGCGGCGAAGGCGCTGAAGCTTGATACCTCGAGCGGGTTGAACCACGAAAGCTCGGGCATCTTGCCCTCGGTATTCGCCGGATCCGCGGCACCGATGAACATTGCGACGATGAACCAGGCGAGTACCCCAACCTGGAAGATCACGGTGATGTATTGGAATATCTTCGTTGAGGTCATTCCTCGATACGAAATAAACGTCGCGATTGCCATGAAGCCCAGGCACACCAAGATGTTGATGCCGCGATTGCCTGCAATATCTGCAATTGCGGGGTTGCCCACCATAATCGAGATCGATTGGAACAGGAACTCAACTGCTATGCCCGCAAGGTTGGAGAGCACAAGCACGGTTGCGGCGATGAGGCCCCAACCGGCCATCCAGCCGACCCATGGACCAAACGCACGGGTTGCCCAGGTGAATGAGGTGCCTGAATCAGGCATCGCCGAGTTGAGGGCACGGTATCCGATAGCGACAAGCAGCATAGGCAGGAAGCCCACGAGGAAGATCGCTGGTGTCTGGTAACCAACCTCACTTGCTGCCGGACCAATTGCCGATGTCAGTGTGTACGCTGGCGCGCACACCGACAGGCCGATAACGAGGGCTCCAACCACACCGACGGTGCCTGACTCGAGGCCCTTCTTGCTAATTCCCGAAACCGAATCCAGCGTGCGTGTCGCTGGATCGACGCCACCGAGGTCGTACTTGCTCATGTATTGCGTACCGTTTCTTCAGTGCATCACAACAGGCCGTTTGCGCAGCGTTGTTACACCACGTCGAGCCATAAGGTATCGCCGATAATTGTAAGCCGGAACGGTGCATATGCCCTAATCTTTGAGCGGTATTACACGAATCTAGTTGCGATTCAACAAAATTGCTTGGCGAATCGCACCTCGCGCACGCTTTCGATCACCCGCCGCGTCATACATGATCCCGAGTCGCATCCATGCACGCCAGCTCTCCGAGTCCGCCTCGGCTGCGTCGCGGTATCGCGGGAAAGCTGCGTCCGCTTCGTCGCGCACGGGTCGCCCTGACGCGGTCTCCGACACAAGCTCCTCAGGGAGCAATTCCTCGGCCGCGAGCTGATCGGTGAGCTGAGTAGCACGGTACCCGAACGCGATCTCACGCAGCAGTGCCCACATTCCCAGGAGTGGAAGCGCAATAAGGGCTACTCCCATCGTGATAGCAATGGCACTACCTGATTGCAGGAGGGCAACGGCGCGCACTCCCGCGAACACGAAGTAGAGCACGAGCAAGGCGCTCATGATGCATACGCCAATGAGCGCGCGCGTACGTGCGCTCATTCGCTCGCACCAATTTGAAGTACCTGGTCAAGCCCGACAGTGAGACCACGCGCACCGCGAATCGCCTCGAGGGCCGCGCGAATACCGGCGACATACGCGTCGTTCGAGTGCGTGTCGTGCACGATACTCAGCACTTCACCTGGCCCGCCGAATCGCACTTCTTGCTTCGCAACCATTCCCGCGAGCCGCAGACTGTGAATTGGAATGCCCGCGACGAGTTGCCCCCTGGCCACTTGATCTGCAAACGGTGCATCGAGTGGACCTGCCTCCGCCTGATCCCTCGCCACTTTCATGAGCTCCGCAGTGCGCACCGCCGTTCCCGACGGGGAGTCTGCCTTCTGTGGGTGGTGAGATTCAATGATTTCCATCGCCGCGAAGTAGGGAGCGGCAACCTGCGCAAGCACGGTTCCCAGCACGGATCCAAGGGAAAAGTTCGGTACGACGATCACGCCGAGATCGGGCTGCTCTGCGAGCTTGTGTTCGAGCGCGTCGAGACGATCGGCTGACCATCCGCTTGATCCGATCAGCACCTGTTGCCCACGCTCAATTGCTCGCTCGACAATCTGCACGGTGACCTCATGCGTGGTCACATCGACGAGCACATCGGCGTCGGCTCCCTCGTCAGGTGTGCTGTTGCTGGTCAGACGAGCAACAAGCTCGAACTCCGGGTGATTCTCCACGATCTCGCACACGAGCGAGCCGAGTCTGCCCGACGCACCTGCAACTGCAACGCTAGTAATCATGATTCGATTCTAGCGACGGTGAGGTTTCAAAGCTGAGGTTTCAAAGCTGAGGTTTCAAAGCTGAGGTTTCAACGACGCCGCTCGGCGCGAACTGATAGCCAGCCCCGCTGGGGTAGCCTCGAACCTATGGTCTCACTCGACGAAACTGCCGATGCGCTTCTCACGAATAATCACGGAGTATTCTTCGTAAGCCGCACCGGCACACACCTCGGAGGAGTAGACCGGTGGATCGGCGGATTCTCCTACATTCTCTACCGCGATAGCTGGGACGGCACGCACCCTCGGGTGTTTGTACCGCAGCGAAAACCACTGAGCCCAGTTCGCGGCGCGATCAGAGCAGTGAACTGGCTCTTGAAGAACAATGAGGTGCAGCACCACATAGATGCGCACACCCCCGCAGGTCAACGCCCAAAAATTATCGCAGCTTTCTTTGATCGAACCACTGAAAGCATATGCGAACAGCTCGGCTACGAGCTCATCATGCCAAAGGACACCCTCCGAACACGCGTCGATTCAAAAATCGTCACCACGCAGCTCGGTAATGTCGCAGGCGTGCCCAGCGTGCCCAACATTCTTACACGCGCTACGAGCTGGGAAGATCTGAGCAGCCAAGCAGCGGCCGCGGGTCTTGGAGAACACCTGGTAGTGCAGACTCCCTATGGAAACTCAGGGCAGACAACCTATTTCATGTCCTCGAGTGCAGACTTTGACCGAGTGGCGGCCGAAGTTTCTGATGCAGACCTGAAGATTATGCGTCGCATCGAGCACCGTCCACTCACGGTCGATGCGGTCATCACCCGCGACGGCACAGTTGTTGGCCCCCTCCTGTCGGAGATAACTGGGCACGCCGAACTCACCAAATACGAAGGTGGGTGGTCAGGCAACGAGCTCAGCGACGATCTCCTGCCTGAGCACATTCGTACCCGTGGCGCAGAGATGGTGCATGCCTTTGCTGAGTCTCTCTCTCTCGAGGGATATCGAGGCGTGTTCTGCGTCGACCTGTTACTCGATACCGAGCAGGACGAACTATTTCTCGGTGAGTTGAATCCGCGGTTGAGCGGTGCAAGCCCAGCCTCAAATATCGCTGTATCGCAGGCAACAGGCATGCCCCTCATTGCCTTCCATCTGCTCGAATTCTCAGGCAACGATTCGCCGATACCTATCGATGAAGCGAACTCATTGATTCGAGAGCAGACGAACGCCTCGGGCGATTGGAGCCACGTTCTCGTGCAGTACCTTGATCACTCGACCGCACGCGTGCTTCAAGCTCCGCTGACTGGCCGATACCGCCGATCAGCTGACGGTTCGTTATCATTCATATCACGAGATCTCGACTGGTTCTCGCTCGAGAGTGGTGCTGAAGTATTTTTCTTGCGCCTCACCAACACTGGTGACATCTGTGAGACGAGCCAAGATCTAGGACTTCTCGTCACGCGAAGCCGTATTGAGGATGATAGTCGGGAGCTTACTGATGATGCGGTGCAGCTCATCGGGGCAATACAGAAGCTTTTTCACACACGTGAGCTCACACCGTTCGGTCGTGCGATCCATTTCGCGCAGCGCGCCTTCGACAGTGTCAGCGCACGACTTCGAAACCTTCTCACACGATAATCGGACGTTACAACCCAGATTTTGCGGTGTCACCGACCGCGACTACAGTGAGCGGTGCGTTCGCAAACATTGACGCGATCGTGGTGATCTCTTCGTTGGTAACTGCTTCGAATCGCTCGAGCGAAGCGTCGAGGTCGTACAGCTCGCCGGCTCCCAGTTCAGCCCTGGCCAATCGACCCATGCGGGTGTCTGAATCCTCAAGTGCGAGGGCCGAGGAGCCAGCAATCTGTCCAAGCGAACGCTGGAATTCTTCTTCGGTGACACCCTCCGACGCCATCCGCGCGAGTTCAGTCTTCGCGACATCGAGTACCGCCGCCGTCTTCTCCGGGGCACTGCCCGCGTAGATCCCGAAGAGCCCAGCATCGGTGTAGCTCGCACCGAACGAGTACGCGGTGTAGGCGAGGCCACGCTTCTCGCGAATTTCTTGGAACAGTCGGCTCGACATTCCTCCGCCGAGCACCGAATTCATAATGCCGAACGCAAACCTTCTTGGGTCTCCCGCGGGGAGCCCCTGCGTGCCGAGTAGTAGGTTAATCTGCTCGCTCGGACGATCAACCTTGACGATTCGCGAAGCGGCTTCGGAGGTTGACTCGTTCTGCATTGCGGGTTGCACACCGGCCGCGGCTGCTCCCTCTCGCTCGCGCCGTTCGGGTGCACGACCGATGTCGGTGCGCCACCGGTCTTCGTGAGAGGCATCGAGGGCTGCGAGTGCGAGCGCAACGAGACGGTCATGATCCACTGCCCCTGCCGCGGTGATGACGAGCGTGGAAGGGTCGTACCTAGTGCGGTAGTGACGATCCACGTCGTCTCGGTTTGCGGCGTGAATAGTCTCGGCGCTGCCCCCAATTGGCCGCCCGAGCGGGTGGTCACCAAATACCTCTTCAAAGAGGCGCTCGCTCGCAACGTCTGCGAGGTCATCTGCGGCCATCGCAAGTTCTTCGAGGATCACACCACGCTCAGTCTCAAACTCGTCTGAGTCGAGCAGTGAGTTAGTCACCATGTCGGCAAGTGAGGACACGGCCTGTTCGAAGTCTGCGTCACGGACCTTCGCGTAATAGCAGGTGTACTCCTTCGCGGTGAGCGCGTTGTGTTCGGCCCCGATGCGGTCGAACCCCGTCGCGATCTCGTACGCGTTGCGCGTGGGAGTACCTTTAAAGAGCAGATGTTCGAGGAAATGGGTAGAGCCGAGGCTGCCCGGGGCATCATTCCGCGTGCCCTGCTCGTCTCTGGAGCCCACCCCTACCCAGAAGCCAATGCTCACAGAACGCGCGGAAGGCATGCGCTCAGTGAGCACTCGAAGACCGCTCGGATGTACGGTCCGTCGGACCTCACCACCGCTGAGTTCAACGGCGAGTTCTGGGAGATCGAGGGGAAACTGAATTGGTTCGAGCATCACACCAGACTAGTGCTCGGGGGGTCACCCGGCGACCTGCCGGGCCGGTCTCCGGGTGGATCGTCGACTCGCTCACATGCATGATTGCGGCCGCGCGCCTGAGCATCGCCCGCGCATGCAAAAACCCCGCCGTCCTTTCGGACGACGGGGTTAATTACGCAGTGTGAGACTTATTCAGCGTCAGCAGCTGCCTCAGTAGGAGCGTCAGTCGCAGTTTCAGTCTCTTCGATGACAGGCTCAAGCGAGAGCTTGCCGCGATCGTCGACCTTCGTGATCTTCACGAGGATCTTCTGACCGACCGAGAGCACCTCGTCGACTGAGTCGATGCGCTTGCCACCGACGAGCTTGCGCACCTCGGAGATGTGCAGCAGGCCATCCTTGCCAGGAAGGAGCGATACGAACGCACCAAATGCCGCGTTCTTGACGACGGTACCGAGGTACTGCTCGCCAACCTCAGGGTTCTGCGGGTTCGCAATTGCGTTCACCTGAGCGCGTGCTGCCTCAGCCGAGGGGCCGTCGACTGCGCCGATGTATACGGTGCCGTCGTCGTCGATCGAGATGTCGGCGCCAGTTTCATCCTGAATGCCGTTGATCGTCTTGCCCTTGGGTCCGATGAGCTCACCGATCTTGTCGACCGGAATCTGCACGCTGATGACGCGAGGCGCGGTCGGCGCCATCTCGTCGGGCGTGTCGATTGCCTGGTCGATGACGTCGAGGATCGCAGCGCGAGCCTCTTTCGCCTGCGCGAGTGCGCCGGTGAGTACGTCGGAAGGGATGCCGTCGAGCTTCGTATCAAGCTGCAGTGCGGTGATGAACTCTGAGGTACCTGCGACCTTGAAGTCCATATCGCCGAGCGCATCCTCTGCACCGAGAATGTCGGTGAGGGTTGCGTAACGGGTTTCGCCGTTCACTTCGTCAGACACGAGGCCCATGGCGATGCCGGCAACCGATGCGCGCAGTGGCACACCAGCATTAAGCAGCGACAGGGTCGATGCGCAGACGGAACCCATTGAGGTCGAGCCGTTCGAGCCGAGCGCCTCAGATACCTGACGGATTGCGTATGGGA
>JBQEBC010000056.1:0-14137 GCA_052106035.1 Leucobacter sp. | reverse complement strand
TGTGCGTACTAGCTCCCGTCAGAAAATAGTGGCGTCAACTACGACATGTGGTATTACCCAGTACTACATGACCGGTCCCGAAGGCGACGTGAGCCGCGGGTATTGGCAGTGGGTCGCCGTCGAAGAGGGGCGTTCATTCGAAGTGCGAGACGGGTTCGCAGGTGAAGACGGTCTCCCAAACGCAGAGATGCCGAGCATGCGCATGATTTTTGAGTTTCAAGAGACTGCGCTCGGATCACGCGTCACGACCACTACTTACTTCAACTCAGCAGACGAGTTCGAACAGCTCAAGCAGATGGGTATGGAAGAAGGTATGCGCTCGGCGATGGAGCAAATTGATGCGGTGGTCGAAGATCTTGCCTCGTTCGCGGTGGGCCGCGGTACCGAACTGCAGCTTATCGGCGACACCCAAGCGCGGGTGAGTCGCATTATTCGCGGCAGCGTTGAGCAGGTCTGGCGTGCACACCACGACCCGGCACTTTTGCGGGTCTGGCAGCTTGGCCCAGATGGGTGGAGTATGCCGATCTGTGAGGTCGCGACTGAGGCAGGTGGGCGTAACCGCATCGGTTGGGCAAGCAACGACGGCTCTCAGCAGTTTGGTTTCGTTGGGGTTGTCGCAGAAATCGACGCCCCGAACCGCTCAGTCACGACCGAACAGATGTGGACGCCCGAGGACCCTGAGGGTGAGGCGAGTCCGTCGACGGTGAACGAGCTCACGCTTACGCAGGTTGAGGGCGGCACCCTGCTCGTGCTCTTTATCACCTACCCCGACGCCGCGACGCGTGAGATGGTGCTCGCCACCGGCATGGTTGACGGAATGGAATCGAGCTACGCGCGACTCGAGACTGAAGTGCTGCAGGCCTAGCTTTCTCAGCTAGGTTCAAAGCGAGACGGAGTAGTCTGGGGAACTGTGCTGAGCCAGCTGGAAACCTACTCGACAATCGCCCTGTATTCAGGGATGGTCGTCTATGCGATTGCGTTCATCTTCTACGTCGTTGATCTCGCAAATCGCAGTGGCGATGTTGCTGCGGTGAGCGCTGGTCGCGACGCAAGCAGCGACGCGCGACTCGGTGGATCGGTTGGCGGCGGTGTTGGGGTAGTAACGAAAACTGCTGTCCCCTCGCGGGTGCCGCAGAAACTGCCGCGTTCTCGGTGGATGCGCTCGGGCTTTGCTCTCACGGTGCTCGGCTTCTTGTTGCATGCGGCTGCGACCGTGCTGCGAGGTATCGGCGCAGAGCGAGTGCCGTGGGCAAACATGTACGAGTTTGCCCTCACCGCGACGCTCGCCATCGTCTTAATGTTCTTGATCGCTCAGTTCTTTGTCGACATCCGCTTCCTCGGGGCGCTCGTAGTGGGCCTCGCGATCGTCTTCTTGGGTGTCGCGAAGGTGAACTACTACGTCGAGATTGTGCCACTCGTGCCGGCACTCGATTCTTATTGGCTCGTGATTCATATTCTGGTGGCGGTGCTTGCCGTTGGCGTATTCACGCTCTCGTTTGGGCTGTCAATTGTGCAACTACTGCAGGCTCGCCGCAGGCGCAAGGTCGAGGCTGGTGAACCGGCAACGATGACGTTTATGGACAGTATGCCTAACGCCGTACGGCTTGAAGATATCGCGTACCGTCTCGCGATCATCGGCTTTGCGTTCTGGACATTCACGCTCATTGCCGGGTCGATCTGGGCCGAGGCAGCATGGAGTCGTTACTGGGGCTGGGATGTGAAGGAGGTCTGGACGTTTGTCATCTGGGTGCTCTATGCAGGCTTCATCCACGCGCGTGCGACCAAGGGCTGGCGCGGCAGCCGTTCGGCATGGCTAAACATCGTGTCGTATGCCGCTGTGATCTTTAACTTCACGATCGTAAACGTGTTTTTCAAGGGCCTGCACGCATACTCTGGCCTGTAGCCGCGGACACCCAGATCGCCCCTAGGTGATTGAGATAACAGGGTAGGTGCCCGTTGGAGTTTCGCCATCGTCGTAGACATCTGCCGGTGAACCGATGAGGTTCGGGTCTGGGGTGCCGACGAGTTCGTAATCTTTGTTGGGGTACTCGAATTTCGAAAGTACCCAGCGCATTGCCTCGAGCCTGGCGCGCTTCTTGTCGTTTGATTTCACGACTGTCCATGGCGCGTGAGGCGTGTCGGTGTAGAAGAACATTGCCTCCTTGGCGCGGGTATAGTCATCCCACTTGTCGAGCGAGGCGAGGTCGGTCTGAGAAAGCTTCCACTGTTTGACTACGTCTTGTGAGCGAGCAGCGAACCTTGCGAGTTGTTCAGCGCGACCCACCGAGAACCAGAATTTGATGAGGTGCGTGCCTGAGTTCACGAGCATTTCTTCAAAATTTGGGGCCGAGCGTGTGAACTCCGAATACTGCTGCGGGGTGCAATACCCCATGACACGTTCGACGCCGGCACGGTTGTACCACGAGCGGTCGAACAAGACGAGCTCGCCGCCAGTAGGAAGATGAGCAACGTAGCGCTGAAAGTACCACTGTGTTTTCTCGCGCTCGGTGGGAATCTCAAGGGCGACGACGCGAGCGCCGCGAGGATTCAGATGCTCGGTGAAGCGTTTAATGGCGCCACCCTTGCCAGCAGCATCACGACCCTCGAAGAGAATGACGATGCGCTCACCAGATTCCTTCACCCATGCTTGCAGTTTGAGGAGTTCGATCTGCAGCTTGCGCTTAATCTGCTCGTATTCCTTGCGCTTCATTTTTGTGTCGTACGGGTACCCCTGGCGCCACGGCGCGTTGGGAGAGCTGTCATCGATTTCGTCGACCTCGCGAAGCTCGCTGATCTCATCAATCTCGGGGGTGACGTCGACCTGGTCTGGGGTCGCAAGCTCGAATTCGGGCGTGGTTGGTGTGTCGCCACCTGTGGTGTCTGAAGTCATCTGGTGTCCTTCCCCATAGCGCGCGATCGTGCGGATCACTCACATAAGCAGGTTACCCTGCGGGAGGTGGGCTGGGGTGTGGTGATTTGCCACCGACGCTGCCTCCGCGTCTGCGACCCCTGGCGCTGCGTATGATCTGTGCAGTGCCTCCGACAATGAGCACCCCGACCGCGGCCCAAACCGCAACGTACATGGGCCATTCGCCGCTCGCAATGCGCTCACCAATGAGAATGGAAGCGACAGCGAGGAGCGCCGGTTCAAGGTAGCTCATGAGCCCAAAAATACTGATGCTCAGGTAGCGCGAGGCGAGCAGATAAAAAATGAGCGCGACGCCGGCCCAGACGCCAAAGAGCGGTGCAATCCACCAGAGTGCGGGGTTCACGCTCAGTGCATGACCATCCATGATCTCAAGGACGACAAACACCAGCGCCACGGGGGCAAGTAACAAGAACTCCCAGAGCATGCCCCCGATGTGGTTCGTGCCGATGGCTCGGCGCAGCACAAAGTAGAGCGGGTACCCGAGTGCGATGAGCAACGTCTCCCATGAGATTGCACCAACCCGCACGATCTCGAAGATGACTCCGCAGGCTGCAACCCCGGCCGCGAGCCAATGCCACCACTTCAGTGTGTCCTTATAGAGAAACCTCCCGATGACGACGAGTACGAGGGGGAGGAGGAAGTACCCGAGCGCCACCTGCATGCCGCGCCCATTGAGCGGTGCGTACCCAAACAGCCAGAGCTGTGAGGCAACGAGCACCCCGCACGCGAGGATCGCGAAGACGAGCCACCATTGCTTGCGCAGGCGCTGCCAGATATCCGTGACGAGCCACCACTGCCTAAACACGAGCAGCGCAAACACAATGAGCGGGATCGTAACGAGGTTACGTATGCCCCAAATTGACTCGGCCGAAGCCGGGGCAAGCATTGGGGTGACGAAAAAGATTCCGCCGAAAAATACTGAAGAGCCAATCGATACCGCGAGACCACGGTTCGTGGTTGAGCTAGAGGGTGATTGCCCCAATTACCTCTCCGTAGGGAGTTTCGCCGGTAGGCACGAAGCCCATATGGAGGAAGAAGCCCTCAGGCCCATCTTCTCCACGCTCCCAGAGCACGGTGAGGGTGCCGACGCCACGCGTGCGAGCTTCTTCGATGAGCGCGGCAACGGCGAAACTGCCGACACCGAGCCCCTGTGTGTCAGCGTCTACGTTGATGCGCCAGAGTGCTGCGCGAAACACTTCCTGCGTCGCATCGGGGTCAAAATTCGCGTGCACAAAGCCGACCACTTGGTCGTCTTTGAGTACGACGCGCTGCCATGCGGTGTGTGCGGGCACAACAGCTGCCGCGGCGGCGTACGAAACTGGCGTGATGAACTGCTCCTGGCCACGCTTTAGGCCGAGGCGGTTCACCGCGACGATCGTTGCCGCAGAGAGTTCTTCAAGTCGCAGTTCGCTCATAAGGCTAGGGTATCGCTCCATGCCCATTCCGCAACTGAATGTTCGGAATGCTCTGGCGTCGCGCGGATATTCACGAGTGCGCCGGTGGAGAAAAATCATGGCAGCATCTTCATCGGATCTCCTGCAATGAACTTCTTTCCCATCAATACTCTCCGAAGGCGGTGTCCGCTTTGTGCCCAACACCACTGGCCTGCTTTTTCGACACCAGCACAGGTGCGCGCGTGTAAGTCTGAAGCGCTGAACGTCTGAAGCGCTGGGTGTCGAGTCGCTACAACACGTCATTCCGCCGGAGCGAGCCCACGATAGACCTGACCTCCGAGCGCGCGTGCTGGGTTCAACGCCGGGTAGACCTGCTGGTTGAAACGACCCAGATTGGCGAGGCACTCGGTGATCTTTGTTGTTGCGTAGTGGCCCTTCTCCCACACCCCGTAGAGCGTGATTGAGAGGTCGGTGCCATTGTGGGTAATCGGGGCGGTCGCTAAGCCAAAGATCGGGTCGTCGGAGAGAATGGCGATGCCGCGTCCAGATGCCGCCAGGCCCTGAGCAAGCGCCGCAACCGAGGTCTGTAGTCGCGCCGTGTACCCGAGCCCCGAGTCAGCCACGGCGCTGTCGAAGATCTGGCGGGCGCGGTGCGCGCGGTCCATCACGATGAGGGGGTGCTCTAGCAAGGATTCAAGCGGCACGCGATCGAGCTGTGCGATCGGGTGGTCTTCTGGCGCCATCGCCCATACGTACGCTCGCCCGAGAATGAGAGACTCGTACCCGTCGGGAGGCGCAAGCGTGCCGATTGCGAAGTCGGCATCTCCTCGTTCGAGCACCGAGTACACGGATTCGGGATATGCCTCGACGGCGTTCGCGATGACTTTGTTGGTGTCGGCGCTCGCGACGAACGGGGCGACGACATCGGTAATGGTGGTCGACGCTGCGACGACCGTGAGTGATGTTGCGCCGCCCTGGGCAATCGCCTGGGCTGCGACCCCTGCGCGGTCAGCGCGCATGAGTAGGTCACGCGCAATTGGAAGGTAAGCGCGGCCCGCCGTCGTGAGCACCGCGCCGCGCGGGGTGCGTTGAAACAGGGCGAAGCCCAATTGCCCTTCGAGCGCGCGAATCTGACGGCTCAGTGAAGGTTGGGCGACGTGCACCTTTGATGCGGCGGCGTGAAACGACCCCGCTTCGCAGACGGCGACGAAATAATGCAGTGTGCGCAGCTCCATTGCTATGCCTTTCAGGTATCAAAGTAATAGGTGAGTGGCATTTTACAGGAATAGCTCTGTCTGGGTAATCTGATCTCAGCGCGCCACCAGTGTAGGTAGCGCAACGTCGGAAGGTCACTACCATGCACATCCAACGCACACGAACTAAACTTGCGACGCTCGTGGCAGTCACTGCCGTGAGCGCGCTCGCACTCTCAGGGTGTACCGTCGCAAAGCAGGGAGATAGCGGTGCTAACGGCCCCGCAATCCTCTCTGTTGCAGCCTCGGCAGCCGTCACCACCTGGGACCCGGTACGCTCCTTCTCCACCGAAGCGCTCTACATGGGCAACGTCTACGAGGGACTACTCAAGGCGAACCCCGCAGGCTCGGAAGAACCATTTACCCCGGGGCTTGCAGAAGACTGGGCCGTCAGCGACGACGGCTTGACGTGGACCTTCAACCTGCGCGACGATGCCACCTTCCACAGTGGTGCAGCGGTCGACGCCGAGTCAGTGAAGCTGAGCATCGAGGCCGCGCAGGAATACGGCGGGGCATCGTTTATTTGGGCGCCACTCGAGTCGATCGAAGCTACCGACGAAAGCACTGTCGTGATGCACCTCAGCTATTCAGCCCCGATGGACCTCATCGCCGCCTCCACCTACGGAGCTTGGATTGTTGACCCGGAAGCACTCGCCGCATCGAAGGACGATGAGACCTACTTCGAAGAGGGCACCGACGCGGGCACCGGCCCCTACACCGTGGCGGACTATACTCCCGGAAAAGAGGTCGTGCTCGAGGCATACGACGAGTACTGGAACGCTGAAGGTGCACCCCACTACACAACCGTCGACATTGCTATCACCCCTGACGCGGTCACCGCACAGCAGATGCTTACCGCGGGTGAGATCGATCTCGCGACGACGTTGCCGATGGAAAACGTTGAGTCTGTCGCCGATCAGATCGGTGGCGACGTGCGCACCGCAAACTCACCATTCAGCTTCCTTGCCTTTTTCAACACTGAGCGCCCGCCGCTTGATGATCCGAAGGTGCGTCAGGCTCTCAGCTACGCGATCCCGTACGAAGACCTCATTGAGGTTGGCGGTTACGGCTACGGCAGCCAGGCTCACGGACCAGTGCCTAAGGGCATCTTCCCCTACTCCGAAGACACCCCGCAGTACTCCTACGATCTCGAGAAAGCGAAGCAGCTGCTCGAGGAATCTGGGCATGCAGACGGCATTGACCTCACACTCACCTTTGCGTCTGAGAACGCCGCCGAGGCCCGTTTCGTGCCGCTCATCAAAGATTCGTTCGCGCAGATCGGGGTGAACCTCACCGTTCGCGCCGAGCTCTTCAACCAGCAGTGGGAAAACGCAAAGGCGGACCCCGCAAACGCGCAAGACATCTTCGTGGTCTACTACTGGCCGACCTACTCCGACGCTGGCGTCGATAACTTGAATAGCCTGTTTGCGTATACGGAGACTCCGTTCTTCAACCTGAGCTATTGGCAGAACGCCGAGTATGAGACGTTGCTCGCAGAGGCTGGCGCACTCACGGGAACTGACCGTGACGCGGCACAGGCTAAGTACGAAGCAGCCATGCAGATTCTGTTCGATGAGGCACCGGGCGCATTCCTCTACGACCCAGAAGCTGTGCTCGTGACGCCGGGAGATCTTGAGGTAGGGGAGTTTAACGAGAACTACCCATTCACCACCTTCTTCGCCTCGATCGCGCCGAAGGAATAACTAGGTAGGTGGGGGTCGGTCGCTGGCCGAACCCCACCCAGACCTCTTCCCGCGCTCAGTTCAGAGGAGTTATCCATGTGGCGGTTTATCGCCTCGCGCATTGGCAGCGCACTGCTGGTGTTACTGGTACTCACCCTCGTGGTGTTTATCTTCACCCGCGTTATCCCATCAGATCCAGCCGTCGTTTACGCGGGCCCGAAGGCCCCGCCCGAGACGCTCGCTCGCATTCGGTCGGAGCTCGGGTTTGACCGCCCCCTCCCGATTCAATATCTCGAATATCTGAAGGGTTTGTTCGTGGGGGATTGGGGCAACTCTCTGTCGACCCGCCGCCCTGTGCTCATGGAGTTCGCGACCCGTCTCCCTGCCACGCTCGAGCTCTTGTTTGCGGCGATCGCGTTCGGGCTTATCGCGGGCGTCGCCTTGGGCGTGCTCGCCACTCATCGCCCAGGGAAGTTTCTCGACGGGTGCATTCGCTTCCTCGCCATCGGCGGTATTTCGATGCCAGCGTTCTGGCTTGGTCTCCTGCTGCAGGTGGTATTTGTTGGCGGCCTCGGTATTCTCCCCGCGACCGGCCAATTCAGCAAAGAGGTCGACTACGTTTCACCCATTGATCCTGTCACTGGGTTTGCCCTCTTTGACGCGTTCATCACCGGCAACTTTGTCGCTTGGTCTGACGGACTCGCGCACCTCATTCTCCCGATGCTCACGCTCGCGGCGTACCCCATGGGCCTCATCGCGCGCATGACCCGCGCCTCGATGCTAGAGGTACAGAGCCAGGAGTACATCTTCACCGCGCACGCCTACGGGTTGCGCGATCGACTCATCAGGTGGCGACTCACGCTGAAGAATGCGATTCCGCCGACGCTCACGGTCACCGGGCTCTCGGCTGCGTACGCGCTCACCGGTACGTTCTTTGTTGAGGTCGTATTTAACTGGCCAGGCATCGGGCAGTTCGCGGCGAACGCGATGCTCGCCGTCGACTACCCGTCAATTCTTGCCATCACGATTCTTGGTGCTGCCGCGTACCTTGTCGCAAACCTCATTGTCGACATACTGCAGGCCCGCATCGACCCGCGCATTCGCACACACCAGGGGGCAGGCGCATGACGAACCTCACCACCTCGACGAAACTGCCAGACTTTGTTTCCAAGGACTTTGCTCCGATGGACCCGGGGCCATTCCGTCGCGTGCTCCGGGTGCTCGGCAAAGACCGGCTCGCGCTCTTTGGTGCGGTGCTCATCATTCTCGTGCTCGTCGCCGCAGCGTTCGGGCAGTGGCTTGCGCCGTTCCCCGATGAGGGGTTCGGCACAACGAACGTGCCGAACCGGAACCTTGCCCCGAGCTTTGCGCACATCCTCGGCACAGATCAGCTCGGTCGAGACATATTGAGTCGCATTCTCGTCGGTGCGCGCCCGGCGATGGTCGTCGCCCTAGGCGTCGTCGCGCTTGCCGCGCTCATCGGGATTCCGCTCGGTGCTCTCGCCGGGTACCGCGGCGGCTGGATAGATAACCTGCTCATGCGCGTCACCGAGGTTTTCCAGGCCTTCCCACCGTTGCTGCTCGCCATGATCATGGTGGCGCTGCTTGGCCCCAGCCTCCAGAACGCCGGCATCGCGCTCGCGATCTCGTGGTGGCCTTGGTACGCGAGACTCGTGCGCGCTGAAGTTCGCTCACTCCGTGAACGCCCGTATGTTGAGGCCGCAAGGTCTATCGGGGTCTCGGCATGGGTCATCGTCCCGCGCCACATCCTCAGGAATTCCCTCACCCCTGTACTCGTCCAGGCGACTGTCGATATTGGCACGGTCGTGCTTGCTGCAGGCTCGCTTGCCTTCATCGGCCTTGGGGCCCAACCGCCCGAGGCTGACTGGGGTCTCATGATCGCCGAGGGCCGCGGGGTGATCTTCACTCACTGGTGGATATCGACGTTCCCGGGCATCGCGATCTTCCTCACCGTCCTTGGCTTCAACCTCTTAGGAGACTCCGTGCGAGACCTCCTCGACCCCAGGCAGGTGAAGCGATGAGCGACGTACTCACTCACGACATCCTTACGATCGATGACTTGAGCGTTGAATTCTCCGAGCGCGGCAAGGTGACGAACCATCCGCTCCGCGGTATAAATCTCTCGATCGCCCCGGGCGAGATTCTCGGCGTGGTCGGTGAGACCGGCTGTGGGAAGAGCCTCACAGGGCTCGCAGTGCTCGGCCTGTTGCCATCTGGCGCGGCGCCCAGCGGGCGCATCCAGATCGACGGTGTCGACGTGAACCCGGCGAAGCCGTTCGCGAAGCGCGGAGACATCGTGTCGATCGTGTTCCAAAACCCAGGCAACGCGTTCAACCCGGTGTTTACGCTCGGGTACCAGATGGACGCGGTCGTGCGCAGGCACCGCTCCCTGGATAAGGCGGCGCGACGCACGCACATCCTGAGCTATTTGGACCAAGTAGGCCTGCCAGACCCCGAACGGGTATACGCGAGCTACGCGCACGAACTCTCGGGCGGCATGCTGCAGCGCGCCATGATCGCGATGGCGCTCGTGTGCGAGCCGAAGCTCCTCATTCTCGACGAGCCGACCACGGCGCTCGACGTGACTATCGCGAAGCAGATCTTGGAGCTCGTGCTCTCGATGCGAGACAAATTCGGGTTCGGGGTGATGCTCATCACCCACAACCTCGGCATCGTGCGCGAAATCTGCGACCGCGTCGCCGTGCTCTACGCGGGAAGGGTTATTGAAACCGGAGTCACCTCCGAGGTGCTCGGTCAACCCTCGCACCCATACACGCGGGGTCTGCTTGGGGCGCTGCCCGCCCGGCACCGCTCGGGCGAGCGACTCGTCGCCATCAAAGGCAGCGTGCCAGCGCGTCTCGTGGGACTTGTCGGATGTGCTTTTGCGGCCCGGTGTCCGATCGCGATCGACGCATGCCTCACCACTGACCCCGCACCAGTTGACGTCGCTGGCTCACCCGGCCACCAATCTGCTTGCATTCGAACGGGGGAGAAATGACCACCACCACTCCGGTGTTTGAAGTTGACGGCATCACCCAGGTGTTTCGTGCACGTGGGCGCGAGGTGCGCGCGGTCGACGATGTGAGCTTCTCCGTCGCAGCCGGCAGCACCTTCGGGCTCGTCGGCGAATCAGGATCTGGGAAGTCCACCATTGCTCGGTGCGCGCTCAAGCTCATCACTCCGACGAGCGGCACGAGTCGCATTGACGGGCAAGATCTTCAGTCGCTCGGGGCGAAGGGTTTGCGCTCGATTCGTAAAACCGCAGGCATGGTGTTTCAAAACCCGGTTGCGGCGCTGAATCCCAGGCTCTCGATCCGCGACTCAATCGCCGAACCGTTGCGCACCCACACGACGCTCGGCAAGAGCGCCAGAAATGCCCGCATCGACGAACTGCTCGACGAGGTCGGCCTGAGCCGCAGCCACGCCGGGCGCTACCCGCATCAACTCTCGGGCGGGCAATGCCAGCGCGTGGGCATTGCGCGTGCGATCGCCACGCAGCCGACACTGCTCGTGCTCGACGAACCGACGAGTGCGCTCGACGTGTCGGTGCAGGCGCAGGTGTTGAACCTGTTGCAAGAGCTGCGTGCCGAACACCAGCTGAGCTACCTGCTCATCTCGCACGATCTCGACGTCGTGCGGTACATGAGCGACTACGCCGGCGTTATGCGCCGCGGGCAACTCGTCGAAACCGGGCTCGCAAGCCAAGTGCTCGTCACCCCGAGCGAGGAGTACACTCAGCAGCTGCTTGCATCCATGCCCGAAACTCCGGGCGCGATCGCCCTCACTGACCCTTTGGAGGAGCCCGCATGAGCCACTCAATCGACACCGTCACTTCGCGTCAGCGAGCTGCGCTTGGGCTCACCTCGCAGCCGACCCTCGACAGCTGGCAAACGGCACCCGACAACCGGTGGGTGTTCCGTCACGTTGAGGAGCACATCCCGTCTGCGGTGATCTCGGCGATTCCGGCGAGCACCGATAGTGCAACTTCCGAGTCTGAGATGCCTGAAGCGCTTCGCTCCGTGCCGAACCTGCTCGAGCGCCTCGATGCGAGCTGCACCGACGCGCTGGTTGTTGAGCGGGGTGGCGAGATCATCGCAGAGTGGGCAGCCGGCGGGTTCGGGCTCGACCGAACGCACCTGCTCATGAGTGTCTCGAAATCGCTTTGCGGAATTTTAGTGGGCACACTTATCGATGACGGGCTCATTGATCAAACGGCAACCGCAGACAGCTATGTCGCGGAACTGGCTGGGTCAGCATTTGGGGATGCGACGATTCAGCAGCTGCTCGACATGACAGCCGCGGTGAACTATAGCGAGGAATACACCGACCCTGCGGCAGAGGTACAGGCGCACGACCGGGCGGCCGGGTGGCGGTTGCCGATGCCCGGTGACCCCGCAAATACGTTTGAGTTTCTTGCCCGCCTCACGAAATCTCGTGAGCACGGCGAGTGCTTCCAATACTGTTCGGCCGTCACCGACACGCTCGGATGGATTATCGAAGCTGCCACCGGCAGTCGCTACGCCGACGTGCTCTCTGAACGCTTCTGGTCGAAGCTCGGTGCGAGCCGCGACGCTCGAGTATCGGTCGACCGCGGTGGGTGCGCAATTGCGAACGGAGGCATCTCGTGCACTGCCCGTGATCTCGCCCTCGTGGGCCGGCTCATGCTGGGCGGCGGCGAGATCAACGGGGTGCGGGTGGTATCTGCGAGGTGGGTCGGGCAGACGCTCGCCGGGGGCGACCCCGCGCACGCTGCGAAGAGCCCAACCCGCGAAGTTTTTCCGGGACTGTCCTACCGCAATCAGTGGTGGTCAACCGGCAACGAGCGCGGCAATGTGTACGGCGTCGGAATTCACGGCCAATACCTCTGGCTCGACCCCATCACAGACACGGTCATCGTGAAGTTCTCGACGCTCCCTGCTCCGGTAAGCCTCGCGGACACTCGCGCGGCCGCCGAACTCTTCGCCGATATTGTTACTGCGCTAGAGTGACACAGCTCCGACCAAAGCGACTATCTGAGTAGCTCGCGCACGCGCGGAATGACCTCGCGACCGTAGAGTTCTACGCTCGACATGAGCAGCTCGTGTGGCATCGTGCCGTTGGCGTATTTGAGGTCGAAGCGATCAGCGTCGAGGGCGCGCACCGTCTTTGCGATCTTACGGGCGACAGTTTCGGGGGAGCCGACGTAGAGCGATCCGCCGTCGACCTCGGCGTCGAACTCAGCGCGAGTGGTCTCGGGCCACCCACGCTCGCGGCCGATGCGATTGCGGTTCGCCGCGAAGTGCACCCACAGCTCGTCTCGGGCTTGCGCATCGGTGGCAGCGACGTGACCCGGTGAATGCACGCCAAGTGGCATCGGCTCGCGGCCAAGCTCCTGCTGCGCGCTGCGATAGAGATCAGCGAAGGGGAGAAAGCGGGCGGGATCGCCGCCGATGATCGCGAGCATCATCGGGATGCCCATCTGTACGGTGCGGAGCACGGAGTGGGGGCTGCCGCCCACACCGATCCACGCGGGAAGTCCGTCATCGTGTTCGGTCTTTGGGTAGACCTCTTGATCGGTAAGCGCGCTGCGATGCTTGCCAGACCACGTGATCGGGCCTTCGCTGCGAAGCTTCGAAAAGAGATCGAGCTTTTCGGAGAAGAGCGTGTCGTAGTCGCCGAGCTCAAAGCCAAAGAGTGGGAATGACTCGGTGAACGACCCGCGCCCCAGAATGACCTCTGCGCGGCCATTGCTCACTCCGTCGAGGGTGGCAAAACGCTCGTACACGCGCACGGGGTCGTCGCTCGACAGCACAGTAACGCCGGTGCCGAGGAGGATGCGCTTCGTCTTGCCAGCGATGGCGCCGAGCACGATCTCGGGGGATGAGATCGCGAAGTCGTCTCGGTGATGCTCACCGAGGGTGATCGCGTCGACGCCTACTGCGTCTGCGAGTGCAGCCTGCTCGACGACATCGCGGAGCACCTGTGCCTGATGAACGGGTGCACCGTCTGACCCAATAGTCACATCTCCGAACGTGTCGAGGCCGAGGATGAGCTGATCTGCCGTCGCGCCCGCGACGACCTGAGGCTTCTGTGTGTGTTGCATGCTCAGTGGAACGCGGACAGGCACAGAATATTCCATGCGTGCGCATGTTTATTTATAGGAGAAACTGGTACCGAGTAGCGAATCGTTACATGTATTTTCTTGCCGAACAATAAGCTTCCTGTAGCCTTGAGGTATCCAACGAGCGTTGGATATCTTTTTGCCTGCCGTGATTTAGGTGGGCCGGGTATGTGGGGTACATATCCAACAGATATGTGGGGATACATGTTGAGTAAGTCTGGTTTTCGCGCCGTCCGCAGGGTTATCGGGGCTATTGCAGCTGCGGCCGTCGTCGCGAGTGCGCTTGTGGTCGTTGGCGGCACCGTCACCGCGGCGCCCGCGCGAGCGGCTTCACCACTGCTGTGTACCGGAGGCGGTATCTATACCCAAAATGGTGTTGGCGAAGTTAGTGAGTTCCAAGTCGCAGATGGCACCTTCACCCCCACAAACCAGTTCAATGTCACTAACCAGCAGGGGAACGCCCTCGGCGTGTCAGGCGATGGCCAGTTTGCCTATACCCTCGCCAACGGTGCACCGGCGGGAGCAACTAAGCAACTCTCAATCCATAACCGGCTCACTGAGCAGACTGTTACTCGTAATCTTGGCGACCCTGCTGTTCCCGCAGGCATCATTCGTGGTGCGGTGAATCCGGTTGATGGCCTGTACTATTACGGCGGTCACGGTTCGCCCGCATACCTTGGTGTCTACAATCCCAGCACCGGGACTGCGTATCAGGTAGGCAGCATCCCGGGCATTAACGGACTCAACGGTGACTTTGC
>JBQEBC010000055.1:0-14661 GCA_052106035.1 Leucobacter sp. | reverse complement strand
TCCAGCAATGTAACCGGGGATCTGATCTGCGGTGAGGGTCATGTTCTACCTTTCGAGAAAGTGCGCATCTGCGCGAAGCTATGTAACGTTCGTCACGTGGGATGACGAGGAGTACAACTTCCATGCATTCGCATGTATTCCCGAAATAGCAAAAAGAATTTTATCTCGGCCGTTTCTTGGCGCTCTCTCGAGCCTTCCTGGTCGTCTCGTCTACCCCCACAAGAGGCGTAAATGAGCCATATCGTTGTTCTGCCGCAGTCTGTATGAGATAGTCACTGATGGCTGGATTCTTTGGCAGCAATGAGCCGTGAAGGTACGTTCCGATAGCGTGATTGGTCCATGCGCCTTCAACGCCGTCATCTGGGTTATTTCCGGATCCCTGAATGACTCGTCCAAGCGGGCGAGAACCCGCACCAAGCTTGGTGTGGCCGCTGTGATTTTCGTATCCAATGATTTCGCCAAATTCTTCGGATTCAACCACCACGTTTCCGATCATCCGGTCTGCGCCCGCGCGCGTCTCAACATCAAACACGCCAATGCCCTGAAGCACTGCGCCCGATGCAGTGAGGAACCGATGCCCAAAGAGTTGATATAAGCCGCAGATCATCAGCATGGGCGTGCCTGAGTCCACAAGTGCGCGGAACTCATCTGCCCGCGAAGCAAGATCACGTGACACACGCTCCTGACCAGAATCCTGTCCGCCACCACCAATGACGATGTCGACCTCCTTCGGTAGGGCATCTCCAGCGTTCACTTCGACGACCACTGGGCTGAAGCCATGTGCGCGGATCCGCCTGGTGAGCGACAAGAGGTTTCCACGATCCCCGTAGATATTCATGTCACGCGGATAGAGTGACACGACGACGAGCTCACGTCCTGCATCCATCAGATCTCCTCCACATCAGTGAGTTCGCTGAGTCGCTTGCGTATCCCCATCATCGCGGTGTAACTGCAATAGATTCGGCGGGGCTTTCCTGGGGTGCGACGACGAAACTCATTGATCGCCCGCGAAAAGTCTTCTTCAACATGTTCTACCGACACATCGTCGTGCTCAAGCCTCAGCGCCATATCCCAGGCACGTGTTCCAGAGACTACTGCGACACCCTCGGTTTCCAGCGTGGTGAAATCGACGTCCCATAACCAAGACATGTCACGACCGTCAGCGTATTGATCATTGATCGCTATCATCACACCGACTCCTGCGGCCTCGAATGAGGCAAGACCGAGCCTAAATCCAGCCGGGTTTTTCACGAGCACAAGTTCCAGCGGTTGCCCATCAAGCTCAAGTTTCTCACCGCGCCCGAATGCCGGCCGCACGGCTGCAAGCGACTCCAGAATCGATGAGATACTCGCCTGCTCACCGGTCTGCTCACTCGCGCCCTGCACGGCACGCACCATCGCGACCGCAGCTGCCGCGTTATAGGTGTTATACAGCCCCTCAAGCAACAAAGGAGTTTCGTATTCAAGCCCGTCAATGAGAAACGTCGCTGCGTTCTTCCCCAGGGCCATGAGCGTGACGTCTGCAGCGCTGCGGGGGTCATCTCCAGGATCCACCGCAGTGGATGCTCCGTGGAAGTCATCATCTCCAGGGAAAGTGGCAAGCAAATCTGGCGTAAGCCCAAAATCGATGACGACTGGGCGCCCACTGACACCTGCTCGCGCGCGCGTCCTGGCACCAATCTCCGCTACAAGGCGATCCTCACGGTTCACCACCAACACATCAAGTGTGGCATCAGCGATGCGCTGCAGATACGCAGCTGTCGTATCTATCTCGCCGAAGCGGTCGAGCTGGTCCCTGAGCACATTCAGCAACAGGGTGAAGCGCGGCTTTACCCTGTTGATGAAGTACATTGCGTGGGCTTCATCAAGCTCAAGTACGGCAACGTCTGCGTCAAGCTTGCCCAGGATCGAGCATTCCTCGATCATTGCTGCCACTACGCCTCGGGAATAGTTTGACCCGGTGCGATTAGTGAACACACGATGCCCTTGGGCCTCAAGCATTTCAACGATCATTTTGGTGGTCGTCGTTTTGCCATTTGTACCGCTCACCGCGACAACGCCTAGGGGCAGATCGGCAAGGACGCGTCCCATAAATCCCGGGTCAAACCGCTCGACCACGAGACCGGGTAGAGCCGATCCACCGCCGCGCAGCCGTGCCACCGCTCGTACTGCTTTTCCGACCACGGCGGAACACAAATCACGCATACAACAAGACTAGTCGTTGAGCAGTTCAGGTCTGACTCTTCGGGTGCGTTCCACGCTCTGCTCATGCCTCCATGCATCAATCAGTGCGTGATTTCCGCCCAACAAGACCTCGGGGACACGGCGGCCTCGCCATTCTGCTGGCTTCGTGTAACTCGGATACTCGAGCAAACCAGACTCGTGCGACTCTTCGACAAGACTTTCCGGGTTACCTACCACGCCTGGGAGCAACCTCGCGATTGCTTCGATCATCGCGATCGAAGCAATCTCTCCCCCATTCAGCACATAGTCACCGATGCTCACGAGCCTCACTCTGCCACGCTCTGAGTACTCATCGAAGACGCGCTGATCAATGCCCTCGTAACGCCCGCACCCAAAGACCAGATGCGATTCTCCGGCGAGTTCATGGGCCATTGCCTGAGTGAACACGTCTCCCGCGGGCGACGGGAAGATGATGAGCGGCTCACTTTCGGAGTCCGCAATGATCCCATCAAGCGCTTCGCCCCAAGGTTCAGGCCGCATCACCATACCGGCGCCACCACCAGACGGGGTGTCGTCTACGGTGCGGTGCTTGTCGCGGGTCGAAGCACGCAGATCGTGAACGCGCATATCAATGAGCCCGCGGTCACGCGCTTTCCCGAGGAGAGAAAGTTTGAGGGCGTCGAAGTACCCCGGAAAGATGGTGACGGCATCGATTCTCACTCGATGGCCTCACCGTCAAAGAGCCCACTCGGCGGGGTCATGGTCACCACCCCAGCGGCAAGATCCACCTGCGGAACAATTGCTTCGACAAATGGCACCAGCACGATGCCGTTATCGGTCGTGACCGCGAGGAGATCTTGGGCTGGGAAGTGCTGCACTTCGGCAACCGTTCCGAGCTTCTGTCTCGCGCCGTCTGCGGTCGTGCGCACAACGTCGAGCCCGACAAGCTCATGATCGTACCAGGCGTTGTCTTCCGTACCAGCGGCGACAGCAGCCTCGTCGATCCAAAGAATCGCGCGCACAATACTCTCGGCAGCGGTGCGATCTGGAACTTCGGTGAAGAACCCCACCGGGACGGTGTTAAACCAGCGCAATTCGGTGAGTGTAATCTTTTTACCGAACCACGAAGAATCTTCAGGCACCTGAAGATGGAACTGTGCACCGGGTACGAAGCGGAGCTCCGGATTGTCGGTGTACATTTCAAGCTTGAGCCCGCCCTTCAAGCCATGTGGCTTTGAGAGGCGTCCGACACGCAAACTCCCCATCCCGCTAGCGGGACGGGGAGCATGCGCACGCGTAGGAGCGTCGGTCATCAGCGAGCCTCAGGAGCGTCGGTATCGACCACATCAACACGCACGCGCTCGCCCGAAGCAAGTGCAGAAATTACTGCGCGAAGCGCTTGGGCTGTGCGGCCACTCCGGCCAATCACTCGCCCAAGGTCTTCAGGATGCACGCGAATCTCAAGCGTTTCCCCACGGTTTCCACCGCGGGCATCAATGCGTACCTGGTCAGGGTGATCAACAATCCCCTTGACCAGGTGCTCAAGCGCCTCTGAGAGATTCATGTTCGCCAAAAGCCTTAGGCCTCGGTGGACTCAGCAGCGGCATCTTCAGCCGGTGCTTCGGTCTCTGCCGGAGCTTCTTCAACTGGTGCTTCTGCAGGCTTCTCAGCCTTGGGGCGAAGCACAGACTTCTTCTTGGTGTCTGCCTCAAAGACTTCCTTTGCCTCAGGCGCGAGCACCTTCGACTCGGTCGAACCCTCGCCTGAGAACTTGCCCCAGTCGCCGGTGAGCTTCAGCAGCGCAGCAACCTGCTCGGTTGGCTGAGCGCCAACACTGAGCCAGTACTGAGCGCGGTCAGACACGACCTCGATGAACGAAGGGTTCTGAGTCGGATCGTACTTGCCGATCTCCTCAATAACACGACCATCGCGCTTGGTGCGTGAATCAGCAACAACGATGCGGTAGTAAGGTGAGCGGATCTTACCGAACCGCTTGAGGCGAATCTTAACTGCCATGATGGTGGCTCCTTAACGAATTGTGATGAATATGACACCGCGCCACGGGAAGCTCATGAGGAGCAATTCAAGCGGGCACGGAAGCCTGGCACGCAAACCTGCGAACCCAACAAGTCTGCCACAGGAGCACCAGTATTGCAATTCTTGTTGGGACCAGGGGTTTTAATGCGTCTAAGCCTCCGCGTGCCGATCCATCCATGCTTCAATTCCTGTTGCATCGATCGGAAGCGCCTCTGAAATAACGTCGATTCCGTTATCTGTGACGATCAGATCGTCCTCCAAACGCACCCCCATTCCGCGCAGTTCAGGCGGAACAGTCTCATCCCACGCATGGAAGTACAGTCCCGGTTCAACAGTAAGCGCCATGCCAGGCTGCACCGTTCCACCAAGATAGGTCTCATACCGAGAGGAGTCACAGTCGTGTACGTCGAGCCCAAGGTGATGCCCGACACCGCAGACAATGTAACGCCGGTGGTGCTGCCCGTGTTCGGAGAGTGCTTCATCAACTGAAACGGGAAGCATCCCCCAGTCAGAGAGTCCTTCCGCAAGCACTTCCATGCATGCTGCGTGGAAGTCGGCCCAGAGCCTGCCCGGCCTGACCGCTTCAAGGCCCGCTCGGTGAGAACGCTCGACGAGGTCGTGCACCTGCCGCTGTGCGTCGGTAAACCGCCCGCTCGCTGGCAGCGTACGTGTCACATCTGCTGTGTACCCGCTCCGATTCTCAACGCCCATATCAAGCAGCAGCATTTCACCGGGGACTACGTCCCCATCGGCTCGTACCCAGTGCAGAATTGGCGCATGCTCCCCAGATCCCACGATCGTCATGTACCCGGGGCCCTGGCCTACAGTGCGCGCGTATCGATCAAATGTACCCTGCAGCCACCGTTCACCACCTGACTCAATTGCACGGGGAATTGCCCGACGCACCTCGGCGAACCCGTCGACAGTGTGGTTCACGGCACGACGAAGCTCCTTCATTTCCCACTCGTCCTTAATTTGCCGAAGTTCTGAAAGCACGCGCGATAGCCGCGCTGACCGTGTTTTCCCGGCGAGAGTGGAGCCAGCGCCGCGCGCCACTACAGCTGCACCCGCAATAAGCGCACCGTCTGGCGACTCGAGCTCGCTGATCGGGCGAGTGCGCACTCCGAGCGCTGCCTCGACCTCAGCTGTGCCGGCAACCGGACCTATCCATAGCTCTCCGTGTGTCGAGTTCGCATGGAATGCGGCATCGCCAGGCCGCGCGGGAGGCGTCATGTAGAGCGTGGAATCGTGTCCACTGCCAGTAGGACGCATGACGAGTACAGCATCCTCTACACCGTGCCCGGCAACCCAGAGAAAATCGCTGTCGGCACGGAACTCAAAGAAGTTATCGTTTACGCGCAGCTGCGCCCGACCTGCCGTGATGACGAGCGACTCCCCCGTGAACTCAGCGGAAAGCCTTTCCCGGTGTGCAGCGGCAGCTTCCGCAGCCCCGTCGGTCACCCGTAATTCGCGATCTGCTGAACCCCACCCTTCTCGCATCCACTGGCCAAACCCTTCAGCGCGGCTCAGTAGCGGCATGCGCGGGTCTCGCCTCACTGCGCGAGAGTTCGCCATGCCAGATTCCCAATCGAGCACGCGTACCTGCTCAGCAAGACCAGGTTGATGTGTTTCATGTCCGTGTGACATTTGGAGTCCCTTCACAGTTCGTATGGGTTCAGTTGCGTGCTGAAGAGGACCGGCCGACGCGAGCTTCAAGCTTCGCAAACAGCCGTTCCCCGACGCCTCCGAGCCGGAGCCCATCGTGTTCAAACTCATTGGTCACCCAGGAGTTCAGTGCCCTGACGCGAGCAGTTGTATCAAGCGAAAGACCCGCGTCGACGTACATGTCGTCAAAGTACACGGCAGCTTCTACCGGAACCATGTTCTCGGAGAGACGTTTCGTGTCGTAGAGATCAATTGCATACTCCGAAGTGGCGAGCGCCTCGACACCCGCCTGAAATCCACGAAGCGCTCGAATCTCCTCAAACATCCAAGGGAACACCATTTCGCCCGTAAATTGCAGAGGCCGGGCGCTCTCGGAAAAGTCCGAATGCTTCGAGACCTCATGCTGAGCTGCCCAGTTACTTGGGCCCGGGCCATAGATGCTCTCCTGCAACGCGATAAACAGTGGGTTCTCTGCGAATGACGTCTCTGCAGCGACTGCCGCGATAAAGGTGTCGCTCAAACGAGTTTCTTCGGGGTCGGCAAATGCTTCATCGAAGATCCAATGCACGCGATCTGCGCCGACGGCCATACCAAAGTTGAAGCCGAGAGTTTGCAGACGCCGCACAGTGAGGCGATCACCGTCTGGCAAACGGACATCTTGCGCTTCAAGAATGTCGGCAACCCGAGAGATCCGATCGACGAGATGTGGGAATCGTTCCTGGAATAGGCGGTTCTTTTCACGCACTCTCGGAAGGGTGCGTCGGTAGACCTCAGCCGGATCCGGATCGATTGCTGGCAAGCCACCCGTGACTGCTGATGCGACAAGCGCATGGGGGGCGACCGACAGGTAATGCAGCGTGAGAAATCCGCCATAGCTCTGACCAAGTGACCACCATTGAGCATTGTCATAGTGCTGCTCGCGAACTCGCTCAAGGTCACGAACTATCGAGTCTGCTCGGTGGTGGGAGAGAAGTTTTGCTGCATCGGATGCGGGGAGCTGCCCCACCTCCGCTGCTGACAGCGGCGTAGATCGACCAGTGCCCCGTTGGTCAGGAAGCACGACGCGAAAACGTTGCAATGCCGCGTCGAGCCACGCATCCCGACCGGTGGGCCTGGGCGATTTTCCACCCGGGCCACCTTGCAGAAACACAAGCAGTGGGAGATCCGCATGGCGATGTTCAGCGGCAATGAGTTCACGCGCGTATACCTCGATCGTTTCACCATCGGGGCGCTTCCAGTCGAGTGGCACTGTCGTCCACACATCCCGCGCAACGATATCGGTACCGATCGGGTATTCAGCGCTCATGCGAGCCATGTTGATTCCCTTCCTATTTCAATAGTGCCCCAGGAAATTATCGTGGGTGAGCGTAACCTATTTGCTCGCGGTGCCAACGCGTGAGTCGAGCACAGCGTAGAACATATCGACGATGAGATTCGAGACGACGACAAACACGCCGCCGAGCAGCACGATCGCGATGACGACCGGGCGATCCTGCATTGCGACGCTCGTCACCGCGAGGGATCCCACACCGGGAAGCCCAAACACCTGCTCGATCACAATCACACCAGCTAGGAGCATGCCGATATCAATGCCGAGCTGTGTCACAAGCGGCGGCATCGCGCTACGGAATGCGTGAACGTAAGTCACACGGCGCTCAGTGAGGCCCTTCGCCCGAGCGGTACGAATATAATCCTGACCCAGCACCTCGAGCATCTGCCCGCGTGTGAGTCGCGCATACACCGCGGCAATCACGAGGGCGAGTGTGAACCAGGGAAGCACCAGGTGCCATGCCCACTGCGCAGGATTTTGCCCAAACTCCGCGTATCCGGCGGGCGGGAACAGCATGAACCCCCAACGAGTCGGTAGGAAGTAGAGCGTGTACAGCGCCAACATGCCGAGCACGAACGTCGGAAAGCTGATGCCAACGATGGCAAACCCCTGCAGCACACGATCAAGTACCGACCCAGGGCGCTTAGCAGAGGCGATACCGATCGGGATACCGATCAAGAGCCACAGCACAACGCCACCGAACACCAGGGACATGGTGACTGGAATGCGAGAGAGCACAATGTCTGCCACCGGCACATTGGTTCGGTAGGAGAAGCCCAGGTCGCCCTGGAGCAGGTTCGAAATGAACAGCAAGTACTGCTGGTATAGCGGCTTATCAAGCCCTAAATTTATCCGAATCTGGTCCATGAGTGCTTCTGTAGCCTTATCGCCCGCAATAATTCGTGCGGGGTCTGACGGGGATACATAAAACAACAAGAACACAAAGATACTGAGCAGGAACAAGACGAGCACACCAAAGCCGAGGCGCGCGAGGAAGAAGCGGATCATGCTTTTGCTCCCTTCGATGAGGCCGGATCGAGCGCGTCGCGCAGACCGTCACCGAGTAGGTTGAATGCGAGCGTGAGTGCAAGGAGCGCGAGGCCTGGAACAAGTACCATCCACGGCGCCACCATATACATTGAGCCGTTCGCAGCGTCCGCAAGCATATTGCCCCAGCTTGGCGTGGGGGGCACAATCCCGAGACCAAGGAACGACAAAGTGGCTTCGAATACGACTGCCGCAGGAATCATCAGTGTCGTGTACACAATGATGGGCACGACAAGGTTTGGAAGCACGTTTCGGAACATGATCGACATGCGTGATTCGCCGAGGGATCGTGCCGCCTCAATGAACTCCCGCTCACGGATAGCGAGCACTTGGCCTCGAATAACACGGGCGAGCCCGGTCCAGCTAAAGAAGACGATCACAGCGATCGATAGGCCAAGGCTCGGCCCGAGTACTGAGACCGTCGCAATTGCGACGAGGAGGAACGGGACGCTCATGACGAGGTCCACTGTACGACTGAGCACGGTGTCCACGATGCCGCCGAAGAACCCTGCGATAAGCCCAACGAGCACGCCAATGGCGGAGGCGATCAGTGATGCCACCACTCCAACAAGTAATGAAATTCGTGCCCCGTACGCAAGGCGCACGAAGATATCGCGGCCAAGCTGATCCGTCCCCATAAGAAACTCACCGTTTGGCCCCACCGGGATGCCGCTTGGAGAAAGCCCTGTTTCTCGAAGCTGCTCGGTTGGGCCGTGCCCCACCCACTGCGCCACGAGAGGTGCGCACACCGCAAAGAGCACCAACAGCAAGATGACGAGCGCTGAAACAATGCTCGCGGGGTCGCGAATGAGTCGCGACAGTGTGAGCTGCCACGAGCTTCGAGCCTTGATCGTGACGGAACGGCGAGCAGCCTCGGCCGGCGTCACCAGTATCTTTGTTTCTTGGGAGAAAATCTTATTCATCGCTGTGCCTCGCTCACGTCAAATTCGCTCTCGGTGAGGAGTTTTCGACCCCGTGGTGTCTTCGGGATTGCGGGAGCAGCTGCGGAGAGGAGCTTCTGCGTAAATGGATGAGCAGGCGAGCTGTACACCGTCTCTGCGTCATCGAGCTCGATAATTTGCCCACCCTCCATGACTGCGATCCGGTCGCACACGTGACGCACGACTGCGAGGTCGTGCGAAATAAAGAGGTAAGTTAGGCCAAGCTCTCGCTGCAGCTCGTCGAGTAGGTTCAAGACTTGCGCCTGAATCGACACGTCAAGCGCTGAAACTGGCTCATCGAGAATAACGAGTTCAGGGTTCAAGGCAATGGCTCGTGCAATTCCGATGCGTTGCCTCTGGCCACCAGAAAACTGGGACGGGAAGCGGTTGTAGTGCTCGGGGTTCAGGCCCACAATTTCCATGAGTTCTTGCACCCGAAGCAGACGCGCGTTGCCCTTGGCGACACGGTGGATACGGAAGGGATCACCAATAATCGAGCCAACACGGCGCTTGGGGTTCAACGACCCAAACGGGTCTTGGAATACTACTTGCACCTTGCGGCGCTGCGCCCGCCATTCCTCGCGGCTCAACGTCGAAGTATCAACGCCATCAAACATGACGCTCCCACTTGACGGTGGGATGAGACCAGCGATCGCACGTGCGAGCGTCGTCTTCCCGCATCCGCTCTCCCCCACGAGTCCGAGCGTTTCACCCTTGCGCACAGAAACCGAGATGTTATTGAGAACCTGTTTGGGTTCGCTGCGGCGCTGTTTGAACGAGAGCGAGAGGTCGGATACTTTCACAAACACGTCATCACTGATGTTCTGGGTTGGTTCGTTTCCCTGGGCATCGACGACAGGGATGGTTGGACTGTCAGTAAGCCAGCAAAGGGACTCAGTACCATCATCGTATTTTCTGAGCGGCGGTGCCTGCGCACAGACGTCCATCGCATCAGGGCAGCGCTCGCGAAAGACGCACCCAACGGGTGGATCGAGCAGGCTCGGTGGCTTCCCACCGATCGGCACGAGTTTAGCCCCCGGTGTGCTGTTAAATGACGATGACCGCAGGAGACCAGAGGTGTATGGATGAGTGGGGTGTCCAAGCACGCTATCGCTGTCACCGATTTCCATGCGTCTACCGCCGTACATGACCATCACCCGGTCAGCAACGCGGGAGAGCACCCCGAGGTCGTGACTGATCATCAAAACCGTGGATCCGGTGTCGCGCTGCATCTCAGCAAGCAAATCAAGTATTTGTGCCTGCACAGTTGAGTCGAGAGCAGTCGTTGGCTCATCAGCAATGATGAGTGATGGTCCAAGCGACAGACTCATTGCGATCATGACACGCTGCCGCATACCGCCAGAGAATTGGTGAGGGTAGGCGTCAAAGCGGGTGGCGGCCTCAGGAATATGCACCTTCTCGAGAAGCTCGATTGCCCGAGCCTTCGCAGCCTGTTTGGAGACCTTTTCGTGTGCCTGGATCTGCTCGACGATCTGCCACCCGATGGTGTACTGGGGGTGCAGGCTTGACAGCGGATCTTGGAAGATCATGCTGATATCTTTGCCTCGCTTCCGGCGAAGGCCTTCTTTGCTCAGATCAATAAGGCTTTCACCTTGGAAGTGGACTTCGCCACTGATCTTTGCCGACGGAATGAGCCCCATCAGTGATTGCACCAGCACGGATTTACCCGAGCCTGATTCTCCGACGATGCCGAAGAATTCTCCTGCTCGAACGTCGAACGAGACGTCTTGCACCGCGTGCACCGCGCCATCTTCGGTTGGGATGTCTACGGTGAGTCCCGATACTTCAAGGATTGACATTCAGTTCTCCACTCGGGATTGGGTACGGCATCGCGGATGGTGGTGGTGCGGCAACACGAGATATGCTGCCGCACCACTCCCCACACAATCGATTACTTCAACCAGATATTTGTCCAGTCACCGTTCTGTGACAGTGCATAGATCTCGAAGTTCTGTACGCGATCCGAGTGATAGTTCGCCTTCTTACGAGCAACGATCGACACGATTGGGGAGTCGGCCATCACTGTCTCATCAACCTGGTGCCATAGCTTCCCTGCCTCTTCGGGAGTAGCTGCAGAAAGTGCTTCTTCCGCAAGCTTGTTTGCTTCGTCGTTGTTGTAGTCGACGTAGTTATATGCCTGTGGGGTTCCGTTGAACGAGAACTGCGGCTGGTACACGCTCCGAGCAGCACCGCCTACCCAGTCAGGCGACCAGCCGACAAGTGCAATATCCCACTCGCCGTTTGCAGTATTCTCGGGGTTTGTCATGAAGTTTGCATAGTAATCAGTCGGCGGAACTGGGAAGAGCTCAACCGTGATGCCTGCTTCTTCAAGGCTTGCCTGAATTGTCTGCGCGATATCTGGCTGGGTACCCAGGTTTCGGTACGGGAACTTCAGAGTGAGATCCGTCACACCTGCATCTGCAAGCATCTGCTTCGCCTTCTCAGGGTCGGCCTTTCCGCTGCCGTCGCCGTAGGGCGCATATTCTTCATACCCGTTAATGCCGGGACCAAAGATGCCGTTGGTGACGGAAGCGATGTCTTCGCCACCCATCACCTGCACGACTGCCTGCTTGTCGATTGCGTACTGCAGCGCCTGGCGAACCTCAAGCTGCTGAAGCGCGCTGTTGTTGTTGCTCGTCTTGGTGTTGAACCACATGAACTGATCGATGCCGCCATTTTCGAGCGTGGTGAACTTCTCGTCGTTTGCAGTCTTCAGCTGCTGAATGTTTGCCGGGCTAGGCGTGATGTCGAACAGCATATCTACAGAGCCAGCCTGAAGCTGTTGCATGGCCGCATCACCTTCGACACCCATGGTCATCACGATCTCGTCAACGTACGCAGCACGGAGCGGGTCACTATCAGCCGACCAGGATTCATTTCGAACGAGTTTGAGCTCCACATCTGGCGTGTACGCAGAGACCGTGTAGGGGCCTGATGCCACGAAGTTTGCGCGGTATTCTGGTGAATCCGGCAGATACTCGAGCACCTCGACTGGTGCCGGATTGGCCGTTGAGAGGCTGAGCATCGAGGTGAAATCTGATGCCGGCTGCACGAGATGGAAAATGACTGTCTGATCATCTGGCAATTCAATGCCAGGAATGTCGTTGCTCTCGATGTACTCCTTCATTGCCGCGGCTTCAGGTGCGACACTCGCGAATGCATCACAGTACTCCGTCATGCCGTCGATGAGATTGATGAAGTAACTGCCGAGGGCTGCACCAATGTACGGGTTGCAGATACGTTCGATGCCGCGTGCGACGTCGCTGGAAACGATGGCGCGAGATCCATCTGGCGCATCCCAGGTAATGCCCTCGCGCAGCTTCATCTCATACGTGAGGCCGTCTTCACTCGCGGTTGGCACCTCTTCGACGAGGTCGCCCTGCAATTCTGAGCCCTTTTCAGAGTCATTCGAGGCCGTGTAGCTCAGAATCGAGCGCGTGATTGAACGCGCGACAGAGTTCGTTGGTACGTATGCGGCAAGTTGCGGATCGAGACGATCGACGTCACCATTTGCCAACACCTTGAGAGTGCCGCCTGTTTGCGGTTCACCGTCAGTGCCGCCGCCATCGGCGCCACCACCAGTCGCACAGCCTGACACTGTGAGGGTCACCGCGGCGGCGATGGCCACTGCGGTAGAGAAGATTTTTCGAGCCATTGAGTCACCTTTGAGTCGTTGCTGGAACTGCCACGAGACAGTGTCTTGAGCGTCAGTGCGAAGTGCAGTGCTTTCACGAACCCACACTCGACATGTGCAATGTTACATGGCGATGGGTTTCGACGCGACTCATGAAGGTATCAAAAAGGTGACAAAACGAGAACGAGCTCCACACTGCAGTGCGGAGCTCGTTCCTCACGTGGATACGGCGGTTAGCGAGACCCGCCACCGAGCATCTGCTGCAACTTCTTCATTTCTTCTGCGCTCGGAGCTGCGCCAGCGTCTCCGCTCGCTCCGAGGCCAAAGCCACTCCCCTGCGCGGATTGAGCCGGCACAGCAAGCTGCTCCTGGGCACGCTTCGCCGGGTTTCCTGAGCGCTTAGCGCCCTTCCCCTTTTGCTGCTGTTTTTTCTTGCCCCCATGGCTGCCCATCCCTGGCACCGGCCCCATACCTGGAATCTGGGGTACGCCGCCGCGCGCGACAGTTTTCATCATCTTGGAGGCCTGCTCAAACCGCTGTACGAGCGAGTTCACATCAGTCACAGTCATGCCTGAACCCTTGGCGATGCGCAGCCGCCTGGATCCATTCAGAATCTTTGGATGGGTGCGCTCATCCTTCGTCATCGACTGGATGATCGCCTCAGTGCGAACGATCTCTCGCTCATCAAAATTCTCGAGCTGATCTTTCACCTTGCCCATGCCGGGGAGCATGCCCATCATCTTCTTGATCGATCCTGCACCGCGCAGCTGTTGCATCTGATGTAAGAAATCATCGAGCGTGAACTGATCCTTCGCGAACTTCTCCGCGACTTTCTGTGCCTCATCAGCGTCAAACGCCTGCTGAGTCTGCTCAATGAGCGTGAGAATGTCGCCGAGATCAAGAATTCGGCTGGCCATGCGGTCTGGGTAGAACGGCTCAAAGTCGCCGAGCCCTTCACCGGTTGAGGCGAAGAGGATCGGACGCCCAGTGACCCCCCGGATCGAGAGTGCCGCGCCACCGCGTTGATCACCGTCGAGCTTCGTGAGCACAACTCCAGTGAAATCCACACCCTCTTGGAAGGCCTGCGCCGTCGCAACCGCATCCTGCCCAATCAAAGAGTCGATGACGAAGAGAACTTCGTCTGGGTCGATTGCCTTGCGAATGTCACTTGCCTGCTTCATGAGCTCGGCGTCAACACCGAGCCGGCCTGCAGTATCTACGATGACAAAGTCGTGCTGCGTGCGCTTCGCCTCGGCAACACCATTCTTCGCAACCTTGACGGGGTTGCCCACACCGTTGCCAGGTTCAGGCGCGAAGATCGAAACCCCTGCTTGCTCAGCGACCACACTCAGCTGCGTCACTGCGTTCGGGCGCTGAAGGTCACACGCAACAAGCATCGGGGTGTGTCCCTGATCCTTTAACCACTTCGCAAGCTTGCCCGCGAGCGTCGTTTTACCCGCACCCTGGAGGCCTGCGAGCATAATGACCGTAGGCGGATTCTTGGCAAACTGCAGTCGCCGCTGGTCGCCGCCGAGCACCTCAACGAGCTCTTCGTTGACGATTTGCACGACCTGCTGGGCCGGGTTCAACGCTCGGTTCACTTCGTCACCGAGGGCGCGTTCGCGCACCTTGCCCGTGAAATCCTTGACGACATCGAGCGAGACGTCGGCCTCGAGCAGCGCACGCCGAATTTCGCGAACCGTACCGTCTACGTCCGATGCAGACAGCTTGCCCTTCGAGCGAAGGTTCTTGAATGTATCAGTGAGCCGCGTGGAAAGCGTTCCGAAAGTTGCCATAGTGGC
>JBQEBC010000054.1:0-15806 GCA_052106035.1 Leucobacter sp. | reverse complement strand
ATGTCGCGACTCAGGTGTGCCGTGTCAGGTGTGACTTATGTCGTGAACTCAGACATCCCAGGATCCACAAGATACAAGGCCCCAAACTTCGCGGAATATCAACGAAGTTGGGGCCTTACTCATTTCTCAAAGCTCTAATCTGGCAACAAATTGGCAACAACAGTCGCACGCCGCGCCTCATTGAGGGCCGATGCAACATCGCTTAAATCGTCATCGAAGAGATCCGCGTACGTATCAAGCGTCATGGCTGCAGAGGCGTGGCCAAGCATCCTCTGAACTGCTTTCACGTTCGCCCCGGCACTGATCGCAAGCGACGCTGCAGTGTGACGCAGATCATGGGGAGTTACTCGCGGCATTATTGGCAGAGGAGTCATCTTGAGCTCGACGGCATTTTCAGCGGCCTTCGTGTCGGACGCGATACAACGCTCGACAGCACGGCTAAACGGGCTATAGGCCCCTTTTGGCCTATAAGCCACATGAACCGTGATTGGGGTCAGATTAATCACCAGCTGCGCGCGCTGAAGCGGGGCGGCAAATACTCCGGTGGGAACTAATGCGGTGCCTCTCGTCTAGCTTGCCCCGCGCAATTCTCAGATTGCATGCAGAAGTTCCCCGTTCAACGAGCACTTGCCCCTGTGGTGCCCCTCGTCTGCCTTCGAGTGGGCGAGGGGCACCACTTTGCGTGTCAAACTTGAATACGAGCAGGATTCCGGATAGCGTGAGTCTTATCAGACACCACCCTCCGCTGTTGGCCTAGCCATCATGGGGGTGGTTTTCATTTGTCCTTATATGATTCCGTTATGGGATTCGACAAAACCTTTGAAGAGCTACCTAGCTTGGTTTCCAAGCTGTCGGAGCGGGGGCTCTCCATTGCTTCCGACGATGAAGCGCTTAACTTCCTATCCGCTGTCGGTTACCACCGATCTGGAGGCTACCGGTACATCTTCCGAGAGTTCCTGCCAGTTGATGAGCAGGACCCTCGATCCAAGACATGGCGAAGTGATGACTACATCAAGGATTCGTCCCTCAAGGATGTAGTTGCCGTAAGCCAATTCGATCGGAAGCTAAGAGAGGCCTGCTTACAAGGCACCCTCGAGTTCGAATCGCGCTTGAAACACGAGATCTCGCATGTGTTGGCGAGAAGAGATCTTTTTGCTCACGATTCTGACCAACATCTTGATACGCATCAGTGCTCAATTCCTGCGGGCGACTCGACCAAGTTCGCGAAGTGGCGGGAAAGTCATACATCGGCATGTAGCGACGCGAAGTTTGAAGACGCAATATCCCATCATTTACTGAAGTACGGGAAACCTTACCCCGTCTGGGCAGCGGTCGAAGTACTCAGTTTTGGAGCTCTTCCTTACCTACTGGAGCTAATGCGCGAAGAGGACCGACTTGAAGTTGCGCGAGCGTTCGGGGTCAAGCAGTCGAAGAGGTTAACTGCTTGGGTGCGCTTACTTGGTGATCTTCGAAACATCTCGGCTCACAATCAGCGCCTCTTCAATCGCGTGATGAAGCGTGACTTTTCGATGCCAATTTCAAGTGTTGACCGCCACCTACTAGAGCATATGAATGACGAGTCACTGTATGAGGCCCCTGAACAGTCTTCTCGGGTCTACAAGCCCATAGCTCTACTCGCGTACTTTCTTGAGTCGCATTCTGCGGGCTCGAATTGGGCCCGGTCTCTCGCTACGATTGTGAAGAAGCTGCCCAACGTGCAAATCGCTTCAGAAACAGGACCGACCGCTCTCAGCGCAGTAAGGCATATGGGATTCCCGCGGGAGTGGGAAATCTTGCCACTCTGGTCATGATAGGGCTCCGCCCCTGTGGTGTCCTTCGGGATGCTGCAGGGGCTTTTCGTGTTTCTAGAGCAGCTGCTCGAGCTTAATCGGGAGTCCTCAACCCGGAAACAGCTCACGGAATCGCTCGTATGCTTCAGGATCTAATGCGAGCTGCAAGTAGAGCTGCTGTCGCTTTTCGACCGCGATCTGCAGGTCCTCGCTCCTATTTACGTTCTCAAGGATTTTATTGCTAACGAGATCAGTAAGAGGTTCGCCGATTGCTCGGCGGAAATTGAAGCCAAGAAGCTGGAGTATATTCACAGTTTCGGTGGAGAGTAGCGGCTTGAACTGATCAATTTCACTCGATCCTTGCCCGGTCGCCTCTAGTAATGATTCAACCATCGGGACAACGGTTTTGGTTATGTAGTCAATATCTCCAGCCGAGAGTCTTTGAGCGACCAATTCGGACTGGTAAGCCTGAGCAATTCGGGCGATCTCTGCCTTGTCAGAGATGAGCTCCGACACAAGCTCTTCGAGACCAGCGATTGCTTCGTCCTTCTTGTTCGCTGCTTTGAGCGAACGAACCCTGTCGTTGATGGCAGTAGCAGTGTTGCGGGCTAGAGTCTCCGCAAGGCTGGTGCCGAGACTTACTACTTCTGGTGTCAGGTCCAACAGCTACTCCTACGCTTTATGGTGCTCGAGTTTCGAATCATAACTCAGAAGCGAATAGTGCGGGTGGTAACCGGTTCCATAAATGTGCTTCCTGACTCGTTTAAGCCCCCACTTCTATCCAGCCGTAACAATAGCCCCGTGCTCACTTCGCAACGGAGCAGAGTGCGGGGCTATAGCTGTTTGTGGGGTTAGTCCTTCTCGGCTTCTTTTGCGTCACGTTCCTCTTGGGCAGCAAGTTCTTCGTTGAGCTCGACCATTTTGGTATGGAGTTCCTCAAGTGCGGTCTCGTAGCCAATACAGGAAGCGGTGGTGTCTGCGTCCAACCCGAGCTGGTAACGAATCTCCTGTGCAGCACTCTGCTGCTCTGGAGTGCTCTCAGGCCAACTCATTGAGTAGGCGTCTTCATACCGGGTGACGTTGCTTGTAGCCTGTAGCGGCGAAAGGGATGCCATAAATGTAGAGCGAATATGCGGCACAAACTCTACGACACTTTCGGGCCAGGTGTAGTACTCGTCATCAAGTACTTCGATTGCCAGCCTCGTCACCCTTAAGTGTTCTGCGCTCGAAGACTTTACGGTGTCGACGGCGGGATCGCCGCCATTCCGGTATTCCTCTTCACCAGCAATGATCGCCTCGTAAGCTGCGTCGCTTGCCGAGTTGGGCTGACAAACAATCGAAAGGTAACGTTCCCCAGCTTCTTCATCAGTGAGTAGCACTGGACCGGTTTCGACGCGTGGGATCTCAGGTACAGCGGGTGTTGGCTTTGCAGCGACGGTGGTGCATCCTGCAAGACTCAGGCTCGCAGCGATACAGACGATCATAAGTTTTTTCATAGTTGAATCATGGCAGAGATAGTTCGGCTGGGATGGATGGACCCTCTTGCTGCTGCTCGCGAGTGTTCTGCATCTCGCAATTTGCGCGGGTCTGGCGGGTGGTAATCTCCGATTAACCCTAGAGATGACAGAGGAGAGTGTTTGGACGATGTGGCAACAAAATGGCAACATTCATTCGAAATCGATCGTCTACCAGTCGCACCCTAGAAACTCAAAAAGCGCATAAACGTGTGCAAGTTAACTGTGCAAGTTAACCTGGTGAATGGCCATCAAAAGGGCTAAATTGGAGTTCGATTCTCCCAGGATCCACCATTTTAGACGTATCTGCCAGACCCTGTGCCCATGATTATGCCCAGTTGTGGGAGGCTAGTGGCATGAGTCTGCCGCATTCCGACATTGATCCCAATGGCCTTCTCGAGTACTCGGTGGTATTCACCGATCGCTCGCTCAACCACATGTCTGCCCGATTTGTCAGCATCATGCAGGAGACGCTCGCAATTCTGCGCGAGGCGTACAACGCGAATACGGCGGTGATCGTTCCCGGCGGCGGCACCTATGCAATGGAAGCTGTAGCGCGCCAGCTGGCGACGGACAAGCGCGCGCTGATCGTGCGGAACGGATTGTTCTCGTTCCGGTGGTCACAGATCATCGAGGTTGGGCGCATCACGGACGAGGTGACTGTCTGCAAAGCGCGCCCAGTAACTCATGATCACCAGGCGGTATGGGAGCCGGCACCGATTGATGAGGTAACTGCAGCAATCAAGGAGCACCGCCCCGAGGTGGTGTTCGCGCCTCACGTCGAGACGGCATCGGGAATGATTCTCCCTGACGACTATCTCCGTGAGCTCGCGGATGCCGCGCACGCTGTTGGCGCGCTTTTCGTGCTCGACTGCATCGCTTCTGGAACGATCTGGGTCGATATGGAAGCTGTCGGTGTGGATGTGCTTATCAGCGCGCCACAAAAGGGCTGGAGCGGGTCACCCGGCGCAGGCTTCGTCATGCTGAGCGAACGCGCGCGTGAAGCAGTGAGCACGAGCACCACCTCAAGCTTTGCAATCGACCTCTTGAAGTGGATGACGATCTCTGACGGGTACGTGCAGGGAGCTGCGGGTTACCATGCCACCATGCCGACCGACACGATCGCACATAACCTCGAAGTCATGCGAGAAACGCGTGACCGGGGCTGGGAACAGACGCGCACTGCGCAGCATGAACTGGGTGCTCGTGTGCGAAAAGTTTTGGCAGCAAGAGGCCTGCCGCCAGTCGCGACGGGTGAGTTTGCGGCCCCTGGGGTCGTTGTCGCGTTCACCGACGATCCAGAACTTCAAAACGGAGCTCGCTTTAAGAGCGCTGGGCTACAAATCGCGGCCGGAGTGCCGCTGCAGTGCGGCGAACCCAAGACGTTCGCTACATTTCGTATGGGCCTCTTTGGCCTCGACAAGCTCGGCGATGTCGATGGAACTGTCGCTCGACTTGAGAAGGCACTTGATGAGATCGGCATACGCCCATAGGGCACCGCTAAAGGTCAGGGAACGACCCTACTTCTGTTCAGCACCCCTGTTCAGCACCCCGTTCAGCGAAGCGGGGTGAAGTCGCGGTTCGCGATGTGTTCGGGGCGAGCACTGCGCGCAGCGTAAGGCTCGACGAGTGCGTTCTCGACGCTGTTGAACACCATGAACACGTTTGAGCGCGAATATGGGGTGATGTTATTACCCGATCCGTGCATGATGTTCGAGTCGAACCACAGGGCAGAACCCGCAGACCCTGTGAACTGGTCGATGCCGTACTTCTCAGCGAGGGCAGTGATGGCGTCGTGACTTGGCACTCCTGCTTCCTGCGCCTTCAGTGATTGTTCGTGGTTATTGTCAGGCGTCTCACCAACCGCAGGCACAAATGTATGGTGCGAGCCCGGCATGACCATGAGGCCGCCGTTGAACGGATAATTGTCGTCGAGCGCGATCGACAGGCTCACTGCTCGCGGGGTCGGCATACCATCTTCGGCGTGCCAGGTCTCAAAGTCTGAGTGCCAGTAGAACCCAGTGCCGGTGAAACTTGGCATGTAGTTGACCCGAGTGTGATGCAGATACACATCCGATCCCATGATCTGCTGAGCCCGTTCGAGCACCTTTGGGCTCCGGGCAAGAGCATCGAGTACCAGGCTGAGCTTTTCAACTTCGAACACTGAGCGCACTGTGCCGGTGGTTTGTTCAGTGACCATTCGGGGGTCATCCTGTAACGAAGGGTCGCTGGCGAGGCGCTCGAGCTCACTTGCGTAGAGCGCGACGTCATTTGCTGAAATGAAATCGTCGAGTACGGTATATCCGCGGCGCTCGTGGTTTTCTAGCTCTGATGCTGAGAATGGCCCATCACCGGCCGAACCCCACACGGAAGGCTGGGTGCGTGTGATGGGATTGGTGGGCGTCGCCACCCTTGTAGGGAACTGGTCATCTGCGGTCGATGTCTTGGTAGTCAATCGTGATTCTCCTGTCTCTCGTGCGAACCGTTGAGCCAGCGTGAGCTAGGCGCCTTCGGTGACGAGTGGATACACACCGTTCTCGTCATGTACCTCGCGCCCGGTGACGGGCGGGTTGAATACGCAAACCGTACGCATCTCGGTTCGCGGACGAACCTCATGCTTGTCGTGGTCGTTCAGCAGATATAACGAGCCTGGTGCAAGTTGGTGCGTTTCTCCGGTGGCAAGGTCAGTGATCTCACCCTCACCCTCGACAATAAACACGGCTTCGATGTGATTGGCGTACCAGAACTGGCTCACCGTTCCCGCATACAACGTAGTCTCGTGCACCGAGAACCCGACGCCCTCTTTTGCAAGGACGATGCGTTTGCTGCGCCAATTCTCAGATTGGATATCAGCATCGGTATTGGTTATCTCATCGATTGTACGAATGATCATGCGCGAGTGTGCTCCTTGGTTTCGATGTCGTCTACTTCCGCTTCAGCGTGGGTGCTGAGATCGGGATCGCCGAGCACAGCGCGAACTGACTCCTCGATGATGTGCAGGCCACGGTCAAGCTCGGCGTCGGTGATCGTGAGTGCGGGCAGAATCTTCATGACTTCGCCCTCCGGGCCGGAAGTCTCCATGAGCAGACCCCGTTCGAAAGCAGCCCGGCATACCGCATCGGCTAACTCACCTGAGGGGAACTGCAAACCGCGCGCAAGACCTCGCCCCTTGGCGAACATCTCATGTTGCGGGTACTGCGCAGCGATTGAGTTGAACCTGCTCTCGACACGGATACCCTTGCGAATCGTCGAATCACGCAGCGTGTTATCAGTCCAAAACTCACGCAAGGCCTTGGCGCCGGTAATGAATGCTGGGCCGATGCCGCGGAATGTGCCGTTGTGCTCACCTGGCTGCCAAATGTCGAGCTCTGGCTTTATGAGCGTCAGCGCCATCGGAATACCGTAGCCGCTGATTGACTTCGACAGGCAGACGATATCTGGTTCGATGCCGGCCTCTTCAAAGCTGAAGAAGTCCCCTGTGCGGCCGCAGCCCATTTGCACGTCGTCGACAATGAGCAGCACCTCGTGCTTCTTGCAGAGTGCCGCAAGCTGACGCAACCAATCGGCGCGGGCGGCGTTGATTCCACCCTCACCCTGAACCGTCTCGACGATCACGGCGGCAGGTGTGTTCAACCCACTGCCGGAGTCTTCCAGAAGTCGTTCAAAGTAAAAGAAATCAGGGTAATCGCCGTCAAAATAATCGTCATACGGCATCGGCGTCGCATGCACGAGCGGCACGCCAGAGCCCTCGCGCTTGAGTGAGTTCCCGGTGACTGCGAGGGCGCCGAGGGTCATGCCATGGAAAGCGTTGGTGAAGTTGATTACGGATTCGCGGCCGGTCACCTTGCGGGCAAGCTTCAGTGCGGCTTCTACTGCGTTCGTTCCACCTGGGCCAGGAAAGACGACTTTGTAGTCGAGGTTGCGGGGCTTGAGAAGCACCTCATCAAACGTCTCGAGGAAGTCTCTGCGGGCCGTGGTGAACATATCGAGTGAATGCATGACACGATCATCAGATAGATAGTCGATGAGAACTTTCTTCAGTTCAGGGTTATTGTGCCCGTAATTCAGCGCGCCAGCACCAGAGAAAAAATCTAGGTACTCAGCACCCGACTCGTCGTACATCACGCTGCCAACTGCACGATCAAAAACGACCGGCCAGGAGCGTGAGTAACTGCGGACTTCGGATTCCAACTGGGTGAAGATATTCATTTTTGAGTGGTTCTCCTCATTGTTGTCGTCGTGCGGAGAGTGCACGGTGCCCGAAACCGGGCTGGTGGCGACAGCTGCATCTAGCGGACCAATTTTATACAGCCGTTCAGGTTCATGGAGATCTTCATCTGAGCTCTCGAAGCTGAGATGTGCAGTCTCAAAAAGCGGGGTGACATCCACGGCCGCATTTCCCCAGCGGCTTGCGAGACTACGGAATGTGCGTTGCGAGGCGACGTTATCGTCGGTGATTGTTGTCTGCAGAGTCTGTATCGTGGGCCCAGCTGTTTCATCGTGGAGCAGATCGTCGAGCATCCGCCCAGCAAGACCGAGCCCCCGGAAACGCTTGTCGACGGCAACCTGCCAAACGAAGAGGCACGTTGCGTCGGAGGGGCTACGGTAGCCGATGACGAACCCGGCAGGTTCATCATCGACGAGGGCGACGCGGCAGGTTGCTGCGAAATCGCGGGCGTAGAGCACGTACGCGTACGAGGAGTTGAGATCAAGCGTCTGCGAGTCGCGGGCGATGCGCCAGAGATCGATCCCGTCGTCGATTTCAGGTGGACGAATTTGAGTCGAGTTGTGGAGCCGCGCATTGTTATGCGTAGCTTTTGATGACATGCTCGGCTCAGTCAGGCCACCAGAAGTCAGAGCGTGTCACCATCCAGTGTCGGGGCAGATAACTCATGAATACTCATACGTTCCACACTGTCACGACCGCAGGGTAGGTCTCAAGTCGCTATCCAAAGCGTACTCAAGGGGCCAGATCGGTGACCGAGGTGAGGTTGAGCACCGGCCGCCCCTTCACATAAGGACATTGACGCCTGAGGCATCTTCGGACATTTCTGTGTTCGTTGCTGACAGCTTGATTTGGTACATATTGCCCCGTTTCGTCGACGTGATTCGGCGGACGGTCAGCGAACACTCAGCATTCAAAGCAGTGTCGGCACTCGTAGACTGTCGATATGGCAATCTGGGTTCCCGATATTCTCGGTACCGGCTTCGAGTGCACGACGTTTGATCTCGGGCCCGATGAAGACGCTCAAGCCGACGAAGATGATGTAGCCGAGCGGGGTGCGCAGCATCCAGGCCTAGCGGCAACACTCGTGCGCGCACTGCCCAAGCCCCTCACTTCGTGGCAGCGCCTGACAGGTAAAGTCCGCCCATTTGAAGATGTCGACGTGTTGTATGTGCACGGCTGGTCAGACTATTTCTTTCAAAAGAACCTCGCAGCATTCTGGACGAATCGCGGTGCGAGGTTCTTTGCGTTGGATTTGAGAAGATACGGGCGCAGCTTCCGCGAAGGCCAAACCCCGGGGTACATCACTGACCTCGCAGACTATGACCAAGAGATTGATCTCGCAATCGATGAGATTGGCGGAGGTACGCCTCGAAAATCGAAACGAAAGCTCGTGTTGCTCGGCCACTCGACCGGAGGGCTCGTGTTCAGCCTGTGGTGTGCCAGAAACCCCGGCGTCGCTGACGCATTGCTCCTCAACAGCCCCTGGCTTGAGTTTCAGCTCGCATCGAGAGTGCGCCAGATTATTACTCCGATCGTGCGCCTCGGCGCCCGCTACAACCCACTTGATACCGCGCCCTTGCTCGACCACGGCTTCTACTCCCGCGCCCAAGGCGAGGTCGGCCCAAAGGCTGAGCTTGATGGGCTGAACCTCACGTGGCGACCGGCGCAGGTGCGCACCGTGCACACGGGGTGGTTGAATGCCATTCTCGCTGGGCACGAGCAGGTGCATCGTGGGCTGGGGCTCGAGATCCCCATTTGCGTGCTGCTTTCTGCACGCTCCGTGCTCCCCACCAAATGGAGCGATGACCTCACCCGCGCAGATACGGTGCTCGACGTCGATGAAGTCGCGAAGGCCGCGTTGCAGCTCGGCGCATCGGTGACCATTGAGCGGATCGACGGGGCACTGCACGATATTTTTCTGTCTGCTGATGCACCGCGTCGAGAGGCGTATGAGCGACTTGAACGCTGGATGCTCGGCTTGAGTGGAGCGGCAGCGCGCGTCGGGCGGTAGGCTCTGTGTATGGATCTTCGAGTAGCTGCGTACGCTGTAATTGAGCGCCGCGGCAAGATCCTGCTCACGCACTGGCGTCGTGGTCACCTACACGGGTGGACGCTTCCTGGCGGGGGAATCGAGAACGGTGAAGACCCACGCGACACCGTTATTCGCGAGGTAATGGAAGAAACTGGCCTTACCGCCCGTGCCGGTCGTCTGTTGGGGGTCGATTCACGCGTCATGGTGCGCGATGATGCCCCCGAGGGTCAGACCCCTGAACTCCATACGATCCGCATTGTGTATCGTGCAACGGTGCAAGACGGCCCACTGCGGCATGAGATCGGCGGATCCTCAGACGAGGCACGCTGGGTGCCACTCAAAGATGTGGGGGCGTTGAAGACGCTGTCACTCGTGCAGACGGGGCTTCGCATGGCCGGCATCTCGCGTCGCGGCCAACGCGCCCAAGACGGAGGCGGTGCCTCGAAGAGCTCAGGTTCACGAGGCGGATCAGGCAGATCACGCTCGAGAAACAAATAGGCGGCACAGCAAACTGCTGCACCGCCTATTTGGCAAACTGGTGACTATTCGCCCTCAGGCGCGATCCACAGTTCGTCATCAGTGCGGAACGCCTGCCAAAGCGCGTAGCCCACACCTGCTGCTGCGGCAATTCCAAGACCAAGCGCCACGATACCGCCGGCCTTGCTCTTCTTCTTGGCCGGCTTCAGTAGCCCGGTGCGCTCACCGAAGCCGCGAACTTGCGCTGAAGCACGAGGGTTCTCGATCTCGTCAAGGGCACGAATGGTGCTTGCGAGTGCGTTTGCTACAAACGGTGTGGTGACGCGGCGAACCGCTGCACTTGCGCGGCGAGCCGAGGCAACGCCACGGTCTACCGTCGGGCGTACGCGATCGACAGCTTCGTCGACTCGCGGAGCAACGTATTCGTCGCTGAGGTTCTTAGCCGTGTGGCCCGCCTGCCTGAGCACGGTGTTGGCATTGCCAAGCACGTGCAACTGCTGATCGAGCAGCTCCTGCGCATCAGAGCGCAGGTGGCGAAGCTCGCGGCGGCGTTTGCGAGAGAGTTTCATGCGTGTTCTCCTTCAAATAGTCCGGGTCGCGTCCACTTGCCTCCCAACGCTACACCGTAGACTTGTGTCATGACTATTCACACCGCGGTAGCGACTATTCACACCAATCACGGCGACATCGTGATCAACCTGTTTGGCGATCATGCGCCGAAGACCGTGAAGAACTTCACTGATCTAGCTGAAAAGGGCTTTTATGACGGTGTGATCTTCCACCGCATCATCCCAAACTTCATGATTCAGGGCGGCGACCCCACCGGAACTGGCACCGGCGGCCCCGGCTACAACTTTGATGATGAGATCCACCCAGAGCTCGGATTCACGGCGCCTTACCAGCTTGCAATGGCAAATGCGGGCAAGCGCCCCGATATGACGGGCCGCCTCTCAGGCACCAACGGGTCGCAGTTCTTCATCACCACGATCGCTCCAGACTGGCTCAACGGCAAGCACACCATCTTTGGTGAGGTTGCTGACGATGAGTCGAAGGCCGTAGTCGACACGATTTCTGCAGTGCAGACCGGCGCGCAGGATCGCCCAGTCGAGGATGTCGTGATGAGCGGCGTCGATATCGTCGCGGTCTAACGTGACACCTGTTGGCCCAAGCTATGGGGAAAAGGCGACGTACGGCGAAACCGACGTGTGTTACCGCCACCCCGATAGGCAGAGTTTTACGCTCTGCCAGCGATGCGGGCGAACGATCTGTGCCGAGTGCCAGGTCGTTTCGCCCGTCGGGCTGATGTGCCCTGAATGCATGAAGCAGGGTGCCAAGGGCCAGGGCAGCGCGCCGAAGCGCATGGCCCGAACTGCGCGGGTGCAAGCTAGGCGCTTCGCGGCGCTAGATTCACCGATCACCCTGTTGATTATTGCGCTGAACGTCGTAGTCTTCGCGTTGCAGCTTTTGAGTTACCACTTCGCGAGTAACGGAGTGACGGCCGCGCTTTGGTACATTCCCGCCTACTCGCTCTCGGGCGGCGTGCACGAGATTGCCGGCGGTGTGCTGGGTGGATACCCAGACGGCGTGCTGCTCAGCACCTCATTTGAACCGTGGCGCATGCTCACAGTGATGTTCACACACTCGGTGACCTTCCTCCCCCACATACTCTTCAACATGCTTGCCCTGTTCATTTTCGGGCGGCATCTCGAGTCGATTCTTGGCCGAGTGCGCTATCTCGTGTTGTATCTACTCGCAGGTATTGGTGGGTCGCTCGGCGTCATGCTCTGGGGCTACGCTCAACCCTCAGACATCTTCACCCCCACCGTCGGCGCATCCGGCGCGATCTTTGGCGTGCTCGCGGCGACCGTCGTAGCGTTCCGTGCGATGAACACGAATGTGACTTCGCTCGTTGTGTTGCTCGCCATTAACTTCGGCATCGGGTTTATGCCGGGAGCCAATGTTTCGTGGCAGGCGCATCTCGGCGGCATGATTGTCGGTGCGCTCGCAACGTGGCTCATTGTGCGTACGCGTGGACCACGCTTGAAGCGGCGTCAGATCATCGGGCTTGTGAGCCTTGGCGTCGTGCTCGTGCTGCTCTGCTGCGCATACTTGGTTGTCTCACCGTTCTAAGGAACGCTGACTACAAAGTTATCCACAGGTTATCCCCAACTGGGGAGAACTACACCGATGTAATTTGGCTACTTCCACCAGGGAGTCATGAGGAACCCGATGAGTACGAAGCCGAAGCCAATAAAGATGTTTGCCTGGCCCAGCTGCGGAATTGGAAGCTGAAGGTTCGAACTCGTAACGTAGAACAACACGATCCAAATGAGCCCTAGGAGCATGAAGCCGAACATCACCGGCTTGAACCACACAGGGTTTGGCGCGTCCTTGCGCGCTGCCTCCTTGCGGGCACGTTCGGCCGCGATCTCTGCCGCGTTTCGCTTGCTCACTTCTTTACCCGCTGCTGCCATGCCTACAGTCTACCCAGTTCGAAGAGCGTGCTCAGTGTGTGCACCATAGAATGGCTGCAAATGGGCAAAAAACGTCGGGCAAAACTCAGTCCACTCACGGTGATAGGCGAGCTTCTCATCGTTGGTGGTCTTGGTGTCTTCGGATACATCGTGTGGCAACCGTGGCACACGGCTGTCGCAGTCGTTGGCAAGCAGCTCGACTTGACGAGCGCCGACTCGAAGGCGTGGGACGCGGCGGCTGAAGCCTCTCCGGCCCCGTTTGATGGAACTGTGCCAGTCCCAACGCAGCCGCCGGTGGGTGACGTGTTCGGAACGCTGCACGTGCCAGCGTTCGGTACGACGTTTGCAAACCGTGTGGCTGAGGGCACAGGGTGGTGGGAGACGCTCAACTACGACGACAAGGGGATTGGCCACTACCCCACAAGCGTGATGCCCGGTGAGACTGGAAACTTTGCGCTCGCAGCTCATCGCTCCGGCGGGTTTATTACTCCGTTCAAAGAGATCATGAGCCTGCGAGTCGGCGATCCGCTCTTCTTTGAAACACAAGATGGGTGGTACACCTACCGGTATCGGTCGATGGAGTACGTGCTGCCCACTGACGTCGACGTGCTGAATCCGTTCCCCCGTATCGATGGGACGCCAGGCACCGATCAGATTCTCACCCTCACGACCTGCCACCCCAAGAACTGGGGTTCAGACGAGCGGGCCATCGCCTACGCTGTGTATGAGGGCTTCCAGCCTCGCAGCGATGGTCCGCCCGCCGAACTCGTTGATCTCAACCCGGCGATCACAGGAGGTGCAGCCTAGTGTTTTCACTGCTCTGGCGATTCTTTCCCGGTCCCGTCTGGTTTCGCGTCATTGTGCTCATCGCGGCTGCTGCTGCGCTCGTGTGGGTGCTCATAAACTATGTGTATCCGTGGGTGCTCGTGCAGTTCCCAGAAGAGGAAGCGACGGTGGGTACATGACTCGTGTACTGGTAATCGATAACTATGACAGCTTTGTGTACACGCTGAATGGTTACCTGCAGCAGATCGGGGCCGAGACACAGGTCATCAGAAATGACGATGTGAGCGTCGGTGAGCTCGAACAACTCGTCGCGCAGTTCGACGGAGTGCTCATCTCCCCGGGCCCTGGCACTCCGGCAGATGCGGGCATCTCCATCCCGATGGTGCGGATCGCTTTGCGCACGGGGATTCCGTTGCTTGGGGTGTGCCTGGGGCACCAGGCGATCGCAGAAGCACTGGGTGCGACGGTCACGCACGCCGACGAACTCATGCATGGCAAAGTCTCACGGGTACGGCATTGGGGTGACAGTTTCTTCGCCGGGGTTGCTACAGAGTTCGACGCGACGAGGTACCACTCGCTTGCCGTTGTGCGCAGCACGGTGCCAGAGAGCCTCACCATTACGGCAGAGACTGAAGGCGGCGTCGTTATGGCGCTGCGTCACCACGAGCTTCCGATCTTCGGGGTGCAGTACCACCCAGAATCGGTACTCACCGAGGGCGGGTACCGCCAGCTCGGCAACTGGTTGCAGGGCCTCGGGCTCCTGAACGCGGCTGAGGTCGCGGCTACGCTCTCACCACTGATTGTGGCGCACGACTAACTAACCCGCGCAGTAAGTAAGTTCGAGCTTAGAACCTTGCGGGTTCTGACCCACGATTGACTGCCCCGTAACTGGGAAGTTGTCTTGCACCGTGCACCCGGTCTCCGACGCGGTCTGCGGCACGAGTGACAGCTCAAGCCCCAGACCACTCGTGAGCGATCTCGCGACCTCGAGTGGCTGACCCATGACGTTCTCCACGTCAACCTTGCCGCTTGACACGGTGACGTCGACGGACTCGCCCCACTTGAGTGTCGTGCCGCGCTCAGGCGAGACGCTCAATACTCGGTTCGCTGGCTCGATCGGATCGTCTTTCGTGGTCACTTTACCGATCGAGAGACCGAGCGCTTCAACTGCCTCAGTGTATGTATCGAGCGTGAGCCCTGAAAATGCGGGGATCTCCGCGGATTCTGGCCCGGTTGAGACGTACAGCGTGATCTCATCGCCGATGTTGAGCTTCGAACCAGCCGTGGGATCTGTCGAAATGACGTAGCCGCTTGGCACTTCTTCGTCGGGCTGCTCGACCTGGATCACTTCGAGGTCGAGCTCTTGCAGCTCTTCGAGCGCCATCGCGCGGGTCGTGTTCTCAAACTCCGGCACCTCGCGCACGCTCGAGGGAGCAATGTTGTTCGGTACGAGGTTCATGAGCCAGAAAATGACCGCGATGACGATTGCCCCGACCGTAAGAATTGCGGCCCAAGTCCACATCACCGGTGGACGACTCTGTGTTCGGCTGCCACCACCCTCAGAAAGCTGACGAAGGGCGAGGTCAGACTCAGATATCTCTTCACCTGAAGAGAACAAGACCGTGCTTTGGGTGTCGTGATGCGGAAGTTTCGGCATCTGTCCGTTTGCGGCGGAGCGCAGTGCATCACGAAACTCTGCGGCGGTCTGAAAACGCTTGGCGCGATCTTTGCCCAGGCCGTACAGTACGACGCGGTCGAACTCGGGTGTGAGGTCTGAGCTGCGCTCGCTCGGTGGCTTTGGGCGTTCGCTCACGTGTTGGTACGCGACCGCTACCGCGGTGTCTCCCGTGAACGGAACAACGCCGGCGAGGAGCTCATACAGAAGCACAGCAGTTGAGTAGAGATCGGTGCGGGTATCGACCGTCTCCCCCTTGGCCTGCTCAGGAGAAAAGTAGGCTGCCGTGCCCAGAATCGCCGTCGTTTGCTGCAGCGTCGATGACGTATCTGAAACTGCGCGCGCAATTCCGAAGTCCATCACCTTCACTTGGCCCGACTTTGTCACCATAATGTTCGCGGGCTTAATGTCGCGGTGCACGATGCCGGCGCGGTGCGAGTACTCGAGTGCGGTGAGCACCGAATCAACAATGCGGGAGGCCTCAGCGGGGCTGAGCTTGTTCTCCTCGGTGAGCTCGCGAAGATTCTTGCCCTCCACGTACTCCATCGCGATGAACGGGAGGCGCTTCACTCCATCGGCCGTCTGAATGAGGTCATCACCCGCGTCAAACACGCGTACCACCGTGGGGTGTGCCATGCGCGAGGCTGACTGAGCTTCCTGCCTGAAGCGGGAGCGGAACTGCTCGTCGCTCGACAGTTCAGACTTCATGACTTTAATGGCGACCTGTCGGCCGAGCTTTAAGTCGGTACCCCGGTACACAGTGGCCATGCCACCTTGCCCAATGAACTCTCCGATTGCATAGCGACCAGCGAGAATACGCGGCTCTTTCG
>JBQEBC010000053.1:0-15885 GCA_052106035.1 Leucobacter sp. | reverse complement strand
AATGGCGTGAACAACCACAACCTATGAGATGTTGCGCTTCCGACTAGAACCCGGGGGCAATGTAGGAGTGTGACGCCAGATTTTATCGCGTTGAACGATGAACCGCGCGGGTCGTGGCGATCGCGTCGAGTACGCGCTGCCGCAGCACATTTCCTCGCTCGGCGAAGTCGCGCTGTCGGCGCACATATTCGCGTTTGCCTTCTGGGGTCTCGATCGCAATAGGTTCGAGCGGCGTGCCCGTGTGATCCGCGAACCCGCGAGTTCGAACGCGTCGACGAGAAGCTCGCCCGGAACGATGGATCCAAGCTTTACTGGTGGACGTGCATTAACTGAAGCTTCCGACTGTCAGAAGCACCATACCCAGCAGTACGCCCTCGGCTTCTCAGGTTTCTCAAATCTTAGAGGCAGCCGCGTTACATAAACGCGGCTGCCTCGTCTTACTCATTATGGGCACCAATAATTATGGCCCGACTTTTCGTAGCAGGGGGACAAATGAGCATTTTTGTGAATAACCAAAAGGGGAAACGGTCAAAGGTGCTGTGGCGCTGGTCGGCTTTGGCGACGGCAAGTGCGTTGTTGCTCAGTGGCGGTACTGCTGCGGCATGGGGCGTTCCGCAGACCGAACTCCCGGCCATATCTGATCCCACCACGTCAGAGCTATCGGAATCTGAGCAAGGTGGGGCTGAAACGCAAGAGGTGACGGGCAATGTTGCTGCCGAAACTCCTGCGGAGACCACTGATTCGAAGGTCGCTGAGCCGAAGATCGAGTCGAAAGCGACTGATCTGAACGACGCGTTTGAGTCTCTAGACATCGGCCTCACACAAAAAGACGGTACTCCTCAGTGGAATTGGCAAGACGATTCTGACTCGAACGGCATTATCCGCACGAACGACATCATCACGTATACGGTGCAGCTGACGGCGAATGGTCTGCAAGAAGACACCGAGGTGGCGCTCGAGCTACCGCAGGGCGCGATTCTGAATCAGATGCCCGGCTTCTGTGAGGCAGGTTCGACGCTGGTCCCAGCACCGGGAGATATTCCAGAACCGCAGGTGCCGCTGACGGCCGACTCGTGGCTGGAGATTCCTCAGCAGACTCTTATCTGCAAGCTTGGCGATCTCGGCGCAGAGAACTCCGGTCTTGACACGAAGTTTGATGTGGCGGTAAAGGTTCGCTCCGAGGTGCCAAACGGTACAGAGATGTCGGCCGTTGCAAAGGTGACCACCACGAAGCAGACAGAGCCCGTCGTTTCAGACGAGGTCTCTGCAACCGTCGCCGCTGCGCCACAGTACGATATTTCGAAGAATGGGTTCGTGGTGCTGCCGACAGACGGTAGTGACGCAAACAACGGGCCAATCGGTGCGCGCACGGATACGGTGCAGCCCTGCACCTACGACAATACGCAGCGTTGCCAAGTGATCTCCTACCCGCTGTGGATTTCGATTCCTTCGGGCGGTAAAGGGAACTCGCCTGCGACTGAGTTCACCTTTACCGACGATCTTCGACCGGATTCATTCTTTGGCCCCGGAACCACGGATCACCCGAATTGGAAGCCTGAGTATGCCCCCAGGCTGTCAGTGAGTACGGGCAGCAACCCTCAGCTTGTCGGAGGCCGAAAGACAGCCAGTAACTCTTACGATAATTCGGTTCGTAATGGTGGTACCGCGACAATCGAAGGTACCCCGGGCAGTCAATATAAGGTGACACTGAACGCGGGCGACTACACGGCGTGGACTTACCCGAATCAGAACGGTCAAGGAACCGCCCTGCCAGATCAGCAGCAGGCTGGGGTTGTCTCTTATCAGGTGAGTGTACAATTTCCGTACGAAGCTATGTCCAAGCTCGGCACGCCTAATGGCGGGAACATTCTCCTCGAGACGATGAACCGCTACCAAAACTTTACCGTCACTGACGTGGCCGGCCAACCAAACATCGCAGATGCTGAGGAGCCTCGCAATAATAATCGCGGCGCCGTCCTCAGCGTGAAACCTGGCGGCAACGGGTTTACTTTTAGTAAAAGGTTCGGAGCGGCGGAAGACTACAACGAACAGAATCGGATCGGTTTAGTTCCTGGGCAAACAGGAAATTGGACGGGTGACGGGGTCGTTGCTCGCGGCCAGGTAGTCCGCTCAAACATTAATATTACGAACAACTCTGACCCAGACGCGGCGATGCCGCAGTCGAACATGGTGGCGTGTGATATTTGGGATCCGGCTCAGTTCACCATCGCGCCGGGAGACTGGCCTAAGAGTGGCAACGGCTTCGCAAGCTGGCCATCAGACGGTGCGGCTGTTTGGGTGAGCGAAAAGGTGGAGGGACTGCCTCCTGTGCTGAATAAAGTGCAATACGGTGTGCTGAGCTTCACGCCCGACCCCGCGATCGACGGCGGCATCGATCCCACGATTTCTGGCGGCTGCGACGATACGCGCATCACCTGGTACGACTCGATCGCTGCAGCCGGTGGCGAGGACAAAGTCGGATCAGTGCGGGCGCACCTTACCGTTCCACGTACGCTGTCAAAGATTGATGGGGGCACTGTCGCCATCGCGCTGCGCGCAACTGACGCTGTTCGCGAGACAGGCACAGTGATGCCGAACTATGCAAACGTGGCAAATGTGTACACCGTCACAGACGGCAGCCCGACGATGTCAGAGGTCCTTGACAGCACCGACAAGCGCTCTTCGACTTATCACGGCGATAACCACGTGGGCAACCTCGGTGATCGTCTCATTGCTGCCGAGCTGTACTCCTCGATTAACAAGCAGATTCAAGACCCGACCGATTTGCATTGGACCGATAATCTCCAGGCCTTTGGCGGTGGGCAGAAGGCGACGTTCCGCCTCATCCCATCTATCTCTTCGACCTCCCCCGTGGCAAAGAGCAATCAGGTTGTGGTCGAAGACTGCATTCCGAAGGGCTTCACGCTCGAAAGTTCTACCTACAGCTACACGACCATCGCACCCGGGGGCGCTAATCTGATCTGCACGAGCGGTGAAACCTACGTTCGCTGGGATCTTGGCGAGGTATCTGCTTCAGCCTCGATGAACGATAGTCTGTTGCCGATCGAGTACACAGTGTCCATCTCAAATCTGCTGACGCCGGGCGTCTACGAGAACGTCTCCCGTGTTACTGCTGAGGGCGACCCGGCAGCGCTCGACCCTGAGAACTACACGCGTGTCACAGACAAGCAGCAGATTCTCATTCAGTCACTGCGCGGTGTGTTTCTTGAGAAGACATCATTGACACCGACTACCCAGGTGAACCTCGAAGGTCAAGCGACGAACGAACTCACCTCATGGGAGGTGAGGGTAGGCAACATGGAGACCGAAGGGCCTCGCGAAATGGACGTGATCGATCGGCTTCCAGTGGCGACCGGCACACCGGGCAACGACTTTAGCGGCACGATGACCTTCGCTGGTGCCGAGATCATCGATTACGGTGTGGGCGATACAGATCAGAGCCGTTCGACGCTGTATTACACGACGGGATCATTCGATCTCGATCCGCGCGCGGCTTCGAATATTCAGGCTGACGGTAGCGTGACGGCGATTTGGTCGGCAACTGCGCCGGCCGATCTCGCGTCGATCACGGGCGTGCGCTTGGTGCGTACAGGGGCTTTCGAGAAAAACGAGCAGCTTGCATTCCGTGTCGACATGGTTGGCATCGGTAACTCCGGCGGTGACACGTACCGTAACTCGACCGAGGCCGTCGCGCATGAAGGCTTAGGAGGTCTGCTGGTAGCAGCGGGTAGCTCACGAGTCGTTGAGAGTTCCATCGGAGACTTCGTTTGGTTTGACGAGAACGGTAATGGGGTTCAAGACTCGGGCGAAGCCGGTGTGCCGAACTCGGTGGTGACTCTCACGGGTGTCGATGATTTGGGCAACCCGGTTACTCTCGAGACAACCACCGATAGTGCGGGGCACTACAAGTTCCCACGAGTGCGGGCATCTGACGAGGCCGGTTACACGGTGACCTTCGAAATTCCCGAAGCTCTCGAGGGCTACGAGTTCACCGAAACGACTGTCGGAAGCGACAGCGCCATCGACTCAAATGCTGATGGTGACGGAGTCTCCGGGCCCGTCGTTGTTGACGCAGATGCATCGAACTTGACGATTGATGCCGGCATCGTGAAGCCTGAGATCGATCTCGTGAAGTCGGCAACACCGGCGAGCGGGCTCGATGACGGCGACGTTGTGACCTACACCTTCACGACAACGAACACGGGGCCAACTGTGCTGCGTGACGTCGAACTTGCGGAGGAAGCATTCAAGAATGCCAACGGTACCGACTTGGTGCTTGACGCTTCGCCGACCCTTGACGCGGATGCGTCGACTGGAACAGCAGAGGCGCTTGCCCCAGGTGAGAAGCTCGTGTGGACTGCAACGTACACGCTCACGCCCGATGATCTGGGCGGCCCGATCGTGAATGATGCGAAGACCACCGGTGTCTCGCCACGTGAGAACGCGGTCGAAGACATCGACACAGAGACCGTCAACCCGAAGGGTGTAGGTGCATTTACCTACTCGAAGGTTGCAGACGCTGAGAGCGGCTCTGAGGTGTTGCCCGGTGACACGATCGAGTACAACGTGAAGATCACCCACAACGGCGAGGGCAAAGTCGACGGTGCCACCGTCACTGATGACCTCTCCGCGGTGATCGACGATGCTGACTACAACGGGGATGTCACCGCTACCGCGGGTGATGTGCAAATCAAGGATGGCGTGCTCACTTGGGTAGGCGACCTTGCCGCTGGTGCGGAAGTCATCGTCACCTACTCGGTGACGGTGAAGTCAGGCGGCGATGAGACCCTGCACAATGAGGTCATCTCCGATGACGACCGCGGCCAGTGCGACGACGTGGTCGGATGTGAAACCGACCACAAAATTATCCCGGGTAGCTTTACCTTCTCGAAGACGAGTGATCCTGCCTCAGGCGAGATCGTTGCTGTCGACGGTAGTGTCAACTACACCGTCACTGTGAAACACGATGGTGCAGGCGTATTGAAGAATGCGACGCTGACGGACGACCTCTCACAGGTGCTTGACGATGCCGAGTACCAGGGTGATGTTGAGGCTTCAGCCGGCACAGCTTCGGTTGATGGCTCGAAACTCACCTGGACTGGCGATCTCGCAGATGGCGCGGAAGTCACTATTACCTACTCGGTGACGGTGAAGTCGGGAGGTAACGAGATTTTGCATAATATCGTGACGACCTCTGACGAACGCGGAGCATGCGACCAAGTGATCGGATGCGAGACGACCCACACCATGGGGCCGGGCATGTTCGTATATTCGAAGACCGCAGACCCCAAGTCCGGCTCGACTGTGAGCGTTGGTGACAAGCTCACATACACGCTCACGGTAGAACACCGCGGCGACGGAGAGGTCAAGAACGCCTCCGTATCCGATGACCTTGCGGAGGTGCTCGACGACGCCGACTATAACGGTGACATCGAAGCATCGAGCGGTAAGGCGCAGGTGAATGATGGCGTGCTCTCATGGACCGGAAGCCTCGCCCACGGTGACACTGTCACGATTACCTATAGCGTGACACCGAAGACGGGTGGCGATCGTGCCCTCACCAACGGCATCACCTCGGAGGATCCTCGCGGAGCTTGCGATCCTGATGGCCAGTGCGAGACCACGCATGATGTGCCACCAGGCGACGGGCTGGCGGTCACCGGAGCTGGCGGGAACATGCTCTGGATCGGCGGGGCGGCAGTCCTGCTGCTGCTGATCGGAGGCGGGCTGGTCCTCGCGCAACACCGCAGGAGGAGCTGCGCGGAATAAGTCATCACCCAGACCCCTGTGGGATCGTTCATCCCCCCCCGAGAGATCCCACAGGTCGGCTCGTCGAGAGAACTCGCGAGCCACCTGTCGGGTGGCTGCCTACAGCATCCCCCTATGTGCTGTATAGCGGCCGCCCGACACTTTTCCTTTTCTCGTTCATATTCGCATTGAAATTCAGTAGAAGAAAGCAGAAAGCAAGATGAAACGACTCTCCCGCCGCTCAAAAGACACAACTGCGGCACTGCTCGGCATATCACTCACCGCGGCAATGGTCACTGCGGGTGCGGCATCAGCCAGCGCCATCGAACCAGACGCATATCTGCAGGATTACTCCGCGGCAGACGGGCTGATCATCGGAGACAACGGTAACCACGCCGACTATTCTGCAGATCTGTGCGGGTTTCAGTGGACTGCACAATCTGTCATTGATACCGATCTTCCCAGTTACTCGACCAACGGGTTCCTTGAAAGCGTGCAACCGTTGGGAGACCAGAGCCTTCCCGGGTCCGGATGGGCTCAGCTTCAGCACTGGTACACCGGCGCGAGCAGCGACCAGTTGAACTGGCGTATACCAATCGCGCTCGACGCGCCGCTCTCAAGCGCGCAGGTGAACATGGTCTTCGATGACCCGGATTGGACTCCGAACCAGGCGAGCTTCCAGCAGTACAGCCCGTGGCCAGATAGGGCGAGCGCATTCAATCGCTTCATGGGCGACAGTGTGGGTCTCTATCAGCCACACGATGACGCCAAGGTTTCTCCGTTTGTATGGGGAACCGATGCATTGGGGTACACAACCCTCTCATTCAACCTCGGCGACATTGAAGCCGGTACCTCTACCGTGCTGCAATTCACTGGTACCGCAGTCGACGGCGCAGCTGGTATTCAGAGTGGCACGTCGTACGGGGCGAAACTCACTCTCGATGGCAAGCAGCCGCTCACAACTTGTCTCACGCCTGCCTACGCTGAGCAGACTGTGCTCACTGGCGATACTGCTCAGGTTGACCCGACGCTGAGCGAGGCCATCTCGGGCGATAAAACGGCGGTCCCTAATGGCACGTCGTTCGCGCTTGGAGCAGATGCGCCTGCGGGCGCCGTTATTGACAGTACTACTGGTGCGATCACCTGGCCCGTACCCGGTACACAGGCGGTGGGCGACGTTATCGTGCCGGTAACAGTCACCTACGCAGATGGCTCGACAGATGAGACGACCGCGCTCGTTCACATCATCAAAGAACCTCATCTGGGGCCATTCGACGACCAACACATTGTGCTTGGCAACTCGATCATCGATGTGATGGCTGAGCTCGTTGACCACCTCGGCCTAGCCTATGGAGAGGGTTCTTCACTCGGGGTAGAGGGCCTCCCCGCTGGAGTGAACTTCGACCCGGAAACCCGAATGATCTCGGGCACCCCCGAAGCGACAGGTCAATTCCCAGTCATCGTCACCGGGTACGATCAGAATGGTGATGAGCTGGTCACATCGCAGTTTCTCATCACCGTAACTGAGCCGACGGATGTCGAAGTTCCGCCAGAGACACCTGCAACCCCAGAACGGCCGACGACGCCGGCCGAGCCCCAATCACCGAACCCTAACGACCGACTTGCAGTCACCGGAGGTACAGCCTCAGGGGCGGCAGCTTTAGTGCTCGGGGCGCTGAGCCTCATAGGTGGCGTTCTCCTGTGGGCCACTAGGCGCGCGATCGGACGCTAGAGGAAAGCTGAGCTGGCACTTACGGTGCGACCGAAAGTGCCAGCTCAGCTAGATCCTCGCAGATCAGATGAGAGCCTGAGGTAAGCAACGTGGGGTGACTGATTTTCCCGTAGAATTGATGAGAAATTGAAGGCAGAGCTTAGTTACGCCGAGTCTTTTCCTTTCGAGAGGGAGGGTTTCATTCCTGCGTCGCTATACGCAGTGCCCCCTGTTGAAGAGGGTGCACCCACAAAGGTCTCGGTGAGCGAACCATCGGACAGCGTTCGTCAACTGAGTGAGCACCTCATCGAGAATTGGAGTCTGCTTGTCGCAATGTCGCGGCGAATCGCAGGCCAGGTCATTGACCCAGATGACCTGCTTTCAGAGGCCTTGCTTTCTACGTTCGCCCGGTGGCAGCGTATGCCGGGCACAATTCAGCATCTCAATCCCTACATCATTGGGGCGATGCGCAATCGTGTCAAAGACGAACTCAAATCTCCGCGTTCGAAGGTTGGCTCACTCGAAAACGAGGACTCACTCCTCTCCCCTCCAAATCCTGCTATCGACAGGATTGAACTCGTATCTGAAGTGTCTCTCATGCGCAGAGCTTTCGAGCAGCTTCCAGAAGATCAGCGTCGCGTGCTCGAAGCAATGTTTTACCGCGACCAGAGCGCCAGCCAACTGACCGAAGAGTTGCAGCGCTCGAGGCCAGCCGTCTCGATGCTCGCGGCGCGTGCGAAGAATAATCTCAAACGCACCATGCTCAAACTCCTGCTCGAAAAAGAAGCGTCAAGTGACGCATGTCTGCATGCCGCGAGTAATCTTCCAATTACTATTAGCGAACAACCGCCGACGAGCGGTGCAGCGGGCGAGCACTGTGTCGAATGCGCGCGTTGCCGGGGTCTGTGGGCTCAGTTCGGCACCTTTGGTGCGGCTTCGATTGGCGCATTCCTCGTCCTCGGGAACGTTCTCGTAGGTGGTATTCGACCTGACGCTGCAGCGGCTGTCGCACTTTCTCCGGAACCAACAGTCTCAACCCAGGCTGAGCCAGGAACTGGAAGAACCTCGCAGTGGAAGCGTGTAAGCCTCGCACTGACACTGGTGGGAGCAGCTGCAGTTGTTGCACTGATCTGGGCATTGCCACAGCAGTTTTCGACCGAGAGAAGTCACTTCGATGTGAGCCGGGTCGCGGCCGACAGCCAAAGAGTGAGCTATCAAGTTACCTTCGACTCGGAAGCCCGTGGTTGGCAGGTGGAGTCGCTCGAGATCAAGAGCGCCGTGCCGGCGAAGACAGTTGAAGCACCAGCGGAGTGGGAGTGCGCGGTAGAAGCAGGCGGCGTGATTTGCGTAACTCCATCACGCATCCCGCTCAGCGCCGAGTTCGTTGTCACGTACGAGAACGGATCCGCTCCCGCGTACGCCTTGAGCCTGCATGCAACCACCCCGAGCGGGTCAGAGATTACGGGAACCGCCACCGATGATCGGGAGCGGGCCGATGATGAGTGAGGCACAGCCAACGAGGCAGACTGGAGCGAACTCTTTCGCGAATCGAAAGCGCCTGCTTGCCGGTGCCGCGAGCACTGCACTTGCGGTTCTGTTGCTTCCGATTTTCGGTAGTACTCCGTCGAGTGCGGTGTCTCTAGGTGCCTATTTGGATGACTACTCAGCCACCTCGGGGAATATCACGACCGAGAATGGAAATCTCACCAGCAACGCAGGAGGTGTCTGCGGGTTCAGCTGGAGCGCTCAGGCAGTACTCGACGCCGACCTGCCGAATCCCTCAACAAACGGATTCCTTGAAAGCGTGTGGCCGACACCTGGAGGAGACGAGATGGGCAATGGACACCTCTCGATTCAGCACTGGTTTAGTGGTGGTGACCAGTTGGCCTGGCGGATTCCGATCGCGCTGGACCGGGCGGTGGGCGACGCTCATGTGACGCTGGTGTTCGATGATCCAGACTGGACAGTGGATCCAGCTTCCCTGCAGCAGTACAGCGATTGGACAGTGCAGCCCGGGCATGAAAGCGCATTTCACCGCTTCACAGGTATTTCCGGCTACGCGCCGCATGACGATAACCAAGTGCTTCCAGCAACCTGGGGAACTGACGGGGCGGGACACACGACACTAATGCTGGAGCTCGGCATGATTGAGCCGCACACCTCAACAGTGATTGGGTTTACTGGCAGCGCGGCAAGCTCCCTCGGCATGACCGGCGCGCAGAATATCGCTGCCGGTGTCGCGTATGGCACCAAGCTCACGGTCAACGGGGTGCGCCCGCTCGCAGAGTGTTATTCGGCTGGCTACGCGGCGACCGCAGTGCAAGCCGGTCAGGTTGGGGCCGTTACACCTGTTGCAGTCGATGGTTACGGCAACACTATCGGTGCGTTGCCGACGGGAACCGTGTTCAGTCTGACCGCTGGCAGTCCAGTCGGACTACAGATAGACCCCGTTACCGGCTTAGTGAGCTGGTCCGTACGGTCGGATCACAGTGGAGGAATCGTCGATATACCGGTAACTATTACCTATCCTGACCACGGTGATTTCGCGGCCGGATCCCATAGCACGACGATCGCCCGTTTCGATGTGGCGGTCCGAACACCCGTTTTGCCGCCCGCGATTCAGACCCCGATACCGAGTGAGTCCGACAACCGCTTAATTACTGAGTTAGCGACTCCTGTCTTGCCACAGATACTCGAAACGAAATCGTTCGACCCGGTGAGGCCCGACCCGGTGAGGCAGCCTCAAGTCGTGCGTCCGGCGATTCCGCTCGAGACGCAGCCTGTGAGCACGACCGCGCCCATCATTACGCTGGAGGTAACGGGAAGCCCACTGCTGCCGCTGCTCTATGTTGCCCTTGGCGGATTGGTCCTCGGCATCGCGGGGGCGTTTTTCCTGCTCCGGGCAAAAGCTAGTCGGGGCAGTCCACGGTAGGGTCTGTGATAGTTGTAGTGTAGGTTCCAGGTCTCGATCGTTTTCTCGCGCTGGTGCTCGGTGTCGTCTAAGACGGCAGCGAAGGCGACGGAGCGGTAGCACGCGCCGCCGTCGGGGATGCGCCCGACCGTCTTCACGTCAAAATGGACCACGTGCCCCGGACGTTTGGCGGTGATTGTCTTGACCTCCCGATTCGCACGCCGTTTCGCAAGGCACGACGATGTGCTCGACATGTGTGAACCACCGGGTGCGCCAGCACCGATACTGTTCTGACGCGACGATCAGAACGGGTTGTCTGCGACTCTGCGTGCCACCTCGATCGCGTCGAGCACGCGCTGCCGCAGCACATTCCCTCGCTCCGCGAAGCCCCGCTGCCGTTCTGCGTAGTCGCGCTTGCCCTCGGGGGTCTCGATCGTAATTGGTTCGAGGGGTGCGCCCGTGTGATCCGTGAAACCGCGCACGTCATAGGGTGAAGCCTGCATATCGACGACGCGAATGTCGCGGGCGAGCTCGAACGTATCGAGCAGCAGGTCGCCGGGAATGATCGGCCCGAGCTTCCCGGCCCACTTATATACGTCCATCCCAGCGTGCAGACAGGCCGACTGCTCGGTCTCCCGCTGGTTTTCGCGAGTCGGAGAGAGCTTATTGAACGGAGCAGCCTCAGGGGTGAAGAAGCGGTACGCGTCGAAATGGCTGCAAGAAATGGGGTTCGACTCAACGACCGCATCAGTGGCGTCGTGCCCAATGCGCAGGGGAAGCCCAGCGTGCCGGATCTGCTCGGGCGTGAGCCGGTACACCATCGCCCACTCGTGCAATCCGAAGCAGCCAAACTGTGGCGTGCGCTCGATCGTTGCTGCGAGCAACTGATCGACGTAGTCAACCGTCTTGCCCCGCTTCGCGAAATACGCCGTAAGGTCGAGGCTCGCGCTGCCATCAGCGCTCACCTGGTAATAACGCCAACCATCCCGGTCGTGAGCATCGGCGAGCACCGCGTCAGCACCTGGGTGCCAGCGCCTGAGTTCACCGGGTGAGAGGGTGTAATAGGTCCACAGAAAGTCTTCGATCGGGTGTTTCTCGCCGCGAGATTTGCGTGCCCGATGGTCGTTCGTGAGCCGCTCGACACGGTGATGGTGGGCTGCCTCACGGGTACGCCACGATGCAGTACGCCACGATGCAGTGGGGAGCGTGGTCGTAGGCGCCGCGAGCCGAGTGGGGGCGTTCACTCCGTGCTATCCGCTTCCATCGCAGCCCAGTCAGTAGCGTCTCTCCCGCGGAGCTTATCGATCTCCCGGCGATCGCGCTTTGTCGGGCGGCCGGCGCCACGGTCGCGAATCACAGCCGCGGGCCGTTCGACGCGGGGTGGCGCAGGCGGCGTGAGATCCTCAAAGTATTTCGCTGCCTCGGTCGCGCTGCCGCGGCGGATCGCAAGCCCGGTCACCCGGTAGATCCTATCGACAGTGTGCAGGCGCGTGCGCACCTCATCGCCCACGCGCACGGGCTGCGCGGCCTTCGCGGTGGATCCATTCACCCGAACGTGGCCCGCGCGGCACGCAGCCGTCGCCTGGCTGCGGGTTTTCGCAAGCCTGACGGCCCACACCCAACTGTCCACTCGCACTGATTCCACAGTTTCGATCGTACGCGAGCATCCTGCGACTTCGCGCTTCGTGTCACGATAGAGGTATGAACGCGGAGTACGAAACCATTGCGTCTCGCGTGGATACCGAGATCGAGATTTCCCGCTCGAGGTTCATCACACGGCTCGAGCGTGTCGATACGGAGGACGCCGCACGGAACGTGATTGCCTTCGTGAGAGCAGACCATTCGCGGGCGCGGCACCACTGTTCGGCATTCGTGATCGGGCCAGATGGACGGGTGCAACGCTCAAACGATGACGGCGAACCAAGCGGCACGGCTGGTGCACCCATGCTCGATGCGCTCGTGTCTTCGGGTCTCAGCGATGTGGTCGCGGTCGTCACGCGATACTTCGGGGGAGTGCTGCTGGGCGCTGGCGGCCTCACCCGCGCCTACCGGTCGGCGGTCGCGGGAGCTGTGCTCGAGGCGAAGCGCGTGCATCGGGGTTTGCGGCGCGAGATCGCGGTTCAGTCGAACTACGAGGTCGCGGCGCACATTGAAGCCGAGGCGAGGCGCCGCGGATATGCGGTGGGTGAGGCGGAATACACCGATACGGTCTTGCAGCGCTTCTTGGTGGCAGAAGACGCGATTGATCCACTTCGCGCGCTCGCCGCTGAACTCAGCGCGGGGACGGCAGAGGTCGATCTCGGTGAGGCACGGTTCATCGATCTGGAGTAGCCGAGAAGCTTGCACCGAGGCATTTCCAGTCTCAACGTCGGTGGCGAACGGTAGCCTTGCAGCATGAACTTCTGGTCCGAGATCGTGGGGCAGCCCGCGGCAGTTGAGGCGCTCGAGCGCGCCGCTGCTCCCGGTGGTGCTCCGGCTCACGCGTGGCTCATTACCGGGCCTCCCGGTTCTGGGCGTTCAAACCTCGCCTACCGCTTTGCGGCTGCGTTGATTGCCCGCGACCCGTCAGATCGCGATCGTGTCTATAAGCAGGTGCGTGGCGCGACGCACCCTGATTTTGCGCAGCTCACCACCCAGGCCGCGGTGATCACTATTGATGCTGGGCGTGACATCGTGACCACCGCGCACTACTCTCCGAGTGAGGGGCGGTATCGCGTCATCGTGGTCGAAGATGCGGACCGGATGGCAGAGCGCACCTCGAACGTGCTCTTAAAAGCGATCGAGGAGCCACCTGAGCGCACAATTTGGGTGCTGTGTGCTCCCAGCGAGGCGGACCTCTTACCCACTATCCGATCTCGCACCCGCTCGGTGCGACTCGTGACGCCGAGTGTCGAGGACGTTGCCAGGCTCCTTGTCGAGCGCGACAATATCGCGCCAGAGATCGCGCAACGGGCAGCACGGCTGGCGCAGAGTCACATCGGTATGGCGCGCAGACTTGCGAGCGACACCGAAGCGATGGATCGACGAGCGCGTTCGATTACCGGAGCGCTCGGTGCGCGCACGTTGGGTGATGCAATGGCGGTAGCTGCTTCGCTCGTTGCGATCGCTCAAGCCGACGCTGACGCGCTCACCGAACAGCTTGATGCGAAGGAACGCGAAGAGGGGATGCGCAATCTCGGTCTCGCGCCGGGCGCCGCGATTCCACCAAAGCTCCGGTCACAAATGAAGGCTCTTGAAGAAGATCAGGAGCGCCGGCGCAAGCGCAGCCTTCGTGACGGGATAGATCGCGTACTCACCGACTTACTCTCGCTGTACCGAGACGTACTGCTGACGAGCCTCGGCGCTTTTGGCGACAATGCCGCTGGTGACGAGGCTGCCAGTGAACTGATCAACCAAGAGGCGGGCGCAGCGATTCGAGAGCTCGGGGAACGCTGGAGCCCGGAGCAGGCGCTCGCCGCAGTGCAAGCGACAGAAGAAGCTCGCTCCCGACTTGCGCGCGCCATCACCCCCGGCCTCGTTATTGAAGCCTTGTTTGCGCGCATCGTCATGGCTGATAGCGGGGTGCTTGAATCTTGAGCGTGCCCGAGCTTGATGAGGCAGAAGAGCTGGGGCCGAGAAAGCGAAAATCTCGCTGGCTCATCGTGATCGCGGCGTGTGTGATCGTCATTGGTCTCGTCGTGTCGCTCACGGGAGTGTGGCGAGTTTTCCAACCGGCACAGCCGCTCGTCCCGTTGACAGAGCTTGAGCTCGAGCTTCCTGAAACGGTTCCGGCGGGCGGCGACTTCGGCACGCAGCAACCAAAGTGGCAGGAATGCGGCGATGGATTTCAATGCGCCGATGTGCGAGCGCCACTTGACTGGGAGAGCCCAAACGGTGAAACGATCCGCCTGCGCATGGTGAAACATGAAGCGACCAGCGGCAATGCTTTGGGCACGCTCTTCGTCAACCCGGGCGGGCCGGGGGCCTCAGGGGCAAACTACGTGCGTGACAGCCTTGATCGTGTGATCGGCGCAGATCTGCAGCAGCAATATGATGTCATCGGGTGGGACCCTCGAGGAGTCGGCGCATCGAGCGCAGTGAATTGCTTTGACGATGCAGAGATGGATCAATACCTCTTTGGCATCGATGATGAGACCTCAGGTCTTACTCGCGGAAGCGCAAAGTGGGTCGAGGCGGCAACTGAGCAGTCAGCTGAATATGGTGCTGCTTGCGAAGCAGATACGGGTGGGCTGCTGGGCCACGTCGACACGATGTCGACGGTCGAGGATCTCGATATGCTGCGCTCCATCGTCGGCGACCCGAAGCTCGACTACCTCGGATTCTCGTATGGAACGGTCATCGGGGCGCGATACGCAGAATCGCACCCCGACACGGTCGGCCGAATGGTGCTCGACGGCGTGCTCTCGCCGACAGCGTCATACAGCGAGGTCGTCCGTGGGCAGACCGTTGGGTTTGAGAAGTCACTCCGTGAGTACACCGAGTGGTGCCTCGACGGGCGCAATTGCCCGATCGCTCCGACTGATGACACGAAGCAGTCTGGGGAAGCGGCGATTGACGATGCCATGGCGCGGATTGGCGACCTGATCGATCGAGTTGACGCGGATCCGCTCACCGGTTCTGATGGGCGTGCGTTCGGCGCATCAACGCTGCTCACAGCGATCATCACGCCGCTGTACTCGCAACCGAGGTGGTCAGACCTCACGATGCTCCTCGAGACCGCATTCGAGGGCAACGCAGATGTTGGGCTTCAGCTTGCCGATTCGTATTACAACCGTGTCGATGGTGCGTATGCGAACAACTTGACCGAAGCGTTCCAGGCCATTAGCTGCCTTGACTACCCAAACGAAACAGGCGTCGAGCGCATGCGCGCCGATGCGGCTGAGCTGGCTGATCTCGCACCGACCATTGGTGAGTATCGAGGGTACGGCGCCCTCAGCTGCGCGGGCTGGCCTTACCCCGGCCCCGCCGACCGAGGCGAGGTGCACGCGAACGGAGCCGATCCGATCTTGGTTGTCGGCACTACCAGGGATCCGGCAACTCCGTACCAGTGGTCGGCCGACCTTGCAGCATCGCTCGAATCTGGCGTACTCCTCAGCTTGGAAGGCGACGGCCATACTGCCTACGGCAAAAATGAGTGTGTGAACGAAGCAGTTGAGCATTACTTGATCACTGGAACCCCGCCCAAAGATGGACTCGTCTGTAGCTAGAGTCGAGCTCATCCGAAGCTCATTCAAGGTGATTTCTGCTCTGTGATCGTGGTAGAGTTGTCGTTTGTGTGCGATGTCAATCGCGCCAAGCCGACTTAGCTCAGGGGTAGAGCAGTTCCCTCGTAAAGAACAGGTCCCGGGTTCAAATCCCGGAGTCGGCTCGGGTAAAGAATGTTCTGCATTCTGAACCGCAGCCCATACGGGCTCACAACCGCGCGCCGGATCGGCCGGCGAGGCGGGAGAGCGAGTGCACCCGCACTTGTTCGAGGAAAGGAAACAATCATGGC
>JBQEBC010000052.1:0-16804 GCA_052106035.1 Leucobacter sp. | reverse complement strand
ATAAGGGTGAATCCTCACGATGGAAATTATGCGAACGTTCTATATTACATGGGCTGGCTGTGAACGTCGAACAGCCCCGGGTTTACTACTGAGCAAACGTCCGGGGCTGCGCGACGTGCGCGCGTAACTACGAGTTCAGACCAAGTTCGATCGATGCGCCTGGAATTGCCGCAAGGAGGTTCTGTGTGTATTCCTCACGCGGAGTGTCAAAGACTTCACTCGTGGTCGCCTGCTCAATAATTTTGCCCTGTTGCATCACACACACTCGGTCTGCGATCAGGCGTACGACCGCGAGATCGTGCGTGATGAAAAGGTAGGTAAGCCCCAAATCTCGCTGCAGTTCAGCAAGCAGTTCGAGAATCTGAGCCTGCACGAGCACGTCAAGCGCAGACACCGCCTCATCAAGCACGAGAATATCTGGCTTCAAGGCGAGCCCACGAGCAACTGCCACGCGCTGGCGTTGCCCACCCGAAAGCTCGTTCGGGTAACGCGACGCAAGTTCGCGCGGAAGCGCGACCTGGTCGAGCAATTCGAGCATCCGGGCTTTCCGGCTCGCTGTATCGCCAATCTTGTGAATATTCAGCGGCTCCATGATCGTATTGCCGATGTTGTGCAGCGGATCAAGGGAGCCATACGGATCCTGGAACACTGGCTGTAGCTGACGACGAAGGTCGAAAAGCTCCCGCCCAGAGAACTGTGACGTGTCCTTCCCTGCAACCTTGATCGTGCCAGCAGTCGGTTTCTCGAGCTGCAAGACCATCTTTGCGATCGTCGATTTACCTGATCCAGATTCGCCAACGAGCGCGAGTGTTTCACCACGATTAATCGTGAAATCTGCACCTTCTACTGCGACAAGATCTTCGTGACCGAAGGTGCCCTTGCGTAACTGGTACACCTTGCGAAGGCCTGCGACCTCGACGAGTGGTTCACCAACTTTGGCCTTTTGCTCAAGAAGACCCTCGTTGATCGCGGCGACATCAAAGGAGCTGACGGGCGCCTCCGGCAGATCCGCCCCAGAACCGATGCGGCGCGAGGCAAGGCTCGGCGCAGCCGACACCAGTCGCTTCGTGTACGGGTGCTGGGGGTTCTGCAGAATCTCTCGACTCGGCCCAGATTCGACGATGTTGCCTTTGTACATCACGATGAGTTTTTCCGCGCGCTCTGCGGCAAGACCGAGATCGTGCGTGATAAACACCACCGCGGTTCCCAGCTCACTCGTGAGGTGATCTAGGTGATCAAGCACTACGCGCTGCACAGTGACATCAAGGGCGCTTGTCGGCTCATCGGCAATGAGCAGCTGTGGCTTCGCTGACAACCCAATGCCAATGAGCGCGCGCTGCTTCATGCCGCCAGAGAACTGGTGCGGGTACTGGCGCATGCGGCGCTCCGCATCCGGCAGACCGGCTTCTTTCAACACCTCAATCGCCCGAGCTTTGACGTCTTTTCGCGACTTGGCAAGCCCATTTGCGCGGATTGCCTCTTCGATCTGAAATCCAACCGACCACACAGGGTTCAAGTTCGACATTGGATCTTGCGGCACGAGTCCGATCTCGCGGCCGCGAATCGTCTCCATAGCACTTCGTTTGATTCCGACGAGCTCACGCCCGTTCCACTTGACCGAACCTTCGGTGATGAGCCCAGTACCTGGCAAGAGATTAATGACGGCATGCATCGTCGTCGACTTGCCAGAACCCGACTCACCAACAATTGCCACTGTCTCGCCGGGGTACACGTCGAGATTCACACCATGAAGCACCTCGTTGAGCTGCTTGTCGACTTTGAAGGCGACTTTCAAGTCTCGAACGCTGAGCAGTGGGGTCGCCACCGGAGTTGTCGATGCGTCGCTCATCGGCGTGCCCTCGCCTTCGGATCCAGCGCATCGCGCACGGCTTCACCTAACAGGATGAAACCGAGCACGGTTATTGTCAGCGCAATTGACGGATAAATTAGCGGCATCGGATCGGTGCGCAGCGAGAGCTGTGCAGCGCTGATGTCGTTGCCCCAGCTGATGAACTGCCCGGGTGGTAGCCCGACGCCCAGGAACGACAGGGTCGCCTCGGCGACAATCGCTGAGGCGAGTGACAGCGTGGTGACCACAATCGCTGGCGCAAGCGCGTTGGGCAGCACGTGGCGGGCGAGAGTGCCAAACCGCGAAAGCCCGAGTGACTCCGCCGCCATCACGAAATCGGCGTTCTTCACACGCAATATCTCACTGCGCACAATGCGAGCGGTAATCGGCCATGAGAATCCGCCAATTGCGAATGCAATAACAAGCGGGTTCCGGTGCTCCGAAAGCACGCTCATCACCACTACAGCCGCAAGGATGTATGGGATCGAGAAGAAGATATCGCCGAGACGCGAGAGCACGGTGTCCATGAATCCGCCGAAGTATCCGGCGAGTGCGCCCATGACCGTTCCGACCACGAACGTGATGAGAATGACGAGCAAGCCGACTGAGACCGAGGTTGAAGCGCCGTGAATGATGCGCGAGTACACGTCACAACCCTGCTTGTTGAAGCCGAGCGGGTGGCCGAGCGCCGGAGCACCATTGGTATTTGCCAACGTGCAGGCACGTGGATCTACCTGAGTGAACAGGCCAGGTACGAACGATACGAGTGCCACCACCACGATAATGACGACCGAAACCCAAAACATTGGGCGTCCGCGCATATCGCGCCAAGCATCGCGCCACAGGCTTGATTTGCGTTCTGCGATCTTCACCGCATCTACGGCTGCGACAGGGGTCTCATCTACCGGGGCGACGAAATGCTCGGCGGGCGGGCGGGCGGCCGCAGCGGAGGGTGATGGTTGATTCAGCTCAGGCATAACGAATCCTCGGGTCGAGCACGGCGTAGAGCAGGTCAACGAAGAGGTTGACGCCCAGGTAGAGCAACACCATCACCGTGACGAAGGAGACGACCGTTGAGTTCTCTCCTTTAAGAATGGCGTTGAAGAGCACATTACCGACGCCGGGCACGTTGAAAATACCCTCGGTGACGGTCGCGCCGACCATGAGCGTTCCAAAGTCAGTCGCGGTGTTCGTGATCGTTGGAATGAGTGAGTTGCGTAGCACGTGCACAGGGATCACCCGCCCACGACTCAGCCCCTTGGCGTACGCTGTGCGCACGAAGTCTTGGTTGAGGGTGTCAATCACCGACGAACGTGTAAGCCGCATGCTCGTGGCGTACAAGCTCACGCCGAGCACGATCGCCGGAAGTAAGAGGTCGATTATCGGTGCGCCGGATCCCACAGTTGGTTTAAATAAACTGAGTTTCAGACCCAGTCCATACTGCGCGATGAACGCGACCACGAAGATCGGCACGCTCAGAAAGAGTAGACCGATGATGAGGTTGATGTTGTCGAACAGCTTGCCCTTGCGCAGACCCGAGAACAGGCCGATGACGACTGAGAGCAGCAAAGAGATGGCAATCGCCATGATCGCCAACTTGATCGTCACGGGGAAGGTGCGGGCCAGAATCTGCGAAACCGGTTCTCCGGAGAAGCTGATGCCGAAGTCTCCGACGAAGATGCCCTTGAGATACAAGAGGTACTGAATGAAGAACGGCTTATCGAGGTTGTACTGCGCACGTACGCGCTCCAGTAGAGCCTCACTCGGCTGCTTATCCCCAAACATGGCGGCGACCGGATCACCTGGCATCGCGAAGACCATGAAGTAAATGAGGAATGTGGTGCCAAGTAGTACAGGCACAACTTGGAGCACTCGGAAGAAGATATATCTCACCATGCGAGCGCCCTCCTTACGCGTTTTTGCGTTGACATATTGGGTACTCTCTCACATTGAACGGTGTCACCGACACGACACTCGGGTGAGGCCCCGGAAGCCGGAGCTTCCAGGGCCTCACTTCGAGCAAGGTTACTGCTTGGTGATCTCGTTAAAGATCGGCACAGAGTTCCAGCCAAACTTTACGTTGTCGACAGTCTCGCTGAAGCCACCGGTAGTTCCTTGGTACCAGAGCGGGATTGACGGCATGTCCTGAAGCAAGATCTCCTGCGCTTCGTGCAACTTGGAGATCGACTCGTCGTGATCGGTCGTGCTCACAGCTTCTGAGAGTAGCTGATCAAAGTCAGCGTTCGAGTAGAAACCATGGTTTGAACTTGCACCGGTGCTGTACAGCGGGAACAGGAAGTTGTACGCGCCCGGGTAGTCTGCCTGCCAGCCCGCACGGAACGGTCCGCCGACGGTATCTGCTTCACGTTCATCGAGGAACGCAGCGAAAGTCGGGTAGAGCTTCGGTGCAGCCTCAACACCGAGGTTATTCTTCCACTGGTTCGCAACGGCTTCGATCCACACCTGGTGTGGGCCGTCACTGTTCGTTGCAACCTCGATGGTTCCCTCGAATGGCGAGATTGCGTCGGCCTGAGCCCACAGATCCTGTGCCTTCTCTGCATCAAAGTCAAGGTTCTCAACACCTTCTAGGTCTTCGGTGTATCCGTCAACCACAGGTGAGGTGAAGTCCTTTGCCGCGATGTTGGTGCCCTCAAAAATTGCGTCGATGATCTCGTCGCGATCTACAGCGAGTGAAAGCGCCTGGCGGCGCAGCTTGCCTTCTTCGTTCATCTCGAAGTGTGGCAGGTTCACTGAGATGGTGAGCGTCGTGATGAGCGCACCGGCCTGATTGATGGCGCGGTCGCCAAGATCATTCTCAAACACTGAGAATGACGTGTCCGGAATCTGGTCGAGCACGTCGAGGTTGCCGGCCTGGAGGTCGGTGTACGCAGCATCTAGCGACGCATAAATCTTAAAGAAAACGCCTTCGTTCTTCGCTTCGCGAGGGCCGACGTAGTCTTCGTTCTTCACGAGGCTAATGGACTCGTCATGCTTCCATGCGCCCTCACCCTCGAACTTGTAGAGGCCGTTGCCAATCGGGTTCTGACCGAAGGCATCCATGTCTTCAAATGCAACTTCAGGCAGTGGGTAGTACGCCGAGTAGCCGAGGCGATCTGGGAAGTCGGGGCTCGCGTCTACCGTGAAGGTCAGGTCATCGACAACTTTCAGGCCTTCGAGCGCTTCAACGGCGGTGTCTTCGCTGTAGCCCTTGATTGGAGCGAAGAACGACTGCCCGTCAAAGGCATTGTCAAGGTTTGCCGCGTAGTTCCATGCATCCACGAAGCTCTTCGCGACCACCGGGGTGCCATCTGAGAACACTGCATCGTCACGGAGTTTGATCTCCCAGAGCGTCTGTTCATCGTTCTGAGCCTCGATCGATTCCGCAACACCCATCTGAGTGGCGCCGTCGGCGTCGTAGTAAACGAGCCCTTCCCACAGTGCGTCGACGACCTTGCCGCCGCCTACCTCAGAGGTGTCTGCCGGAACGAGACCCTTCTGTGGTTCAGTGTTGTTCGCGGTGATAATGCCATCGCCGCTATCGCTGGTTGTTCCTTCATCGCCGCCGCCTGAGCAGCCTGCGAGAACGAGTGATCCGGCTGCAGCCAAGGCAACCAAACTTAGGCCAATCCGTGAACGCTTCACGTGTGCCTCCTCAAATAGTTCTTATTCCTCCACGTAGCACGCCACAACGTTGGGGCTTCGGAGAGAGATGCGAAATGAATACTTACCTGTGCGAGCCTAGCGATGAACGCTTATTCCCTTCTCCGGATTCCCTTGTTGTAACGCAGTCGTGACCGAGAATTGTAATGTTCTCCAGTATTTACAACAATGACCGATAAGGTTTTGTGTCTTCCAGCAAAGGCTGCAGCCATCAAGCCTGGCTCTAGAGCCGAGTTTTCGATCCGCACAAAGGTCCCTCCGCTACGCTGATGCCGTGCAAGGTCATCACCGCAAAGCTGCTCCCCCCAGGCGGCGTAAACGGCTCCAATGGGAACTCGCGATTGTGCTCGCGCTGTCGTTTGGGTATTCGGGCGTCCGCGTAATCATCACAATTTTTGAGCGTCTAGCCCAGGAAACGAATCTTTCACAACAAACCGCGACGATCAATCGTCCGCTTGCTTCCCAGCAGCTGTTTGACCTGCTGTATCAGCTACTCGGCATCATTGGCGGTCTCGCCCCGGTGGCACTTGTCATGTTTCTGTTGTGGCAACACACCAAGCCTCGCTTGGGGAACCTCGGTTTGGGAGGTTACGCAACGCGTCACGGCTGGCTGCGTGAAATGGGTGGCGGGTTCATCCTCGCCGCTGCGATTGGCATCCCTGGGTTGGTCTTCTATGTGTTCGCAAAATGGATCGGCATCAATGCCACGGTCATACCGACCACACTCGACGCCTACTGGTGGACCGTACCGGTGCTCGTGCTCCAGGCGCTCCGCGCGGCCCTCGGTGAAGAACTCATTGTCGTCGCGTATCTCTTTGACAGGCTCAAACGAATCGGTGTGGGCCCTGTCGCGACGATCATCGCGAGTGCGCTGTTGCGGGGCAGCTACCACCTGTACCAAGGGTTCGGTGGGTTCATTGGTAACGTCGTGATGGGTCTTGTCTTTGGCTGGGTTTACCAACGCTTCGGACGGTCACTCCCGCTCATCATTGCGCACTGGCTACTCGACATTGTGAGTTTTGTCGGGTACCCACTTGCCCGCGCACTGTGGCCAATATTCTTCGCCTGATCTGCGACGATCTCACGAACGGCTAGAGCGGCCTCGCACTATCGGCCATCGCCTGCATGAGGCCCCACACCTGGTCGTACAGCTCAGGTGCTGCTTCACACGTGCCGGGTGGACGCACGACGGTCCAGGTGTCACCCTCGCCACGCACGAGCCCCCAGGGGCTCATGCCCTCTGGGCTGCGCATCGCGGCGCAACTGTCTGGGAACGAGTTCATAAGCCCAGACTGGATAAGCACCCGCTCGGGAGGCCCTACCTGGCTAAACCACTCCACGTTGGTGAGCTGCTGTGAGACATCAACGGAGATCCCCAACGGTGCGATTTCCATGGGGAATGTCGCTCCCGGATCCACAACGGGCGCCTGATCCTCAGCAGGCTCCTCAGTCGGCGTTTCTTCTGGCGCTTCGGTCGGGGTCTCTTCGGTATCCTCGGTTGGCGTGTCTTCAGTGACCGGCGCCTCGGTCGTCTGTTCAGGAGCGGCTTCAGGCGCCTGAATTGAGTTCACGAAGATCAGTGCCCCGACGAGCAGGAGAAGCGCGACGACACCAACAATGATCCACGGCAATGCCTTCGCAGAGCGCTTACCCGCGGCCGGAACCGGCTTAGTAGCCAAGTCGTCTGCCATTTTTCGCTGTTGAAAAGCAAAAGCTGATGCCGCCGCAGGCACGGCCGCTGCTGCCGATGTTGATGATTCCGGGTCGACCGGATCTATCGCATCGGGATCTATCGAAGCGGTATCAGACACCTCAAATTCAGACCAGTCAAACGTGGGGTCACCAACACTGGCATCGTCCGCTGAATCAGGTGTAGCGTCAGGCACTGACTCGAACGCGGTCGTGACGGCATCTGCGGGAACAGTCTCGGCACGAGTTTCAACTTCATCATTCGCTTTTGTAGCCACATCGTCGTCAAACGTTGACGCAGCGCCTGACTCATCGTCATCGCGCGGCCCAAACAGTTCTTCCAGTGGATCTTTGCTCACAAGCACCAGCCTAAACGACGATCACTGACGAAATGCCCGCTGCAGCCTGAGTAACTGCACCAGGAGCGCTCATAGCGCCTCAGCAAGTTCCTTGATATGTGGAATATCGGTGCCGCAACACCCACCGAACTGCGTTGCGTTCGGAACGAGCCTCGCAAGTTGTGCTACTCCCTCGGCGAATGCCGTTGGCGCGTCGCCTGGACCGTCATCCCCCTCATGCGCCGCGTTCAACCGAAATCCAAGTATGCGCGCCATTTCAGGCGCCTGTGGGTCAATCCCCCGCACCACTTCTGATGGGTGCGCGCAATTCACCGCGAACCCCAATGCGCGGCTATCGCTGCCCGCGTCAACCACACGAATCGCGGTTGCAAGTGTGCTGCCATCGGCAAGGAGCCCATCAGATCCTACTGTGAACGACACGACAACGGGCACCGAGACGGCGAGCGCCGCACGAACAACGCCGAGCCCTTCTGCAGCGTCCAACGTGGTCACCGAGCACACACGATCCGCCCCTGCATAGGCGAGCGATTGCACTTGAGGTGCATGATAGGCCTCTGCTTCGTCGGCTGTCATGCGCTGTGCAGCATCGAAGTCGTCAAATCTCGGCCCCACCACACCGTATATCTCGACCTTTGCCTCGGGAGCAATGCGCGTGGCAAGTTCGCGCACGAGCGTCACTGCATCGGTATTGAGCGTATCGAGTCGTGAAGCCGCTGCAACTGGCCCGAGTTCCCCGTCAACACGCGCGATCCAATCGGGGTTCGCCCGCCAGGTAGCAGTGTCAAGCTGCAGCGGAATGTTTCGCTCAGCGGCAAGCTCAATGAACGGGCGGTAATACTCGCGCAATGCCTTACGCCCAGCATGGGTATCAAGCATCACGTACGCAGCAAACTCTGGAAGCACCTGCCCGAGGCGTTCCTCGAGCGCGGTTTCAATTCCGCCGTCACCAATCGTGAAACCAGTTCCTGCATAAATCATGTGCCACTCCTTTGGGTTCGCCCTCGGTTACAACAGTGCACGAATCTGCTCGCACCTGGCAGTAAATGCCGCAACTCTCGCTTCGTGCCGCGCCATGATTCCGGATTTCTGAAGCGCGAGCGTGCCAGCGTCACCATTACTCAGGCCTACTCGCCAACGGCTCGCGATAAGCCCCATTCGGTGCGTCACTGCATCGAGCAGATCATGCGGCGTGACTCCCCCATATGCCGTGGCAGCGAGGGTAAGCCGGTGAGCGGTCTCTTCGAGAGGGATCTCACGGAGCAGAGGCACCCCCGACCAGCACAGAAAGGCAAGGTCATCGATTGGTTGCCCCGGCCCCGCGCGATCCCAATCGATCATGCCAGCGAACTCTCCATCGACAATCACCCAGTTATAGAGCCCCGTGTCATTGTGACAAATGATCTCGCCCTCGTCACGTGCAACGAGCTGCTCGCCCTGACGCCATTGGTTACTCTCAGGCGTAAAATCTGCAACGGCAACATGGAAGCGGTACAGCCAGGCTGCAGCAGATGCCAGGGCATCGTCGCTCACCATTTCGTGTTCAGGATCGAGCGTGTCTCCGGGCAGGTAGCTGAGTACTTCTCGACCCTGCTCGTCATAACCGATCACTTCGGGCACGCCGTCGAGCCCGCGCACTCGCAGGTGGTTCAGCAGTTCGTGCACTGCCGGTGTCCAGGCGCCCGTCGGTCGATGGATGCGGGTCACACCGTGCACGTCCTGAATACGCCACACGCCTCCCGAACCACCGGGGAGATACTCACTTTCATTCACAGTTCGAGCTTAGGTGCACCGTCACCGCAGAGCACCCAGTTACACCTTTCGAATGCGTTCTCGCACCTCTCGGATCTCGCGAAGGTTAATCGGAGATGTCGCCGGCTGTTCTCCGTGCATCTGCACGTGGAGGCTTTGCATTCGGTTATCAAGTTCGGAGGCGGTGACCGCAGCGCTCTTCAAATCATCAAGGAGCTGTGCTGGCACCTGTCGCTGATACTTGTAGAAAATCTTGTGCTCAAGGCTCGCCCAGAAATCCATTGCAATGGTGCGAAACTGCACCTCGACGGGCACATCGATTCGCCCGGTTGACAGATACACAGGCACAGAAATAATCGTGTGCAGACTCTTATACCCGTTGGGTTTAGGGTGTTCGATGTAGTCCTCTACCTCAAGCACCGTAATGTCATCTTGCTGGGTAAGCAGATCGAACAGCTGGTAGACATCTCGAATAAATGCACATGTCACTCGAACCCCTGCGACGTCATGAATTTCACGGCGGATCGAGTCCATATCAGGATCCACACCGCGGCGCTGCACCTTCGAGATCAGACTCTCGGGCGACTTCACCCGACTCGATACATGCTCAATTGGGTTGTACTCGTGCATGTGCACGAACTCTTCACGGAGAATGGCGAGCTTCGTTTCGACCTCTTGCATCGCAAATTGATACTCGAGCAAGAACCGTTGCATTTGATTACCGAGTTCGCGAAGCTCGCTCGGGGAGATCGTGATCTCATCTCCGACAGTTTCTGGCATTCGTGGAACAGTCCCTGAAGTGCTCATGTCTTGAGGCTAACCCGGCGCCATTTGAAACTCCTGTGACTTCTCGCGCGTGTCTGAACCCTGATCAAGAGTTGCGCGAGAAGAGGCATAGACAGGGGTTGTGAGCGAGACGTACACTCCGAGGATGAGTCTCTCAATTGCTGCAACGATGCACACCTTTGCCCTCGATTGCCCCGACGCGCGACCTCTCGCCGAGTTCTATGCAACGCTGCTGGGATGGGAGGTCGACGTTAACGAAGAAGAACCAGACTGGGTCAACGTGCTGCCTCCCGAGGGCACCAGCACGAACTTTCGCATCGCCTTTCAGCAGGTCGAGACCTACATCCCACCGACGTGGCCGGATGGGCCGATCCCGCAGCAAGCACACCTTGACTTTCGTGTGCCATCAATTGTTGAGGCAACCCCGACCGTGTTGGCGGCCGGAGCGACCTTGCACTCGGCGCAACCAGGGGAAGCTGACGGGTGGCTTGTTTTTCTGGACCCCGCCGGTCACCCCTTCTGTCTCACCGAGTAGCTACTCGCGACCTCAATCAGAAGTTCAAGACTTTGGCGCTTCGCAGGAGAAAGCCCACATCACGCCGTAGCGGTCAAACACCTGGCCGTACCAATCTCCCCACGGAGCCTGCTCGAATGGCATGCCCACTGATCCGCCACCCTCGACAAACTTATCGATGAAGCCGCGTGCCTCATCCGCAGAGTCAGTCGTATACAGCAGCGAATAAGCAGTACCACGAACCGGGTAATCTGTCCCGGGATCCATCGAATCACCACCAGCGATTTCTCCGCCCGGGGTCTTCAGCGTCGCATGAGCGACCGTCTTTGGGTCAGGCTCAAACGGCATATCGGGCATCGGCGGCATGTCGCCGTATCGGAGAATTTCCAGCTCCCCACCCAAAACTTCGTGCCAGTGCTCCATCGCCTCGGCCATCGTGCCCGGGAGAGCGATGTATGTTGCCAGTGTCGCGGTCATAATGCTCCTTTGTCAGTGAAATGTGTTCATTTTCAGTATGAGTCGCAAGCACCAGGAATTCAAGTAATCGGCCCGTGGGAAGCCAGGCTCAGGCCGGGTGCAGCGTCTTGGGGCTAATGCGTTGAGAAGCCCCCATCGACCGGAATGGTTTGTCCGGTGATGTACGCGGACGAGTTACCTGCGAGAAAGACGGCGATACCTGCAAAGTCTCCCGGACGCCCATTTCGCCCCACCAATGTACGTGCGGCGAGCGATTCAACCACGCCCGGGTCCGCAGAGAGGCGTTCGTTCAACCGTGTCTGCACAAATCCTGGCACGAGCGTGTTTGCGGTTACGCCATGCGGCGCCCACGCCTCCGACTGCACTCTCGCGAGCGATTCAACCGCTGCCTTAGAGACGCCATAGGCGCCGCTCGATGCAAACGGACGGTGGGCCTGTTGCGAGCTGACGTGGATCAATCGTCCGTAACCTCGGGAGACCATCGCAGGCGAGAGTCGCTGCCCGAGAATAAATGGTGCTTCGAGGTTCACCGCCATCGTCACATCCCAATCACTCTCGGTGAGGTTGGACATTGGCGGGCGAATATTCACACCAGCCGAGTTCACTACTATGTCGATGTCGCTCACCGCATCAGCAAGTGCGTGGATACCCACTCGAGTTGATAAATTAGCGGTGACGCCTTCAGCTGATCCACCCTTCGAGAGTGCTTCTTTCACCACCGCGTCAATATCTGCTGTCGTACGGGCGGCGATGACTACGTGCGCCCCTGCTCCCGCCAGCGCGAGCGCAATCGCACGGCCAATGCCCGAACTTCCTCCGGTAACGAGGGCCCGTTTGCCGGAGAGACTGAACAGTGCGTCGAGATATGTTGAATGTGGCATGAACGCGACCTTTGTACGTGTCAGAGAAGAAAGCCGCGAAGCGCCGCCGTGAACTCTGCCGGCTTCTCAGAGTGCACCCAGTGCCCCGAACCCTGAATTGTGAAGAGCTCGACGTCTGGGAAGAGCTCGCGCATAGTCGGCATCGCAGCATCTGCAACATAGTCTGACTTGCTGCCGCGGATCCATAACACCGGTCCGGTGAACTGGGTGCCTTTCATATCGGGGAACCCCATAATTGTTGCAAGCTCCGCGTGGAGCATTGTGAGGTTCGGTTCCCAGAAAAACCCTGAGTCCCCGTGTTTGAGGTTCTGCATGAGAAAACCGCGCACTCCAATTTGAGGAATGGGCTCTTGCAGCATCTCATCTGCGTCGGAGCGGCGTTTCACCCGCGCGAGATCCACATTCGCGAGCGACGATAAGAGGTGACTGAAGTTGCCCTGTGCCGGATCAGAAACAACCGGAGCGATGTCGACGACGACGAGTCGCCGCACAATATCAGGGTGCCGTAAAGCGAGCACCATCGCGACCTTGCCGCCCATCGAGTGCCCAACGACATCGACCGGGCCACCTGCCGCAAAACCTTCTCTGAGGTGAGTCGCAACGAGATCTGCCATCTCGTCATAATCGAAATCTGCCGTCCATGCAGACTTCCCATGGTTTGGGAGATCCACGAGCAAACTCTGCACTTCGGGTGCGAGTGCCCCCGCGATCGTATTGAAATTGCGCCCACGGCCAAAGAGTCCGTGGAGAAACACGACTCGATGAGTCGCGGCCGCGTCTGGCTTGCCGGCAACTGCGGAGTAGACAGCTGGTTTCAGAGATTCATTCACCCCTCCAACTTACCTGGGCGAAGCGTCGCGCCTAATCTTCCGCTCCAGATAGGTCCGATTGCATCGCCTCTGCCATGGCTTTGAGTTCTCGGATCAGTACAGCAACCTCTGGTCGCTGCAACGTGTCGCTGCGCGATACTAACCAGTAGCTCAGTGGGATGTCGATCACGCCCCGCATGACTCTGACAAGCTCGCTGTGGCGGCCCGCCATATAGCTTGCGAGCAAGCCGATTCCGGCTCCCGCTCGAGTTGCTTCGACGTGCACAAACGTGTTGCTGCCCGAGATCGTGCTTTGCCGAGCTACGTCAAACTTTGGGAGCACGTCAAGGGCGTCAACCTGCAGCATCGTGTCAGCAAAGTAGATGATGGGATGGGTTCCGAGCGACTCCATATCCGTGGGGGCGGGTCGACTCTCCAGGTACTCTTTTGACGCATACAACCCATACATGTACTCACACAATTGCATAGTTTCTGCACGGTTCACCTGGGGTTCTCCAACGACGACTTCAATGTCAATATCAGACCGCTGCTGCAGGGCTCGGCGCGTCATCGTCACGATCTCTATCGAAATCAGTGGAAATTGCTTTCGCACCATCGCTGCGGCGGGCGCCAGAATGTACGACGCGAATCCGTCAGGCGCTGAGACCCTCACCGTTCCACTGATGGTTCCGTCAGGGTTCTCGACGACCACACTTTTCACTGCTGCCTCGATCTGGTGTGCTGCCTCAAGAAGTCGTTCACCGAGCTTGGTGGCTTCCCAAGCACCCAGTGGGCCACGAGCCAGAACTCGCCCGTTCAGCGCGTCCTCAAGGCGAGCAATACGCCGAGAAACTGTCGTGTGGTTAACAGACAATCGTTCTGCCGCGGCGGAGTATCTGCCGGTGCGCGCAACTTCGAGGAACGTGAGAAAGTCATCTGCGTTGAGATCCGCTGACGCTGTGTCCTGCATAGCTGCCATATGTGCAAATTAGCACAGCACAGGTGCAAATGAGGTCATTGATCAAGGCGACAATTCTGGCTTCAATTGTGAATTGACGATGAGTTTCTTGAAACCATCGTGTTGACGCCGCGGTCAAGACCAAGCGCACTTCACACCGTGATGTGGAAAAACGCAGATTTGTCCGCGCTGCTTTACTACACTCAACGAGGAGAACTCATGAATCGCTATCTAGCAACCGCCACCGCGCTGTTGTGCGTAGTAGGCCTTGCGGCCTGCACCAGCCAACCGGGCTCCGCAGAATCTCATTCAAACGACGAAAACTACACCTGGGATATGTCCATCACCACGAGCGAGACCTCCGCTTGGTGGGCTGGCTCGGAGAAGTTTGCCGAGCTCCTCAACGAGGGCTCTGACGGTCGCATTGACGTGACCGTATTTGCCAATGAGACGCTTTCGAGCGGGGATACATCCGCCGGAATCGAACAGCTTATGGAAGGCGCAAAAGCGCTGAGCTACACCTCGGCGATCCAGTACTCCTCATTCGACGATCGCTTCAGCGCAATCGCCGCACCATTCCTGTTCTCCAATTACGAAGAGGTGGATTCAGTACTCGAAGATCCTGAAGTGCAGCAGGCGTACTCTGATCTCCTGGAAGAAATGGGCATCAAGTTCCTTGGGTTCGCCGAGAACGGATTCCGTCATTTCAGCAGCAACGTTCGTGAGGTACGAAGCCCTGAGGATCTGAACGGCCAAAAGCTTCGCGTGCCTGGCTCCCCGTTGACGCTCGACATCTTCAATAGTTTCGGATCTGATCCGGTAGTCATGAGCTTCAACGAGTTGTTCACATCATTGCAAAACGGCACGGTAGATGGCCATGAGAACTCCATCGACCTCATCAATTCGGGTGGGCTCGATGAAGTGACTGAATACTTGAGTATCTCTAACTATGTATTCGATCCGCTGATTCTCAGCATGAACCTCGACCTTTACAACTCGCTGAGCGACCAGGACCAACAGCTTCTCGAAGAGGCGGCCGCCGAAGCAAATGCGTACGAGATTGAGTTCATTCGTGAGCGCGAGGCCGAGCAACTGGTCGAGATCAAAGAAAATATCTCAGTCGTTGAGCTCACTGACGAGGAACTTGCCTCGTTCCGCGAGTTCGTCCAGCCGATCTATGACACTTGGGAATCCAAGTGGACCCCAGAGCTCGCTGCCGCTGTACAGCCTAAGTAGTCACACACTCACAAAGGAATTGATCCACACATGCGTCACATTGAAGTGGTTTCCGAGCGGGCACTACTCGCTTCCGGAACGACGATGCATTATCTTCGCTCAGGAAGCGGCTCCCCCGTGGTACTTATTCACGGATTCCCGCAGACGAGCACCTGCTGGGCATCGGTGATTCCGCACCTTGCCGAGCATCACACAGTCATTGCGCCGGATCTCCGGGGGCTTGGGGCGAGTTCACTTCCCTCAGACGCAGCGTTTGACAAGAAGACACTTGCAGCTGAAGTTGCCAGTCTGCTTGTTGATCATCTCGGGATGGATTCATTCCACGTGGTCGGTCATGACTGGGGTGGTGTCGTTGCATTCTCGATCGCTGCGCACCATCCAGAGTTCGTTCGCTCATTGTCGGTGGTCGACGTTGCTGTCCCCAGCACGTCACTTCCTGACATGGCGCAGGGTGGTCACCGTTGGCACCATGGATTCCACAATGCGGTCTCACTGCCCGAGGCGCTCGTCAAAGGCCGCGAGGATCTTTACGTGGGGTGGTTCTTCGACAATTTCGGGCTCACCGCCGAGGCGATCTCCCCGGAGCACCGTGCCGAATATGCGGAGGCATACTCCCAGCCTCACTCGTTGTCAGCAGGCTTTGAGCTGTATCGCACGACCGAGCAAGATCGCCTCGACATCACCGCAGCGACCGTATCCACGCCCGTTGAAGTACCGGTGCTGGCAGTTGGCGGGTCGGGAGAGTGGGGTCGCGGAACAGAAGTCCGTGAATCTCTTATCCCTCTCGTGAAGGGCGACGTCCACGAGAGAATAATCACCGGCGCTGGACACTGGGTTCCCGATGAGCAGCCTGAAGAGCTTGCCGAAGAGCTACTTCAGCATTTCGGTCGCGCTCGGGCATAACCAGGCATACCTACTCTGCTTGAGCGTGGTGGTGATGAGCTATTCAGCGCCACCACGCTCTGCACGGAACACATGAACGAGGGCGTTGGCGTGGCCGTGGCCCATCCCCTGTTCTTTCAAGAACGTGACCTGATCCATATGTTTCTTGCCTGCGTGAGGTTTGAGCTCCTCAAACCAGGCCTCGATCGACTTGCCATACTTCTGCTCGATCGATGGAAAATACGATTTCGGGCCTTTTGCCGGTTCAGCCAAGGTGACCCCCTGTTATAAGCTTCGTTACTCAAATCACGGTCGTATTGTTTGTGTGTAAACCTAGCATCTAGCGAGAGATGAGAAAGGTTCGCACTTCCGCGATCTTTGCCGACTTAGCTGCTCCGGTGAAGTAAAAAATATGGCAAAAATCTACGCGTGTATTACCGATGCGCATGAATCCCTCACACGCCGCAGCCTTCCCGTGATTGATAGTCGTGTGTATCTCGATTGATTCGGCATCGCCCGGGAGCTGCGGGATCACGTTGTCCTCCCCTCCGTTAGAGCCCACAAGCACCCAGCGAAATTCATCGGTAAGGCGCGACTGTAAGAGTTCTGTATTACCAGCTGCCCACTCGACCGATGCCTGGCTGATAATGTCCATTCGCGGCGAATTACCGCAGTCTTCCGGAATCGTAATCTTCATGTATCTAGTACACCGGGAAATGCGGCACGAATCCAGTTACCGCACATGCATTACCTTCCACTGCCAACATTCGTCCCAGTCAGTCACAAGCAATCGTCCCGCCTGCTGAGGCCTTCCGTGCACGTGAGGCGACGCTCCGGGCCGACTACTGCGAGCTTCGATATAGCACCCCCGTTTCGTTGCCGCGAACCTATCGAGGCCCGTAAATGCAGGTAAGGTGTGCGCGGCCGATTAGAGTTGAGGGAAATGAAAACCGAA
>JBQEBC010000051.1:0-16937 GCA_052106035.1 Leucobacter sp. | reverse complement strand
TTGCCCTCTTTTTGCTTCTCAAGGAGCTTACGCTTACGACTGATGTCTCCGCCATAACATTTCGCGAGCACATCCTTGCGGATCGCCCGAATCGTCTCGCGTGCAATGACACGGGCACCGATAGCCGCCTGAATTGGCACCTCGAACTGCTGCCTGGGAATGAGCTTGCGTAGACGCTCGGTCATCAACGTCCCATAGGAGTAAGCGCTGTCGCGGTGCACAATCGCGCTGAACGCATCAACTTGTTCGCCCTGCAGCAGAATGTCGACCTTTACGAGATCAGCTTCCTGCTGACCGCTCGGCTCGTAATCGAGGCTCGCGTAACCCTGGGTGCGGCTTTTCAGATGATCGAAGAAGTCGAACACGATCTCGCCCAGGGGCATGTTGTACCGCAATTCAACACGCTCGCCGAGGTATTCCATACCCAACAGTGTTCCGCGCCGTGACTGGCACAGTTCCATAATCGTTCCGACATACTCCTTGGGAGCAAGCAGCGCCGTGCGCACCATTGGTTCGCTCACTGAAGCGATCTTGCCGTCTGGGTACTCAGACGGGTTCGTGACAACGACGACGCCGCCATCTTCCTTCGTTACCTCGTAGACCACGCTCGGCGCGGTCGCAATAAGGTCAAGGTTGAATTCACGGCGAAGGCGCTCGCTAATGATCTCGAGGTGGAGGAGACCCAGGAAGCCACAGCGGAACCCGAAGCCGAGCGCGACAGAAGTCTCGGGCTCGTACAACAACGCGGCGTCAGACAGTTTGAGCTTGTCGAGTGCCTCACGCAGGACGGGATAGTCGGAACCGTCAAGCGGGTACAAGCCCGAGAACACCATGGGCTTCGGGTCAGTGTAGCCGTCGAGTGGTTCTGCCGCCCCGTGATGTTTCGTGGTGATCGTGTCACCAACTTTTGACTGACGTACGTCTTTCACACCGGTAATAAGATAGCCGACCTCGCCGACAGCGAGACCTTGCGAAAGAGTCGGGCCCGGCGACATGACACCAATTTCGAGCGCTTCGTGCTCGGTTCCCGTGGACATCATCTGGATCTTCTCGCGCGGCACAAGTTTGCCATCGACGACGCGCACATACGTGACAACGCCACGGTACGCGTCATAGACGGAGTCAAAAATCATTGCACGCGCGGGCGCTTCTGCGTCACCAACGGGTGCAGGTATCCGTTCCACCACGTGGTCGAGAAGCTCTTCAACTCCCATACCGGTCTTGCCCGATACCTTCAGGATGTCTTCGGGGTTACCGCCAATGAGGTCACAGATCTCGCGCGCAACTCGCTCGGGATCTGCGGAGGGGAGATCGATCTTATTCAGCACAGGAATGATCTCGAGGTCATTCTCCATTGCAAGGTACAGGTTCGCGAGAGTTTGGGCTTCTATGCCTTGGGCCGCATCGACCAGCAGGATCGCGCCTTCGCACGCGGCAAGCGAGCGTGAGACCTCATAGCTGAAGTCGACGTGACCCGGGGTGTCAATCATGTTGAGGGCGTATTCGAGGCCCTCCGCCTGCCAGTGCATACGCACGGCCTGCGACTTAATGGTAATTCCGCGCTCACGCTCAATCTCCATGTTGTCAAGGAATTGTGCGCGCATGTCGCGGTCGGACACCGTACCCGTGACTTGCAGCATGCGGTCAGCAAGCGTCGACTTACCGTGGTCGATGTGCGCGATGATGCAAAAATTGCGAATCTGCGCGGGGTCAGTCGACGCCGGCTTTGGTGGGGTTACACTGCGAGGAGACATTACCTTCCAGTATCCCATGTCTTGGTGGCGAACCAATTCCATCGAACTCATTGGGTTCAAAGCGGCGTGATCGGGCATCTCCGCAACATACGAAGAGAACTACAGTGCGATCAACGCGAGTTTCTGATAAAGTAAGTTCTTGGCTTGCGTGTGGTATCGACCACACAACCCGCGAGGTGCCCTCTCTCACCGAACGGAATGAACTGTCAACCCGTACTAAAGGACACTATTTAACGTGGCAAATATTAAGTCGCAGATCAAGCGCATCAAGACCAACGCGAAGGCAACCGAGCGTAACCGGGCGTACAAGAGCGAGCTTCGCACTGTAGTTCGCAAGACCCGTGAGGCTGTGGCAGCAGGCGACAAGGCCGCTGCAGAGACGAACCTCAAGGTCGCGACCCGCAAGCTCGACAAGGCTGTTTCGAAGGGTGTTATCCACAAGAAGCAGGCTGCAAATCGCAAGTCGAAGATTGCCGCGCAGGTCGCAGCGATCTAAGCATTTAGCTTTTCACAGCAGGCTCCGCAATTATGCGGGGCCTGCTGTTTTTTGTGCACTACCGCGTCAAGCGCCCACGCATTGCAACGAAGGACACAAATCGTTCGATCGCAAACTCTGGGTCTCGGCTGCCACCCTTCAGGTTCAGCTCGGTCTCTGCCGCAAGGTCAATCGCTCGGGCTAGGTCAGTCTCTTGCCAACCACGTATGTCCTTCATCGCGCGCTCAACCATCCACGGAGCCATCCCAAACTGCTTCGCGAGTTGCCCGCTTGAACCGGGCGCACTGTACACACGGGCCATGCCCCGGAGCTTCATGTTGAGTACGGCCAGAATTGGAATCGGCGATGTACCAGAAAGCATGGACTGACGCAGCAAGACAAGCGCGTCGGCACGTTTCCCTGCGATTGCCGCGTCAGCAACTTTGAAGCCGCTCGCTTCGACCCTGCCCTCGGTCGCACGGTTAACTGCTTCCTCGGTAATCTGCGTGCCAACATCTGACACCAACTGCGCACAGGCACCAGCAAGCTCAGAAATGCTGCCTGAGGCATACGCTGCGGCCAGCATGCGTACTGCCCCCGGGGTAGCCTGTGCGCCGAGTCTGCGTAACTCCCCCTGGGCAAAGGTGAGGCGTTCTTGATCTTTCTTCAGCTCAGGGCACGGAATTTCAATTGCGCCCGGAATTTTGCGCACCGCGTCAAGTAGCCCCTTGCCACGCTGACCATTGGTGTGTCGCAGCACCAGCGTGGTGTCATCCGCGGACTCAGCGACATAGCGTTTAGCGTCTTCAATAAACGCATCTGAGGACTTCTCGACACCAGAGACACGAATCAGACGAGGCTCGGCAAAGAGCGACGGACTCGCAATCGTGAACAGCTCCCCTGCCCCATACGATGCCGCATCAATATCATGCACCTCAAGCTCACTATTTGCACTCCGGAGCAGGTCTCGAATTCGCTGAGAGGCTCGATCCGCAAAAAACTCTTCCGGGCCGGTCACCAGCACCACGGGAGCCGGGGTCGCTTCCATCCATTCGAGCTTGGGTATTCTGTGCACTGCCACGCAATTACCCTACCCGTTTGCACCGACAGAACCCGCAGACCAGGCATCAATCTCGCCAGACGGGTTCAGGGTGATCGCAATAGAGCCGTGTGTGTCTGTGCGCAACACGGCCGCACCAATTCCGCGAAGTTCGTCTAGGAGCGCTCGGTTCGGATGACCGTAACGATTCTCACCAACAGATACGAGAGCAAGATTCGGGGCCACTGCACGATAATAGCCAGCCGCCTGATCTTTGGAACCATGGTGTGCAACTTTCACGATCTCTGCGCTCAGCTGCGGATATGATTCCCTGAGCCACCGTTGTTCGGGATCACCCGTATCACCGAGTAGCAAGATATTCGTACCACTGATGTGAACCATGAGTACGAGACTGGCGGCATTCGTGTCTTCGTGCGGATGCTCAGTCTCGGGCCCAATGACTTGCCAGCGCAGTCCCAGCTCTGAGCCACCTTTCATCCCTGCACTCCCCACTTTTGGCTGCATCCCTGACTCCTCGATCTGCGCGACGAGAGGACGATCTGCCTGCTGATCCTCACTTGCAGGGGCAATAAGAACACGACTGCTCCGTGGTAATACCGCTGACGCGGCCCCCACATGATCACGATCATCGTGAGTGAGAATGAGGAGGGTGATCCGATCAACGCCAAAGAGGTCGAGGCATGCGTTCAGCTTCTCTCGATCGTCCCCCGTGTCGACCAGTATCACCGTCTCAGGATCACGTGGATCCCGTAATAGCGTTGCGTCCCCTTGTCCAACGTCGCATGACACCACCGCCCAATCGCGAGGGACTCCCAACCTGACGGTGGCCGGCACGACAATGACGAGGGCCACGATCACACCGGCAGCAAGGCCTGCAAGAACTTGCGACAACATACGCAGGCGCAGCGGCGCGTTCTGCAACAGCCGCCACGGATGCACTCGCGAGAGATTCTCTCCGTTTCGTGCCGTGATACTCCCTGAACGGATCATCAGTACGACATAAGCGAGCACCTGTACGGTACCGAGCAACAGAGCACCGCCCCAACCACCCGGCCAATACAGTCTCGCCAGTGGGAGCGTCACACTGAGCGTGCCAGCCGCTTCAACCCACCGCGCAGGCCACGTTGCGCACCACACCAAAGCATTACCAAGCCCCTCATGAAGTGGCAGTGCGAGCATTGCCAGCATCCCGATCGCTGTACCCGCCGGGGCTGCGGGCGCTGCAATCAGGTTCGCAACGATACCACCGAGCGCAAGCCCCGGTTGGAGAAGTAATAGCATCGGCGCGCAGGCGAACTGTGCCACGCAGGCAACCGCAAGCGGGAGAGCGAGAACCCTGGGGAATTTCATCGTTAATCGAAGCCAACGCTCAACCGAAGGCGTCCACAGCAAGATACCGCCCGTCGCGACAACCGAAAGCGCAAAGCCCGGCTGCACCGACTGCCAGGGGTCTGCAGCGAGCAGGAGGATAACCGCGAGGCCCAGCGCGGGAAGCGCTTTGCCACGCTTCCCACCAAAGCCCGACAGAAGCATGACTCCGGCCATGATCGAGGCTCGCTGTACGCTCGGGTCTGGTCCGACAAGCACAACAAACAGCAAGAGTCCACCTACCGCGATGATCATTCTCAATCGGCGACCACCGCGAAGCCGTGACACCAAAGCGACGACAGCGCCCACAACAAGCGCGCAATTTGCCCCCGAAACGGCAACAAGATGCGAGAGGCTCGACTCCAGCATGAGCGCTTCGAGTTCCTCACCCACCAGGCTCGTGTCCCCTACCGCGAAGCCTGGAACGAGTTCTGCGCCGGACTGCTGTTCTGCCGCGGTTCGCAGGTGTGTTCGCAGCGTGGCCGCGAGCACACCCAACCACGAAGAGACATCGTTCGTGGTTTCCACCGCTTCAATGTGGGTCACCTGCATCTCATACGCCGTACGGCTCTCCGGCGGTGCACGTTCCAATCTGCCGGTGGCAGTCACCTCAGTACCAGGGAACCACAGTTCTGGCGCAACGCTCGGTAACCACAACATGAATGGAACTCGCTGCGATACTTGAGCACCGTCAACAGAGGACACGGAAGCCCGAACCCATCCTCGCGCTATCCCGTCGAACCCGTCAGAGGACGACGGGAATCCAGACAGCGACGCTGAAACGGAGACGGTCCTTGCACCGTCGGCCGCAGATGTTAGCGCCGGTGCCGCGCGTGCCTGCTCAGCGACATCAATTTGCACGCTCACACACAACATGACCGCACACGATATGAGTAGGATTCCGAGATTTCGCTTCACGCGCATTGGACGTCCGACAGCTGCAGTTGTTCGCTTCTGCACCAATGACCACACGCACGCCACCACGCCAGCGGTCGCCGTCACTATGACGACGATCCGACCGGTACCGGGCACATGAATCAGCACAGCTGACATCGCCCAGCAGAACAACGCAGGTGTCAACACGCGCCACAGGCCCCGAATAGGCTCGGTTTGAGATGAGGGCCCGATCTGAATCGACGACTGCCCGCGCGAGGGTTCGGCACCCTCCGAACTCATACAACTACCTGATCGCGAAACTGTTCGAGTGTCTTCGCGCCGATACCGCTTACTTCAAGCAGTTGCTCAATATTCTTAAATCCGCCATGAGATTCACGCCATTCCACGATTCTTGCAGCGAGTGCCGGGCCTATCTTTGGCAATCGTTCCAGGTCCTCCGCAGTCGCGTGATTCAGATTGATCATTCCAGTCGTCGATCCACCAGTGAGTGGCGCCTCTGGGATCTGCGTAACCCCAGAGGCAGTGAGCTCAGCGGCAGCCTCAGCATCTGGAACCAGAATCTGTTCTCCATCGGCCACAACTCTTGCAAGGTTGACTCCCCCAAGACCTGCCTGATCGTTTGCTCCACCCGCTGCGGCGATCGCATCAATCACTCTTGAACCTGCGGTCAGTTCAACGACTCCGGGGCGCTGTACCTCACCGACGACGTGCACCATCACCGACGAGGCTGATGCGCCGGACTCGCCGGTTGTTCCTGCACTGCTTGTCCCTGCATCGTCGCCTAGCGCGCCACTATTGGCAAGGTCGATGGGTTGCTCCTCAGTGGAATCCATACGGGCTAAGGCCTGTGCCTCGGTAGAGGACTGTGCCGTATCCGCCGATATTCCTCGCAGCACAATGAGCGCTGTGGCTACGAGCACCACGATGAACACTGCGACACCTACTACTGCGGGCACACTCATCGCACGGGTAAGTCGCGTGCGTAGCGACGGCGATTCCTCCCAGGTGATGGGATCGACCTCAGCGCCAGCGGCCGCCGGAACTCTCCCCCATCGACCGGGTTCTACGGTGCGTTCGTTCGGTTCGAGCGATCTGAGTGAGTGCATGCCGCAAGAATCGCAGCGATTCGAGTCACGGAAGCCGTCGATTACTCAACCGTGCATAACTCGCACATACCCAGGTTCAGATGCGCTGAGTGGACAACTCTTTACGCTGCGGGTTTTGTCGCAATCGAAACGACCTTTGGCACCCTCACAATCACATTGGCAATCAATCGATCGCCAATCGCGCGCTGCGCATTCACAGACGCGCGCGCAGCAGATTCCGCGTCGGCTTCGCTAATGGTCGCCGACACGGTGAGCTTGTCGCGAAGCTTGCCATCGACCTGAACAATCATCGTCACCTCGTCGTCAACGAGCAAGGATTCATCTGCCGTGGGCCACTTCGAGAGCGCAACCGTCGGCTCGTGACCGAGCATCGACCACATGTCTTCAGCGGCATATGGAGCGAATAGCGACAGAATGACCGCAATCGCCTCGGCAGACTCACGAACTGCGGGATCGGCCACCCCGCACCCTGAGTCGATCGCCTTGCGAGTAACGTTTACTTGCTCCATGAGTCGGGCAACGATGACGTTGAATTTGTATGACTCAGCGAGCCCCGGCCCGTCTGCCAACAGTTGATGCGTGCTCTTCCGAAGCGCCGGATTGCCTGCAGCAAAATCGGTTGCATTCGAACCCGAGAGCTCAATGTCATGAGCGATCCGCCACGCCCGTGCGAGGAATTTTGCAGACCCCTGCACCGAAACATCCGCCCAGTCAATGTCATCTTCAGGCGGGCCGGCGAATGCGAGCGTGACGCGCAGTGCGTCCGCACCATGTGCGCTGAGCTCCGACGCAAACTCGACGAGGTTGCCCTTCGACTTGGACATTTTTGCGCCGTCAAGCAATACCATGCCTTGGTTGAGCATGTCGAGGAAGGGTTCTTCAAAGTCGATGTATCCAAGATCGAACATCACCTTGGTGATGAAGCGTGAGTAGAGCAGGTGCAAGATCGCATGCTCAACACCGCCAACATACTGGTCGACTGGAGCCCACTTCTTGGCTGCTTCGGGGTCGAATGCTTGCGTCGGATCACTCGCCGACAGGAAGCGGAAAAAATACCATGAGCTATCAACAAAGGTGTCCATGGTGTCTGGATCGCGTCGCAGCGTCTCACCGGTCGTTGGATCGGTGACGGTCGCCCACTCCGTTGCTGCCCCAAGTGGGGAAGAACCCTTCGGTTTGAGATCGAGCCCTGCAGCGTCTGGCAGCTCCACAGGAAGCGTGTCCTCCGCGACCGGACGCATCGAGCCGTCTTCACCGTAAAGAATGGGGATCGGAGTTCCCCAGTAACGCTGCCGCGAGATGAGCCAGTCACGAAGCCGGTACGTCGTGGTCGCACGACCAGTGCCGCGGGCCTCGAGCACTTCGATCGCCCTTGCGATCGCGTCAACCTTTCCCAGGCCATCGAGCTCTGCCGAGTTCACCATGATGCCATCGCCCGACGTTGCCACGCCAGTCGATACCGGATCCGGTAACGCCTCTCCGTCAGCATCACGCACATCGACAACGATGCGTACGGGAAGCTCAAACTTGAGCGCGAAATCGAGGTCGCGCTGATCGTGCGCTGGGACAGCCATGATCGCACCGTGGCCGTAGTCGGCAAGCACATAATCAGCGGCCCAAACCGGAATGCGTTCACCGTTCACCGGATTCACTGCGAAGTGATCGAGGAACACACCGGTCTTCTCCCGGTCCGTGCTTTGACGCTCAATCTCCGACTGTTTCTGCGTCGCATCGAGGTAAGCCTCGAATTGTGCGCGTACCTCGGACGACGAGCCCGCTGCGAGTTCTGCCGCAAGATCAGAGTCAGGGGCAACCACCATAAACGTCGCGCCGTGGAGCGTATCGGGGCGGGTCGTGAAGACCGGCACCTTCTCTTCTCGGCCCTCGATCTCGAACTCGACCTCGGCACCGATCGAGCGTCCGATCCAATTGCGCTGCATATTCAGCACCTTGGTCGGCCACTTTCCTTCGAGCTGATCCAGGTCTTCCAGCAGACGATCCGCGTAATCAGTGATTCGGAAATACCACTGCGTGAGCTTCTTCTTCACAACCATGGCACCCGAGCGTTCGGAAGTTCCGTCAGCAAGTACCTGCTCGTTTGCGAGCACAGTCTGGTCTACCGGATCCCAGTTCACCCAGCTTGCCTTGCGGTATGCAAGGCCCTTCTCGTACATCTTCAGGAATATCCACTGGTTCCACTTGTAGTACTCAGGATCGCTCGTATGCAGCACGCGGCTCCAGTCAAATGACGGTGCGTAGATTCGAAACGATGCCTTCTGCTGCGCGATATTCGCATAGGTCCACTCGCGAGGGTCTACGCCGCGCTTGATTGCAGCGTTCTCAGCGGGGAGTCCGAACGAATCCCACCCAATCGGGTGGAGCACGTCGTAGCCCTGACCTCGCCAATACCGCGCAAGGATGTCACCAAAACAAAAAGCTTCTGCGTGGCCCATGTGCAGATCCCCAGATGGGTAGGGAAACATGTCGAGCACGTATTTCGTTGGCCGATCAGACTGGGCTTGCGGATCTTGCGACACCTCAAACGGCTTGAGATCTTCCCACACGGGCAACCAACGCTCTTGGATCGCCCGAAAGTCGTAGCTTTGCCCGGTTTCCTGCTGCTCGCTCACGCGCACCTCAACATCTATTGATCATTCCCGGCCAGCAAGGGCCGCACACATCCACCGAGTTTATCGCGCCTGAGGCTCGATCGCTGCCAGAACCGCGGCTGCCTTGAGGTCGCGTTCGGCACGCTCGTCAGCTGGAACGGAATCAGCAGTGATTCCTCCACCTGCTCCGACAAGCACGCGCACGTTCTCAGAAAGCCCAGTTTCCCGGTTGCCTCGGAGTTCAATCCCCCGAATAGTCATCGCCAATTCAGCATCACCCGCGTCGTCGATCCATCCGAAGCAGCCCGAATACAGCCCTCGAGGCGCGCGCTCGAGATCACCGAGGATCGATATCGCGCTTCGTTTTGGTGCTCCTGTCATTGACCCACCGGGAAAGCAGGCAGCAAGCGCATCGAATACATCAAGCCCCTCGCTGAGCTCACCTGCGACGGTACTTACGAGCTGGTGCACGCTTGGGTGCGTTTCGACATCGAGGAACCGTTCGACCCGCACCGTGCCTTGCGCACACACACGGCTCAGGTCGTTACGCATGAGGTCCACGATCATGAGGTTCTCGGCCTGCTCCTTCAGGTTTCCGGCCAGCGCTGCGGCGAGCGCTGCGTCTTCTTCTGGCGTGGCACCTCGTCGTCTCGTACCTTTTATTGGGTGGGTGGCCACCGTTCTCCCGTGCACACTGAGGAAGCGTTCCGGGCTTGCGCTCACGAGCGCTCGGTCCCCTGCAACAATGACGCCTCCTCGTGAGGCCGCTCCACCTGCACGGAGACGTTCAAAGAGCTCGAGTGGGTTGACTGGTCCCCGTGTGACAGTTTCCGCAGTGTCGGTAAGGCACAAAACATATGCGTCGCCCCGGTGGATCGCCGCCTTACATGCCTCGACCTGTTCCTCATATCGAGCGGGGGTCGTGCGCCAGGTTGAGGCTGGTGCCGTAATCGGTGTTGGTGTAAAAACCGACTCGAGCATGTCAGTGTGCTCCGTAGCGGTGTGGTGCGTAGCCGCAGTGACCTCGTCGATCCGCAGCGCAAATGCGGGTGGGATATCGGTCGGATGCACCATCCCTGCATCATGCAGGCCCACCCCAAACTCATACCCAAAGGCAACGACCCACCCTGAGGAGAACCGTTGGCCTTCCCCCGTCTTGCCTCGGTTCTCGGCTTTGCGGCTGCTTTCCGTCTGACGAGCACGCAACTCGTCGAGGAAGGCGCGTTCCTCACCTGCCTCAGCAACCAAGAGTTCAGTTGCGGCACCCAGGTAACTGGTGCGGGACTCCCCGGCGGGTGCTGCGTCACCGTCTAACCAAAACCACAACGAAGAACTCGCAGCAAGTTCCCGTGCAAGCACGGGTGCGTCAATCGAATGTGGCATCTTCACAGCGTACCGATCCTGCTACGCTCACGGCATGACGGCAGCACCGGAAGTTCGAGCCACGGAACCATCTCTTATGGTCGCGGACTCCTTTCGCGTACGTGAGTCGGACGGTGTTGCCGAGGTACGCGGGTTCTCACTCCATATTGCGCGATTCACTTCCTCGGTGATTGCCGCGTGCGCAGAGGTTGCTGCACACACGGGGACATCGGCACACGCTGACACGGATGCGATTCTCCCCGAGCACCGACTCGAGGAATTCTTGGGTGACGCGATTTCTCAGATCGCCACCTACGGAGTGGGTAACCCTCGAATCGAGCTCTGGGGCGGGCCCGGATGCGTTCCCGAGCTCCGACTCTCACTGCGTCCTCTGCCCACGTTACGCGACACCATTCAGCTACGAAGCGCCACCAGCGTTGACACACATGCACCGGAACGCAAGGGCGCAAACATTGGGCTGTTCGCGGGGTTGAACCGGTCTCTCGAAGCGGAGGCGCTCCTCATCGCGGGCGATGGATCAGTCGTTGAGGGCACAACCACGTCGATCGTGTGGTGGCAGGGAAATGCTGGCTTCGTGGTGGGCAATGATGCAAGGGTGCACTCGATCACTGAGCAGTTGGTGCATGAGATTGCCATACACCGCGGCACACCACTCACCCTGGCGAGTGCCACGGCAGAGGATCTCACGGCGCATGAGGTGTGGGCCGTCAACGCACTTCACGGAATACGACCCGTCACACACATCAATGGAAAGCTGCAGGTCAAGCGAGAATCACCCCGCCTAGAAACCTACCGTGAGGCGCTTGATCGCACCTGGGAGCGAGTAGCGGCGCCGCATCACGTGACCGCCCCACGGAGTTGATACTCAGGTGCTTGCCAGATCTCATCATCAAGCACGAGACGGAGCGTTTCAACCGCGTCCCAGATGTCTGCGTACCCGATGTAGAGCGGAGTGCACCCAAACCGCAGCACCTCCGGTTCGCGGTAGTCGCCAATAACACCGTGCGCGATCAGTGCTTTCATGACGGCGTATCCATCTGGGTACCGAACGCTTACGTGACTCCCGCGATTTGCCTCGTCGCGAGGGGTGATGAGCGTCAGCGGGTGATGCGAAAGCCTACTCTCCACCAGTTGCATGAAGAGCGACGTGAGCGCGAGTGACTTCTCCCGGAGTGCGCGTTCATCGACACTCAAGGCAATGTCAATGCCCACCTCCATCGTTGCGAGGGAAAGGATTGGCTGTGTTCCGACTAGGAACCGGTGAATACCTTCGGCAGCTGCATAGTTCTCCTCCATCTCAAATGGTTTCTGGTGCCCCCACCAACCCGAAAGCGGCTGCTCAGCGCGTGCGGCATGTTTGGGTGACATCCACACAAATGCGGGGGATCCTGGGCCTCCATTGAGGTATTTGTACGTGCATCCAACCGCAAAATCTGCGTCAGCTCCCAAAAGGTCAAGCGGCACCGCACCGACTGAATGGCAGAGATCCCAGATCATGAGGGCATCTTTAGAGTGCACTTCTTGAGTGATGCTAGCCATATCCCACATTTTCCCGGTGCGATAGTTCACATGGGTCAGCATCACCACTGCAACATCGCCACCAAGTGCGTCCGAGAGAGAGGTCTCATCATCGATGAGGCGCAATTCATATCCCCCAGGTGTTGCAGAATCTAAGAAGTTGATGATTCCTTCGGCCATATAGAGATCACTCGGAAAGTTCTCACGCTCAGAAATAATGACACGCCTACTCGGCCGATCCTGCTGTTGCAGCCGCAACGCTGCAGCGAGCACTTTAAATACATTGATCGACGTAGTATCTGTCGCAACCGTATTGCCAGCCCCGCCCCCAATGAGCTGGCCGATCTTGTTGCCTACGCGTTGCGGAAGCTCGAACCAGTCGTTTGTGTTCCAACTGGCAATGAGGTCTTCACCCCACTCACGCTCGAGCACGTCAGCCGCGCGTTCGCGTGCTGCCTTTGGCCGCGCCCCGAGCGAATTTCCATCGAGATAGATGACGCCGTCGGGAAGAGCGAACTTTTCCCGATACTGCGCGAGTGGATCGGTGCCATCTGCGCGCACGCAGGCCTCACGTGTGGTCAAGGTGCTGAGTTCAACGGACACTATGTTCTCCTGATGGTCGGGATGAAGGCGAATTGTTCATGACGACGAATGTGATGAGGTCAATCTGAGTACGGCTCGCACCGGTGACGCATCGGCGCCTCGCCACGGGAGTGGAAGTGCGAGTAGTTCCGCGTGGCCCACGGGCGCTTTCGAAAGATCAAGACCTTCGAGCAACACCACTTCGTGCCCAATGGCTGCTTTGTGGGCGGTCAGTGATGCGCAGTTCGCCGGGTCAAACGAGACGAGATCTATCCCCATAAGTAGCCCTCCTTGCGAGCCGAACCATTCCACGAGTGCGGGATCAATCCCCGGGATATCCGGATCCCACCTCGTGTTTTGAGGAGCATCTCCCAAACTATGACGCAGCAGTAAACGTTCGAGTGGCCCGGTTCGCGTCGAGAGTGCGTTGATTCGAGACTTGACGGCGGCGGCGGGCGCGAAGCCCCGGGGCGAGGAGGCGATATCGACGAGATCGCTTACATCTACGACGAGGCAATCTCCAATACACGCTTCGAGGGAGGTTTCGAACACAGAGGGGGCGCCGTCAATGACGTGAGAGGGCGCATCGATGTGGGCACCAACATGCGCTGTGGTGGTCACCGTATTCACAGTGATCGTGTCACCAGCCACAATGCTCCAGTTGGGGGCGAGTGAGTATTCCACGTCGCCAGGCCACACCACTGCTGCTGAATCGATCACCGGGCTAATGTCAACGATGCGCACGATGGTCCTTCTCACTCAGTCTTCAACGACGGCGCTCACACAACACCGTATGCGAGTATCTTGATACCCATACGGAAATCACACAAGGTGATCGAAAATTATTCAGAATAGATCCTCTGATTTACTCATATTTTCGAATCCTATTCACGGAGAGCTAGTTCGTATGAATCACTTCCAGCTTGATGAGAGCGACAGGCTCATCATTCGTGAGCTCACGCAGGATGGCAGAATTCCGTACAAGGAACTTGCTGCGCGCACGGGGTTACCCGTCTCTACTTGCCATGGGCGCGTCAGGGCTCTCGAAAAAGCTGGGATTATTCGTGGATATCGGGCTGAGATCGAGCCAGTTGCCGCGGGCGCAGACGTCCAGGCCCTGATTTCGCTGACTGTGCGTGGCACTCACCGAAATATTGTTCCTGATGTGGCTGCAGAGCTCGCCCGCATCCCCGGTGTACAGAGCGTATTTTTACTGGGTGGCGATCGGGATATCGTCGCGCATGTCGCATGCGCAAGCGTGACCGATCTCAGACAGCTCATTCAGTCGCACCTGGGCGCACACCCCGCCCTCGACCAAACGCATACACAAATTGTCTTCGAGCACATTCGCGGGACCCGGCCGCTTGTGTAGATATATCACGGGGGTGGGCTGGTCAACTGTCTCAGCAGACACAATGTCTCGCCGGATCAAACACCGCATTTGGTTTCGGCATACACTGGCTTGGTGACTTCGCACGATGATCTGCCTGACAGCCGACCGAGATTCGCGGCCCGGTTTGAAGATCGGATCCACCGCACTCGAGCAAAGCGAGCGGTCAAACGGGGGAAATCACCGTCAGTAATTCCGTACATCGGGTACGGGACCACTGAATGGGTTCGTGTGCTTGGACGAGTGTTGTATTTACGCCCAGACACCAGTGAGCATTCCAGATTCCGACCGGATGTCGAGGAAGTCTCCCGCGTGCGCGGCTGGCGCACGTTCACAAGCCTGTACGTTCCGTATCAGAAGGTGACGGTACTCGTTGATGAGCGGCCGGTCACCGAGGTTGTCGCAGACCGAGGTGGCGTCATCGACTCCATCGTGCAGGTCGCCCTCACCCCCGGGTGGCACACCGTGACGCTTCGCGTCGATGGCGGTGAGGTCAGCCACGCCCCCATTAAGGTTATGGATCCCCAAGCAAAGCTCGGGGTCCTCTCCGATGTTGATGACACGATCCTCATCACCGCACTTCCCAAGCCATTCGTTGCTGCATGGAACAGCTTTGTGCTCGATGAGAATGCCAGACGCGCTACCCCCGGCATGCCTGTCCTGTATGAACGGTTAACTCAGAAGCACACGGGCTCGCCCATCGTCTACCTCTCGACTGGAGCATGGAACGCAGCGCCTGCACTCAGCCGTTTCCTCGCACGAAACTTATACCCAATGGGTCCTTTGTTGCTCACGGATTGGGGTCCGACGCACGATCGATGGTTCCGCAGCGGCCGCGAACACAAGCAACGGGAGCTCGAACGGCTCGCTCGCGAATTTCCAGACGTGCAGTGGATACTTTTCGGGGATGATGGTCAGCACGATGAATCGCTCTACCAAGATTTCGCAAAGAACCATCCGAACAATGTTGCCGCCGTGGCTATTCGGCAGCTCTCAGTGAGCCAGGCTGTGCTTGCTGGTGGTCGCTCGAAGGCACGTCTTCACCGTGACGCGAGTGGAGTCCCGTGGGTATACGGGCCAGATGGTGCGACGCTCGCCGAAGAGCTGAGCAAACACGATCTTTTATGACTCGGTGGAGCAGCCGCAAATGGCTGCATGCTGATCCCCGTTGGGCACGTCGGTTCACAGTCGAAGCCCGGCCACCTGCGTTGCAGCTCGTCAAAGCTGCTGCTGCAGCGATACTCACCTGGTTCGTGTGCCTCCTCTTCCTTCCTAGCGAGCTTCCCCTATTCGGCGCAATCGCCGCGCTGCTTGTCGTACAGGAGAGCGTTGACCAATCACTTACCAAAGGCCTCGAACGCGTTGTCGGGGTACTTCTTGGAGTCTCGGTAGCACTCGGTGCCGGCGCAATCTTTGGACCACGCTCTTGGCTTTTTATCGCGGCCATTCTCGTAGCAATGGGCGTTGGCTGGTTGTTCCGCATGAGTGCGACCTCAACGAACCAGATCGCCATCTCTGCATTGCTCATGATTGCACTCGGCGGGTCAGAGTTCGGATACGGCATCGAACGGTTGGTGGAGACGTTCATTGGGGCCTTGCTGGGAATCACGCTCAACGCGATCGTGATCGCCCCGGTGCGCACAACCGAGACCCACGCTGAGATCGTGTCGCTTGCGGCACACACGTCACATGCGCTCAACCGGCTTGCCGAGGCGCTCGCAGAACCCCGTTCAGAAGCGTGGCTCGAAGACATGCTGCTTGATGCTCGGAAATTGCAGCAGGATCGCACGAAGGTGCACGCCGCATTGCGAGTTGCCCGAGAAAGTCTTCGCCTGAACCCCCGCGTGAGGCGACATCGAACGCAGCTTCTCGAAGATGATGCTCTGTTTCAGCGATTGCAGCCCATCGTTACGCAGGTGATAGGGATGTCACGTGCACTCTACGATCTCTACGATTCAACACTTCCTGCAGATCCTTCCGTAGTCGGAATGGTTGAGGAGATTCGACGCGCTGCGCATGATCTCGAGCTACTTGTTCGTGTTACGGAAAACCGTGATGCTGGTAACCACGATGGAGAAAGCACAAATGCGGCCCTGGAACCGCCAGCGCTTACCGCGCCGTACACAATTCCAAGACCGCATCCGCAGCACTGGGTGCTCATAGGCTCACTCATGGAAGATCTCCGCCGCGTCCGCGGTCGGATCACTGGTGAGCTTGAATAGCTCTAGGCCTGAAGCATTGCCTGAGCGTCAATCGTGATCGTCACGTCGTTGCCGAGCATGAACCCGCCTTTTTCAAGCGGCGCGTTCCAGGTGAGTCCGAAATCTTCACGCTTCACAACAGCGGTTGCGGTGAATCCCACGCGCGGAGTTCCGCTTGTGTCCTCGCCGAAGCCACCGAGCTCGAAGTCAAACGTAACGGGCTTCGTGACCCCACGCATCGTGAGGTTTCCGTCAACCTTCAATTCGCCGTTCACGTCGCGCGCGCCCGTCGAAACGAAGGTGAGCTGCGGGAACTCTTCTGCTTCGAAGAAGTCGCCCGTACGGAGGTGACCATCACGGTTCTTCTCGCCCGTGCTTACAGAGGCTACCTCTGCAGTTGCGTTCACTCGCGAATCAAGCGGGTTCTCGCCAGTAACGAACTGAGCATCGAACGCTTCGAACTTCCCTTTCACCTTGCTGATTGCGAGGTGACGGATTGAGAAACCAACCTCAGAGTGAGCGTGGTCGATCTCCCAGCTTCCAGCAATGTAACCGGGGATCTGATCTGCGGTGAGGGTCATGTTCTACCTTTCG
>JBQEBC010000050.1:0-17389 GCA_052106035.1 Leucobacter sp. | reverse complement strand
CCTCAAGGTGCAGGGCTTCAGCCCCAAGTAAGTGTGCCATTATTCGTCAAGTCTACGTGGCCACACCCGTCCCCACTGTGTGACGATTCAGTCTTCGATTGAAATGAGCCAAGTACGCAGCAGCGAGGCGAGTTGTTCTCTCTGCGCACCTTGGAGCCCAGCGAGCAATCGTTCCTCGTTTTGCATATGTGCGGCGTACGCTTCATCGATGAGTTTACGGCCGGCCACAGTGAGCCCGACCATTCGCCCGCGCCCATCGGGTTCACTCATTCGGCGCTGCACCAACCCCACGAGCTCGAGTCGATCGAGCCGCTTGCTCACGGCTCCCGCGGTCACCATGGTGTGTGCGGCAAGCTCCCCCGGCGCGAGCTCGAATGGCGCACCGGTTCGCCGAAGTGTCGCGAGCACATCGAATTCCCCTTCGCCAAGTCCGTATTCCCGATAGAGCGCAATAAGCTCCGCTCGCAACTTGTCGCCGAGCCGATGCAACCGCCCAATAACTCCCATTGGAGTGACGTCGAGGTCAGGTCGTTCACGGCGCCATTGCCCAAGGATCTCGTCGACTCTGTCTGTATCGTTGTCCATGCGATCAATTATATCTTCCATGGAAGCTATGCTAATTTCCATGGAAACTAAATCGCTTCGGTCATCCCTCTTCTGGATAGCGGTCACATCCATTGCTCCAGTTACCTGGGGAGCAACCTATTACGTCACGCGCCAATTCCTTCCAGCAGACATCCCACTGTGGGGTGCGGCGTTGCGCGCGCTGCCCGCGGGCGTGCTCCTCCTGCTGCTCACCAGAAGGCTCCCGAGCGGATCATGGTGGTGGCGCGCCCCCATACTGGGAGCACTCAACTTCAGCGCATTTTTTGTGCTCGTTTTCCTTGCGGCCCAGATCTTGCCCTCCTCGATTGCATCGTCAATCATGGCTCTTGCCCCGTTTACGCTGGGAATGCTCGGCTGGGCGCTCTTGGGGCGCAGGCTGCAACGCAGCACACTCATCGGCGCGGTCGCGGGACTTCTCGGTGTGCTTCTCATCGTCGGCCTCGCTACGGGGCGCATCGACGGTTGGGGTGTCGTCGCTTCACTCGCGGCACTCCTCGCATCGTCGTTCGGATCGATACTCACCGAACGCTGGCGTGATGACACCCCCATCATGGTGCTCACCTCCTGGCAACTGGTGGCAGGCGGCGCAATTCTCGCGGTCGTTGCATTTATTGGGGAAGGCGCACCGCCCTCACTTCCGCTCAGCGGCATTGCAGCAATGCTGTTCATCTCCGTAGTCGCGACCGCGCTCGCCTTTGTGTGCTGGTTCACGGGGCTCGCGCATCTCTCGCCGGGCGTTGTCGGCATCGTTGGTTTATTGAACCCAGTCACCGGAGTGCTGCTCGGCACGCTCGTCGCAGGCGAAGCACTAACGCCACTGCAGCTCCTAGGGATCATGCTCGTACTGGGAGGAATCTTGATCTCTCAAAGAAACCAAAGCCCACGACGCACTCGTCTCCCCCTAAGCTGGGCGAGGAGGCACACATGAATAAGAAGCTCAGCGATCCGATGCGCCTGATCGTTGGGCTCGCAGCCCTCGGGCTCGGCATCGCTCTGATCATGACTCCGCTGTCGCCGCACGGTGTCGCAATTGCCACGGGAACTGGCATTGTGCTCAGTGGCCTCGCGCTCATCATCAGACCGGACACTGCGGGAACCAGACGGGTGTTCCCCCTCATCATCGGCGTCACATGCATCCTGTTGGGCGCAACCATGGCACTTTGGCCCGATGCCGGGGCACCCTGGCTCGCGTTTCTCGCCGCTGCTGCCCTTCTCGTGTTTGGGCTGCACACTGGTTTCGAGTCTCTGCGCGGCCGCTCTGATCACCGGGCCGCTTCGCTCCTCACCGCACTCGCCGCGATCCTCATCGGCGTGGTCTCATTCGCGTGGCCGGTGCTCACCCTTTCAATCTTCCGCCTGGGTTTCGGCGCGTGGCTGCTCTTCCTTGGCGCGCAGTGGATCCTCTCGGTGGCATTCGCCCGACGACATGCTAAAGACGCTTCAAGCAGTACGCATTCGCCGCGACACGGATGGATCCGCACAGTGGCGGCCTCACTTTCGCTCGTGCTCGCGGTAGGCGTGAGCCTGGGGAGCGCTTGGATTCTTGGAGGGACGCCGCTGCCCGAACCCGATGCGTTCTACACCCCGCCCAAAAATGTGCCTGCCGAAGCAGGAAAACTCATCCGCGCAGACGCACTCACCGATGGGGTCCCCGGCGGCACTAACGCATTCCGTATTCTGTACACAACGACACACTCAGACGGCACCCCAGCGGTGTCGAGCGGTACCGTGCTCCTCCCGGTGGATCGCGGGGCGGATCCGCTTCCGATCATCACGGTCTCGCACGGAACCACCGGCGTAGCCCCAAAGTGTGCCCCGTCCCTCAGCGCGACGCCATTTGCGGATGGTGCTGGGACCGCACTCGAGATGATGGTGCAAGATCACGGGTGGGCGGCGGTAACCTCCGACTACATCGGGCTTGGCACTCAGGGACCACACCCCTATCTGCTCGGCGACGCAGAAGCTCGCAACGTGCTCGATGCATCGCTTGCAGCACGCGAGCTCGACAACATCTCGCTTTCGACTCGTACGGTGGTGTGGGGGCACTCGCAGGGTGGGCAAGGCGCCCTTTGGACAGGGCAGATCGCCGCGGAGTATGCGCCCGAGTTAACTGTCGAGGGCATTGCGGCATTTGCGCCTGCGGCAGATCTCTATGGCCTCGCAGATGCAGACAAGAAGGAGGCTGCCGGAAAGACGGTTTCGGCGTATATTGCCGCCACCTGGAACGATATCTTCCCAGAGTTCGAATTGGAGCAGCATCTCACCCCGGGCTCTGCCACGGGCGTTGAGAAAATCTCAGATCTGTGCTTCAACGGGAAGGACGTACTGTCGGCGATTATTCGGGGCACGCAGGTGACGAATCAAGTTTTCCCTGACAGCCTGCTCGATGGGAAGTTTGGTGACAAGCTCAAGGAACAGACTCCTGTCGGACCATTCCCTGCTCCCGTGCTCGTTGCGCAGGGGCTTGCGGATCCGCTCGTCAAGCCGAAACTGCAGCAAGACTGGGTGACCAATCGGTGCGCGGCCGGCGAGGCAATTGATTACCGCACGTTCAAGGGGCTCGACCACACGAGCCTGGTCGCAGCAGATTCCCCGCTCACCCCCGAGCTCGTCACGTGGACGCTCGCGCGATGGAACGGGGAAGCCCCGACACCTACCTGTTAGCTGCAGCAGCCTCCGCCGCAGCAGCTTCCGCCTGATTCCTGGTCACCGAGCAGATTCAGAATCTCGGCACTTTCGGCACCCGCAAACCCTGCCGCTCCTGCCATCCCAGCAAACGGGTTTGTCTGGGGTGCTTCGTCGATTGCCTCGGTGGGGTCGACGACTACTGTGGTGTCGGCCACTTGTGTTGCTTCGCTCATTGTGAATCGTCTCCTAGTGTGAAAATTTGTCTGAGGAATGTGTCGATACCCGCTTGATTACTCTTCCGGGCCACCGTTGGCTTCAAGCGTCAATACCTGTTCAAAGGCGCTGGCGAAGATCTCGGGCTGCTGTGCCCCCGATACTCCATACTTCTCATTGATGAGATAGTACGGAACTCCGGTGACGCCGAGCATACGTGCGCGGGTGATGTCTTTCTCAACGGCCTCGCCGAGCTCCTCGTCTTCAAACGCATCGCGCACCTCGTCAGGGTCGAGCCCAACTTCGTCGAGCATCTCGGCGAGCGCATCAACGTCGTTCATATTCATGCCTTCTGCGAAGTAGGCGCGGAAGAGCCTGTCGAGAACGTCCTCGTACGCGCCTTGCTCTTTCGCCAGATGCAATACGCGGTGTACCGCAGAGGTGTTCGCGTGCTGCATCTTGTCAAAGTCGAAGGTGATCCCTTCTGCAGCTGCCATGCCAGTCATCTGCTCGAGCATCTGCTCGACCTGTTCGCGAGGCATCCCCTTGTGCTTGGTGAGGAAGTCGATCTCGCTTCCCTCGAAATTCAGTGGTGTATCGGGGGCGAGCTCATAGCTGTGCCCCTCGATCTCAAACTCGACCTCTGGAAAGTCTTTCTGGAACTGTGCCACTCCCGCCCGAAATCGCTTCGTTCCGATGTAGCACCAGGGGCAGGCAATGTCAGACCAGATATCAACGCGGATTATTTCACTCACGTTCTCTCCAACCCTTATACAGGTAAAACTATTCCAGGCGAACTAACCGTCAATTACACGGGCCCCGTGCACCGGGCCCGTCACGGTGAGCGCGCTCACACCTTTTCGCGTGAGGAGCGATTTCAGCTCCGATGCCTCCTGCGAGTTGCTCACAAGAAACGCGACCGTCGGCCCCGATCCCGAAACAATTCCTGCGAGCGCGCCGCGCGACTCACCGAGTTCGAGGAGCTCGGTGAGCTCCGGGGCGAGCCTGAGCGCCGCCGCCTGGAGATCGTTGTGCATCGAGTCGGCGAGCGACTCTGCATCGCCCACGCGCACCGCCTGCAGCACGGCGGTCTCTACCTTCACGTATTCGGGCTGCTCACCCAGCTCGTTCAGGTGATCATCACGGTGACGATCGAGCATGCTGTACACCTCTGGGGTACTGAGACCAGCATTTGAGAGTGCAAGCACCCAGTGAAACTCGCCTTTCGCGAGTGCGGGGCTCAGCTCGTCGCCACGCCCCGTGCCGACGGCTGTTCCACCCTCGAGCGCGAACGGCACATCCGCGCCAAGCCTGGCCGCGAGTTCTGAGAGCGTGGCACGCCCAACATCGGTGCCCCAGAGCTCATCACAGGCGACAAGTGTGGCTGCGGCGTCTGCCGACCCGCCACCCATACCACCGGCAATGGGCACCCGCTTGAGTACCGTGAGGTCTACCCCACCCGCATAACCCGTGTGCTCAGCGAGCAACCTGGCGGCCTTTAGCGCGAGATTCGAATCATCAATCTCGAGCTCAGTCGTGTCAATTGGGCCGCCGAAGCGCACAGTGAAGTTGTCGGATTCGGTCGCCGTCACTTCTTCGTACAGCGAGACCGCTTGGTAGAGCGATGCGACATCGTGGTAGCCGTCCTGTTGCAATGCGCCAACACGGAAATACACGTTAATCTTGCCCGGCGCACGCACCGTGACTGATCGTCGCTGATCCCTATCCATGTTTTAACGCTAGCGCACCTCAGGTGAGCGCTCGTACCTCGCCATCGCAAGGAAGTCATCGATGCGCAACTGCTCTGCGCGCGCGGTCTGCGGAACCCCAGCGGCCTCGATGATTTCAATCGTGCGTTCAGGCCCAAGCACGGGCTGCAGCGCTTGACGCACCATCTTGCGTCGCTGCGCAAAGGCAGCGTTCACAAGTTCGAACGTGCGTTTCCGTTCGAACTCGGCGCCCAGCGGAGTGTCGCGTTTGACGAACTTCACGAGCACCGAATCGACACCTGGCACGGGCCAAAAAATGCGGCGGCTCACAGTGCCAGCGATCGTCCAGTCTCCATACCAGGCGGCCTTTGCACTGGGAGAACCATACTCCTTCGAGCCCGGTCCTGCGGCAATACGGTACCCAACCTCGGCCTGCACCATCACGAGCCCCCGTGAGAGCTCGGGAATAAGCTCAAGCAGGTGCATGAGAATCGGCACCGAGACGTTGTAGGGCAGATTTGCGACGAGCTTTGTCGGCCCGGGGAGCGACTCGAGGTGCGCAGCAGACAGGTCGAGTGCATCGGTGTGGATCACCCGAAACCGATCTGCAGCATCAGGTTGAAACGTGCGTATTGTGTTTGGCAGCTCTGCCGCGAGGCGCGAATCGATTTCGATTGCGGTGAGGTCGGCACCGGTCTCGGTGATGCCGAGGGTGAGGGAACCGAGCCCTGGCCCGATCTCGATCACGTGATCCCCAGATGCGACTCCCGCAAGTCGCACAATTTTGCGCACCGTGTTTGGGTCGATCACGAAGTTCTGGCCGAGCTTCTTCGTCGGAGAAACATCGAGCCGTTCAGCGAGTTCGCGAACCTCGACGGGGCCAAGCAGCCCCTCGCTCATGCCGCAGCCTCTTTTGACTCGTCCAAGGGACCGTCGTCCCACACACCGTAGACACGTTCGGTGTTTGCGGCGATGCGTTCACAAATCTCCTCGAGTGACACCTCGAGCGTCTCCGCAGCCTTCCGCACCGTGTGCGGCATAAGGTAGGGCGCGTTCGGTCTCCCCCGGAACGGCTGCGGTGTGAGAAACGGCGCATCCGTTTCGAGGAGTACGAGTTCGGGTCGAGCGACAACGAGCGCCTCGCGCAGCGCGGGGGCATTCTTGAACGTCATCGTGCCCGAAAACGACATGTACCAGCCGCGTTCGTTGCAGATGCGCGCAAGTGCCGCGTCTCCTGAGAAGCAGTGGAAGACCGTCTTCGCGGGTGCGCCAACTCGAAGCAGGGTTGCTACGACCTCATCGTGTGCGTCGCGGTCGTGAATCTGCAGCGCAATGTTGTTCGCTTTCGCGATCTCGATGTGGGTTTCAAACGATTCGACCTGCGCTTCGCGTCCGTCTTCTCCCGTACGGAAGAAATCGAGTCCTGTCTCCCCCACGGCACGCACACGCGGTTCTGCGGCCAGCCTCGATATTTCCGAAAGATGTGCGCTCAGCTTGCCCTCGGCATACAGCTTGGGCGCCTCATTCGGGTGCAGCGCAACTGCGGCCAGAACCCTCGAGTCGTGGGCCGCGAGCGCTGCGCTCCATCGGCTCGTTTCGGCATCGGTGCCAACCTGCACAACGCCGCGCACACCAACAGCGGTGGCGCGAGCAAGCGACTCCTCAGGGTGCAGCTGATCCACCCCGTCTTCGAACTCAAGGTGGGTGTGGTTGTCGTAGACGGGAATCGGGAGCGGCTCCGGGTTTTCAGGCCGCGTGAGGTCGCGTTTCTCTTGCCCCGGCGCCGCCGGGATCGAGTTGCGACTGCGGAGGCCGCCCTCGGGCGCCGTGCTCACTTCTCTCGTTCTTCACTATCAATGCGGGGAAAGAGCACTGCGAGCGGCTGCTGCTCAGTACCGGCTGCGAGGCGGCCCCAGCTGCCAGCGTCGCGCAGCGGCTGCTCAGCGAGTTCACCGAGTGTCGACTGCGCCCCGAGAGCAGCCCACAGCTTGCCCGTTGCCTCAGGAATAACCGGGTGCAGTAGTTCCGCAAGCACACGAAGACCCTCTGTTGTCGTGTAGAGCACTGTGCCGAGGCGCTCACGCTGGGCTTCATCTTTCGCAAGCACCCACGGCTGCTGCTCGGTAATATACCCGTTCAGCGCGTCGACGAGTTCCCACACCGCCGCAATCGCCTCATGGATCGCGAACGCGCCGATCCGCTCTTCCGAACGCACAGCGGCGCTTGCTGCCAGCTCACGAATCGCAATATCCGCTGGCTCCTCCGTGCCAGTCTGTGGCACTTGTCCTTCGAAATACTTCACGTTCATCGCGAGCACCCGGCTTGCGAGGTTTCCGAATCCATTCGCGAGCTCGGCCTGATACCTGGCCGCGAGATCTTCCCAACTGAACGAGCCATCGTGCCCAAACGAAATCGCACGCATGAAGTAGTAGCGGAACGCGTCGGTGCCAAATGTGTCGGTGATCTCGTTCGGCGCGATGCCTGTGAGCTTCGACTTCGACATTTTCTCGCCGCCGACGAGCAGCCACCCGTGCGCGTACACGTGGTCAGGCACGTCGACTCCGGCGGCCATGAGCATTGCGGGCCAGATGACCGCGTGGAAGCGCAGAATATCTTTGCCGACAATGTGTGTGGCAGGCCAGCGTCTGGCGAACTCTTCGTCGTCACTCCCGTATCCGGTCGCGGTGACGTAGTTCAGCAGCGCGTCAAACCAGACATACGTGACGTGAGCCGAGTCCCACGGAATCGGGATGCCCCAGTCAAACGAGGTCCGTGAGATCGACAGGTCTTCAAGCCCCTGCTGCACAAATGCGATGACCTCATTGCGGGCGCTTGCCGGCTGCACGAAATCGGGGCGTTCTTCGTAGAGCTTCAAGAGGCGATCCTGAAACGCGCTCATTCGGAAGAAGTAGTTCTTCTCTTGCAGCAGTTCGAGCGGCTTCGAGTGGATCGCACATACCTTTTCACCCTCGAAGGCACCCTCGCCATCGAGAATCTCGCTCTTCGGCTTGAACTCCTCGCACCCGACGCAGTAGAGCGCTTCGAACTCACCGGCGTAGACGTGGCCATCATCGTAAAGCTTCTGCAAGAACTTGGCGACGCCCTCTTCGTGGCGTGCCTCAGTGGTGCGGATGAAGTCGTCGTTTGAGATGTTGATTGTGTTGAGCAGCGGCTTCCACGCCGTCTCGACGAGTCGATCCGCCCATTCCTTCGGTTCGACGCCGTTTGCGGTCGCCGTGCGCAAGATCTTCTGGCCGTGCTCGTCTGTGCCGGTGAGGAACCAGGTGTCATCCCCCGCTTGCCGGTGCCAACGTGCGAGCACGTCTGCAGCGACCTCCGTGTACGCGTGACCGATGTGCGGTGCGTCATTCACATAGAAAATCGGCGTGGTTATAAAGAAAGAAGAGGGCTGGGCCATGGCTCCCATTCTATTGCCCAAGCGACGCCCCGGGTGCCGGGTTACGCTCTGCGGTGCTGGCGACCAGAATCGCCGGTTTGTGGCGCACGGGAAAGTTTACGGATCGTGCGATAAAACAGTTCGCGTATGCCTCGGCATGCGCAGCTCGTGCCGCCTCAACCATTGACGCATCTGCCACCGTCACCACCGGGTGCAGGGTAACTTCGGTGAACTGGCCACCCATGCCTTCCTGCTTCATCGTACCCGTCGCCGCATCACTGTAGGCGGTGACGACAACCCCCGCCTTCACCGCCATGTGCAGATACGACAGCATGTGACACTGAGCGAGCGCGGTGACGAGCAGCTCTTCGGGGTTCCATCGCTCACGGTTCCCGTGGAAAGTTGGATCGGCCGACCCTTCGAGCTCAGCCTTTCCCTCGGCACGAATGAGCAGCTCGCGACCGAACTCTCGATACCCACTCGTGCCGGTCCCCCGATTCCCTGCCCACTCGACTTCGATGTGGTACTCGTGTTCGTTCTTCATGGTGGCAGTCTAGAACGCGCCTCAGACAGCGCGGTAAGATCGAGACCATGAGCGCAGACATGTTGGAAGCAGAAATCACGCAGGAACGAAAGCTTGTCACGGAGATTCCAGGGCCCCGCTCGCGGGAGATCCACGAACGACGCAAGGCGGTCATTCCTCCCGGCGTGAACACGGTCTTCCCCATCTATGTGGATCGTGCGCACGACTCAATCGTTGTCGATGTCGACGGCAACCAGCTCATTGACATGTGTGGCGGCATTGGCGTGATGACGATCGGGCATACCGATGAAGCGGTACTCGAAGCAGCTCGCGAACAGATGGGGCGCGTCACCCACACGCTCTTCACTATGAACGCCTACGAGCCCTACGTGCGCGTCGCAGAGCTCCTCGCTGAGCACGTGCCTGGTGACGATCAGTACAAGACGCTGCTTATGAACTCCGGTGCAGAGGCCGTCGAAAACGGTGTGAAGATCGCCCGCAAGTTCACTGGCCGCCCGGGCGTCGCCGTGCTCGAGTGCGCGTACCACGGTCGCACCATGCTCACGAGCAGCATGAACCACAAGGCGGCTCCGTACGCGTACGGGTATGGCCCCCGCGCAGGCGACATCTACCGTGCACCCAACTCGTACCCATTGCACGATGGTTTGAGCGGCGCCGAAGCAGCAAAGCGCACCATTTCGCACCTCGAAAAGACCGCTGGTGCAGAGGATCTCGCCTGCCTCATCGTCGAGCCCATTCAGGGCGAGGGCGGATTCGTCGTTCCCGCCGAAGGCTACCTCCCCGCGCTCTTCGAGTGGTGCAAAGCAAATGGAATTGTCTTCATCGCTGACGAGGTGCAGGCAGGCATGGCCCGCACTGGCACGATGTTCTCAATCGAGCAGTTCGGGGTGAAGCCCGACATGGTGCTTAGCGCAAAGGGCATCGCCGGCGGGTTCCCCCTCTCAGGCATCACCGGCCGCGCCGAGATCATGGACAAATCGCAGCCGGGCGGCCTCGGTGGCACGTTCAGCGGTAACCCCGTTGCGTGCGCCGCAGCAGTTGCGGTATTCGAGCAGGTCGAGCGGTTGAACCTGCTCGATGAGGCGCGTCGTATCGAGCAGTTCTTCGGCGACGGGTTACGTCAGCTTCAGTCTGAGTTTGATTGCATCGCCGAGGTGCGTGGCATCGGCGCGATGCTCGCGATCGAACTCACAAAGCCTGGCACCCTCGAGCCAGACGCCGAGCGCGTGCAAGCAATCGTTGATTACGCAGGCACGCAAGGCGTCATCCTGCTTTCCGCAGGGCTCTACGGTCAGGTGATCCGCTTCCTCCCATCGCTCAAGATCACTGATGAGTTACTGGGTGACGTCATCTCGGTACTTCGCGAGGCGCTCGCCGCCACCGCGTAACCATAGCTCGCGAGAGCGCGGCCCGGAGTCACTGTGACTTCGCGGCCGCACTCTCAAGGTATTCAGCCCACAGATGCTGGGTCGCATACGCCCGATATGGTCGCCACGGTTCGGCGAGCAACGTGGCCGCTTTGTCGTTCTCGGCACCGAGCGCCCGACGCAGGATGAGATCCCCGCGGGGAAAGCGTCACGGTCCCCCAGCACCCTCAATGCGATGATCTCCACCGTCCATGGACCTATTCCTCTGAGCGCGAGCAATCGGGAACGGGTCTGTGTGTGATCTATCTGTGCATAATCCGCTATCGGCTCTAGGCAAAGGTCGTTCTCAAGCGCGAGGGCGAGTGTGCACAGTGTTGCGGCGCGAGCATTCGTGAGCCCGAGCTGTTCTCGCAGCTCCGTCGCTGGCGTCGCCGCAATCCGGGCGACATCTATCTGGTGCGGCACGAAATCCTCGAACTCCGGAAGTGGATCGCGCGAATCGGCGGGCGAGGCGTCCCTGCAATGTGCGGGCAGCAGCCAGTGACACCTGCTGGCCGAGCACGGTTCCCAGCGCGACCTCTGCCGCGTCTCGCGCACCAGGCAGTCTGAGCCCTGGGCGCGCTTCAATGAGCGGGCGCAGCATTGGGGAGACAGCAAGCGCACTATTGATCACGACCAGATCGGTATCAAGATCAAGCATTCGACGCACCACCCGGGTTGCGCACTCAGCATCGGCCGGATCAGGGAGCTCGAAGGTTACCGGCAACACCTCGTGATTCGCACCGTCTGACGCAATGTCCTGCCAATCGATCGTCGCGACGGCGAGACCACTTGGTACATCAATGGCGTGCTCGGTGTGCCCGTCTGCATCGATGCGATCACGCCCGGGGATGGCATGAACAGAGAAGAAGTCGCGAAGCGCTCGACCGTCAAATGGAGCAGGCGTGCGCAGCTCTCGAGTCAATCGCGTGTGCACCATTGCCGCATGTGCCTCTGCCCTGTTTAGGAGCTACTCTGCTTGGCCGGTTCCACGGCTTCGTCGAGCTCAATTCCGGCCGAGGTGATGCTCCCGGTGTCGATCACATCGCCCACCGCGTGCACATCGATCACAATTGCGGTGACGTTGTCGCGGCCCGCATTGTTCAGGGCCTGCTCGACGAGCGTGCGTGCGGCGCGCTCAGCCGTGGTCTGTGTGGAGAGAAAATACTGAATTCCGATGTCCGTGAGTTCCTTGGTGAGCCCATCTGAGCAAATAAGAATCCGCTGGCCGGGGATCAACGCGAGCGTGGTGTAGTCAGGAAGTGGTGTTTCGCCGAGTCCAACTGCGCGCGTAATCACGTTCGCGTGAGGATGCACTTCAGCTTCTTCTTCCGTGATCGACCCAGTATCAATAAGATGCTGCACCACCGAGTGATCTACCGTGATTTGGCTCAGCGCACCCTTGAAATACTGGTAGACGCGCGAATCGCCAATGTTGAAGACTTTCCACACCGGCGAAGCATCTTCGGCGCTCACGACGACTCCGGTAACCGTCGTCCCTGCGCCAAGCTCGGTGTCGCCCGCATCGATATCGATGTCGTCAACGGCTTGCGTGAGCAGGTCAAGAATGTCGTCGTTTGAAACCGTGAGATCACCGGCGAGCTCATTGAGCCGGCGCACGACTGCGGCAGAGGCAACTTCCCCTGCGGAATGCCCGCCCATGCCGTCTGCGACCGCAAACACTGGCGGCACCGTGAGAAAGCTGTCTTGATTCGCCTCTCGACGGTTGCCCACATCGGTGATGCCATACCAAGAGATCTCTATGTCGGCTTCCCCGCCGTCATAGTACGCCAATCGCCGCCGCGAGGCATTCTCCCCGTGAACGGTCAACTCGTTGTCTCCTGCACCCAAATATCCTATCGGCTCGCCGCTACCGCGTTGTGCGCAGCGGTTTGGGAGGCACCTCGGGCAGTGCCGTGAGCAGCTGTGTGCGTGCTGATGAGGCGCAGGGTATGCGGATCCGCCCCAGCAGTCATCTCGAATCCGTTCTCGGCGGCCCATTCAAGGAGGTCCGCGCGGTTCTCGATGCTCGGGGCGCTGATGGCAAGTTGCCGCACGAGCTCCCCCTTTGCCGTCTTATTGAAGTGGTTGAGCGCTCGCATTTCTCCGCCATGTGCCCGTGTCACCACTTCGACGAAGTCGCAGTCGAGGGCCCCGAGCGCATGGAGCGGCGCAAGCGCTGCGTAGTCTTTGGACCGGAGATCGAGCACATATGAAGATCCTGCAAGCACACCCGCGTGTACGGGAGCCCATACCTTGGCAAGCGCCGCCCCAAGCTTCGGTAACCTCGACGATGCCGAGAGCCGGTATGCCGGGATCAGGTCGTCCGCATGACACAAACCGAACAGCGCCGATTGCACGGCGACGTGCGCATCGATCCACGAGCGTGCACCGTCATCGAGGCTCTCAATCTGGATCGCGTCGTAGAGCACTCCGGTGTAGCGCTCGATTGCGGCCATGGCGCCGCTTGAATCGAGCCGTAAGTTAAATTCGCGTTCTTCGCGATTCTTTACCCCGAGCTTCAGCGCTTTGACCGCTGCCGCCTCGTCGCGGCTCACCGAGATAAGCGCTTCGCTCACGCGTTTGCGCACTTCTTCCAGCTGAGAGTCGCGGGAAAGCTGCGTATACGCAAACTGCTGCCGCCCTCCGAACCGTTTGGTTTCGGAGGGCGGCAGCAGTACGAGCATTCTCGGAGCCGTTCGGTGTTAGCTAGGCAGCTGTGAGCTAGCCAACGAGCAGCGCTTCACCCGCGACGATGGTGACTGCGTCATGGTCAACGGACAGGAATCCGTCTTCCGCGTTCACAGTGACCTTTTCGCCGCTTGCCGTGGTCACGCGAACTTCGCCCTGGGCAAGGATCGCGAGAACCGGCTGGTGGCCGCTAAGGATACCGATTTGGCCTTCGACAGTGTTCGCGACGACCTGGGTGGCTTCGCCTGCCCAAATCTCGCTCGTTGCCGAAACAACCTTGACGTTGAGTGCCATGATCTAGGCCAGATCCTTCTGCATCTGAGCCCACTTCTCTTCAACGTCGCTGATACCACCGACGTTGAAGAATGCCTGCTCAGCGACGTGGTCGAACTCGCCCTTGGCGATCGCATCGAATGACTCGATGGTCTCCTTGAGCGGAACCGTCGAACCTTCAACACCGGTGAACTTCTTCGCCATGTAGGTGTTCTGCGAGAGGAACTGCTGGATGCGACGTGCGCGCGATACGGTGATCTTGTCTTCTTCAGAGAGCTCGTCAACACCGAGGATCGCGATGATCTCCTGGAGTTCCTTGTTCTTCTGGAGAATCTGCTTCACCGTGGTCGCTACGCGGTAGTGGTCCGCACCTAAGTAGCGGGGATCCATGATGCGCGAGGTCGAGGTGAGCGGGTCGATCGCGGGGTACAGACCCTGTGATGCGATTTCACGCGAGAGCTCGGTGGTGGCATCGAGGTGGGCGAACGTAGTTGCCGGTGCCGGGTCGGTGTAGTCATCGGCGGGCACGTAAATTGCCTGCAGTGACGTAATCGAGTGGCCACGGGTCGAGGTGATGCGCTCTTGGAGCACACCCATCTCGTCCGCGAGGTTTGGCTGGTAGCCCACAGCTGAGGGCATACGGCCGAGCAGCGTCGAAACTTCCGAGCCTGCCTGAGTAAAGCGGAAGATGTTGTCGATGAAGAGCAGCACGTCCTGCTTCTGCACGTCGCGGAAGTACTCAGCCATGGTGAGGGCCGAGAGTGCGACGCGGAGACGGGTCCCGGGCGGCTCATCCATCTGGCCGAACACGAGCGCGGTCTTATCGAATACGCCTGCTTCGTCCATTTCGTGGATGAGGTCGTTGCCCTCACGGGTACGCTCGCCTACTCCGGCGAACACCGACACACCACCGTGGTTCTGTGCCACACGCTGGATCATTTCCTGGATGAGCACGGTCTTACCCACACCTGCACCACCGAAGAGACCAATCTTGCCGCCAAGCACGTATGGCGTGAGAAGGTCGATCGATTTGATGCCGGTTTCGAAGAGCTGCGTCTTCGACTCAAGCTGGTCGAATGCCGGTGGTTCGCGGTGGATCCCCCAGCGTTCGGTGATTTCGATGGTCTCGCCCTCAGCAAGGTTCAGCACCTTACCGGTTACGTCGAATACCTTGCCCTTGGTGACGTCACCGACGGGAACGGTGATCGAGTCACCGGTGTCAACAACTTCCTGACCGCGGACGAGCCCGTCAGTGGGCTTCAGCGCGATTGCGCGGACAAGGTTGTCACCGAGGTGCTGTGCAACCTCGAGTACGAGGGTAAACGGCTCGGTGCCCTTGCCCATGTTGACGGTTGTCTCGAGTGCGTTGTAAACGCCAGGGATAGCGTCGTGCGGGAACTCAATGTCGACGACGGGGCCGGTGACTCGAGCGATACGCCCGACGACCTGCGTGGTGGCCTTCTCGGTCATGTCTCTTCTCTCTTGCTCTAGGACAGCGCGTCAGCGCCGCCCACAATCTCGGAAATCTGCTGGGTGATCTCTGCCTGGCGCGCGTTGTTCGCAAGGCGGGTGAAGTCGCGAATGAGCGTGTCAGCATTATCGCTCGCTGACTTCATCGCCTTTTGCGTTGCGGCGTGCTTCGCGGCAGCCGACTCGAGCATTGCGTTGAAAATACGCGACTCGATGTAGTCGGGAAGCAGCTTGTCGAGCACGACGTCGGCCTCTGGCTCAAACTCGTACAGCGGGTTGATGTCGTTTGACTCGGACACGCCTTCAACGAGCTGCAGCGGCAGCAGGCGGGTTACCTGCGGCTCCTGTGTCACCATGCTCACGAAACGGTTGTTCACGAGGTGGATCTCTTGGACGCCACCCTCGTTCGCTGTTCGTTCGAAGGCGCTGACCAATTCCTCGGCAACTTCCTTCGCAGTGGCGAATACCGGGTTCTCGCTATCGCCTACCCACACGCGCTCTGCAGCACGACGACGGAAGGTGAAGTACCCCTGAGCCTTACGGCCGATGAGGTAGTACGAGATCTCCTTGCCTTCGGAGCGCAGCAGCTCGGTAAGCTCCTCCGCTTCGCGAAGGACCTGCGAGTTGAATGCGCCGGCAAGGCCGCGGTCTGAAGTGAAAATCACTACCGCTGCGCGTTCGACCGTCTCGGCCTCGGTGAGCAACGGGTGGTCGGTGTTCGCGTGAACCGCGACGGCCGACACGGCCCGAGTGATCGCCTGGGCGTAAGGGGTCGAAGCATCTACGCGTGCACGCGCCTTCTGAATGCGTGAGGCAGCGATGAGCTCCATCGCACGGGTGATCTTCTTGGTCGTCTGGGCAGAGCGAATGCGCTGCCTATAGACCCGAAGTTGCGCTCCCATGTCTCTCCTGTACTGATTAGCTGGCTGGTGTGTATTGAGGTGGTGGATCGGTGGGAGCTACAGCTCCCACCGGATCAACTACTTCGAAACGACCAGCTGCTCCTGCTGAATCTCGGCTTCGTCGAGGGCACCGAACTGCTCGTTGAGAGACTTGCCCTCGGCAGTGCGGAACTCGCTCTTGAACTTCTCAATCTGCTTCTCGAGCTCTGCGACGGTGTCGTCGTCGAGCACGTTGGTTGCAGCAAGCGTCTTGAGCGACTCGGAATTGCGGCCGAGGTAGTCAAGGAACTCACGTTCGAAGCGGAGAATATCCTCAACAGGAACCTCATCGAGGTATCCCTTCGTGCCTGCCCAGATCGACACCGTCTGCTCTTCAACTGCGTACGGTGAGTACTGCGGCTGCTTAAGCAGCTCAGTGAGGCGCGCGCCTCGCTGCAGCTGACGACGGCTGGTGGCGTCGAGGTCAGACGCGAACATCGCGAATGCCTCGAGTGCGCGGTACTGAGCGAGCTCAAGCTTGAGCGTACCCGACACCTTCTTGATCGACTTCACCTGAGCGTCGCCACCTACGCGTGACACCGAGATGCCCACGTCAACGGCGGGGCGCTGGTTCGAGTTGAAGAGGTCTGACTGCAGGAAGATCTGGCCGTCAGTGATCGAGATCACGTTGGTCGGAATGTACGCTGAAACGTCGTTCGCCTTCGTCTCGATGATCGGGAGACCGGTCATCGAACCTGCGCCGAGCTCGTCCGAGAGCTTTGCACACCGCTCGAGCAGACGAGAGTGGAGGTAGAACACGTCTCCTGGGTACGCTTCGCGCCCCGGTGGGCGGCGAAGGAGGAGCGACACGGCACGGTACGCTTCAGCCTGCTTCGAGAGATCATCAAAAATGATGAGTACGTGCTTGCTGTCGTACATCCAGTGCTGGCCAATGGCCGAGCCGGTGTACGGTGCAAGGTACTTGAAGCCTGCAGGGTCAGATGCAGGAGAGGCCACGATCGTGGTGTACTCCATCGCGCCAGCGTCCTCGAGCGCGCCCTTTACCGAAGCAATGGTCGAGCCCTTCTGGCCGATCGCAACGTAGATGCAGCGCACCTGCTTGTTCGTGTCGCCTGATTCCCAGTTCGACTTCTGGTTGATGATGGTGTCGATCGCAAGCGCGGTCTTACCGGTCTGGCGGTCACCAATGATCAGCTGACGCTGGCCACGGCCAACGGGGATCATCGCGTCGATTGCCTTGATGCCGGTCTGCAATGGCTCGTGCACCGACTTACGCTGCATGACGCCAGGAGCCTGGAGCTCGAGCGCGCGACTGCCCTCGAGGCCCGTGATCTCGCCGAGGCCGTCAATCGGAACGCCGAGCGGGTTCACCACACGGCCGAGGTAACCCTCGCCGACGGGAACTGAAAGCACTTCACCGGTGCGAGTGACCTGCATGCCTTCTTCGATACCGTCAAACGGACCAAGCACGATGACGCCGATGACGTCTTCTTCAAGGTTCTGTGCCAGGCCAAGCGTGCCATCCGCAAAGCGGATGAGCTCGTTCGCCA
>JBQEBC010000049.1:0-17669 GCA_052106035.1 Leucobacter sp. | reverse complement strand
GAGTCGGCAACGGAAGTGCCGGATCTCCCTCGAGTTAGTGATTTAATCTCGGATTCGGAACTCGAAGCTATCGGATCTACGCAAAGCGAAGCTGAGGTCGAGGCAGAGATCAAGTCAGCTAGCTCATCCCAGCATGTGCAGGTAGGGTCTGCTGCAGGAGTCGGTGACACTCAACATGGCTGGTTTCTGACCAGCCTAGAAGGATGTCATCATGCCCAAAGTATTCCCCAAGAAGTTTCGTGAGGACGTAGTTCGTGTCGCGAGGAATCGTGGACCCGGTGTCACGATCGCGCAAGTCGCCGTGGACTTCGGCATTCATCAAGGAGCTCTCGAGACTCGCCCACTGGGGTGCATTCGAAATCACGACACTCTAACCTCGAGACCCGTCTCGCTTCACGTCATCATGACAGCTAGTAGCGCGAGGAAATAGCCGGTGACAGCGAGTGCAAGTTCGAACCACTCGGCCTTTGTCGCTGGTTTGCGCCCGCCAACCCTAGTTCGGTGAACCATTCTCCGTAGCGGAATGAACAACGCTATCAAAGCAACAGCCAACGCTACCCAGGTCATTCGTCCAGAGTTCGCGTTGGTAACCGCAAATGCTACGCAGGTGACAATGATCGCGACAGCGGCAATCACCGCGATCCCATTAACGAGCCACCTCAGCCTTAATTTGCTTGCGGGGGTGAGCCATTTGGTGGGGTCGAGTTGAGTCATAGTCCAAACAATATCGTCGAGGGCGCTTTGCTTTCGGCACGAGTCCCGCCACGTACGGGGCTTCGCTAGAATCCGCCCACCGAAATGGTGTGAGCGCGGGGGCTATGTTGTTTTCTGAAGTAATACCAACTCGAGTTAATTAAGTGGATTCTCTCGTAGATATTCTTCTAAGGTAAGCAGCACTTCTTCGGAGATGGTTCTCATAGCGGCACGAAGTATGCGAAGAGGAAGATCCTCCTCGGTTTCGTCATCGCCATCAACCTCGAAAGTGTGGGGAGCGCCAAACGCTATACCGACTCCGTTTTCGTCATGTAACGGAATCGGGAGTGGGACAGATTGCAATAGCTTAATGTAACGATTCTTAGTCAAATCAATGTGGGCTCCGCCATCTTGATTGGAAAGCAGTAGAACGATGTCCTTTCGGCTGAGACGCTCTTCGCCTGCGACCATGATGGGTATCGTCCACCAGTACTCAAAATTATCGGTCCAGACCGGAAATTCGAGGATTTCGTTTCGAGTTAGCGGTGCAACGACCAGGTAAGGCCCCTCTTCATTGACTCTTGTTGCAACTTTTACTTGCGAGAGGTGCCACAGTGCGACGTGAGTGGGGCCCGGTAGGCGTGAGAACATCCATGTTTGTCTGTTTTTGACTGCAAGGTGGCTGAGAAGACTGGTGCTCTGATTAGTGTCGTGCACGAGGACTCGCACTGTAACTGCCAGGCGGTTTGCTTCCTGCCAAGCGCCGGCATCAAAACGCTCACCGCTACTCTGAAGGAAGTCAATCTGCTCGTCTAGCCGTTTGCGAAGACGTCGGTGGTGACCGTCTGAGATCAATTGAACCTCCTTGTTATATACAAATCCGCACGCTTATAGGTTTGCCATACTAGGTTCTAGTTGTGACTCAGTATCCCAGTTCACTCGCAGGATTGAGCACTGGGTTAATTTCATGCGGCAGTGAGTTCGCGTGAGATCTCGTCTGACCCGTGCTGCACCTCGGTGACGAATTCAGAATCTCCGAGACGTGCAGGGTCGAGCCACTCATTATGCATGTCCCGCGGGAGCACGAGCGGCATGCGGGAGTCTCCTCGAGACGTGATCGCGGTCGCGGCTTCCCCTACGCCCGCACGGGTGACGAGTGAATAACTAATGGTGGTCTCACCGTTCACGATGCGCGGCGACATGATCGCGGCCATACCGAAGAGCTCACCGCCTGGAAGCCGCCAAATCTTGCCGCCCTCCGTATACCAGGTCGCCGGAAGCAGAGCCCGGTGCTGGAACGGAGTCTTCCATTTCTTGGTGAGTGCATCGTCTCGCGAATTGAATGCGGTGAATTTTGCTGGTTGCCCGCCGACGTGGAGCCACCACCAGGCGAGATCCAGGCGCCGCTCCCCGTCGTCGGCTTGCCAGATGATCGGGTTCAGGTTCGTGCGCCCGTCTTTGCGGGTGCGACTCGTCGAAGCCTTTCCGCTCCACTCCGCGAGCCACTCACTGATGAGCAGCTGGTTGCCCCGCTCGTTCAATGGTGGCAAGTCGTATGACAGCGGAGTCCCGTCTCCACCACCAAGCCCGTACCCTCCACACATGCTTACAGGGTACGTCGGGGAGCGGCTTCGGTGAGAGATTAATCTCAGCCATGAACCCAGGATGACGCAGCGTGTGGCTTTTGAGATCAATCAGGAAACTGGGTGTGGCGAGCTTTCTGTGGGGCAGGAGTGGGGCATCGCGTGAATGTGAGAGGCTGCAATCGACTGCCCCACGCTGCGACCGGACATGTTGCTCTTCGTTGTCATCCGGCCTTGGTATGGCGTTTCACCGTGGGGCACTGTCTGAGACTGTAATCTGCGGTGATCTAGCGGATCTCACTTTTAATCCGTAGCCCGTAGGTTCGATCCCTACTGGGGGCACTGAATATGGCGCAAAGCATCGCTTTGCGTTTTCAGGGCCCCGTGCCGCTACTGCGGCAGCCCGCGGAGCGAAGCGCGGGGCAGGGCGCCGGCTATCGTGAATATTGTTGCAGCCAGCGGAACGGGAACCCAAATCAATACATGTTGCGACGTCATGTCGTGAGAGGTATCTCGCCACACACGAATTGGAAATGTTAGCCGTAAGGGTTCGCCGTCTTCTTCCCTGACTCAACGTCGCGAATCAGCGCAGGGTCTTCCTCGCCCTTACGCGGATCTTTATCGTCGTCTGAGTGATCGTTCGCGCCGTCCATCACGGGCTCATCCAGCACTTCTTCCGACTTATGTTGTTCGTCATTCGTCTTGTCATTCATGCGACTACTCCACTTCTGTGAGGTGAACGAAACGTGTATCCCCAGCATGCCGTACGTCGTCAGCTAGCTGAAGGGGCTTGCACGTTGCGGCGCTGGTGTGTAAAGCCATCGATCAGAAATCGAGAAGTAAAGCGTTCGTGAGACGCATATTGTGGTGAATATGAACATCACGATCCACACCACAGCACTGTTACACACCGACCCAGAGGCATCGCTTGCGTTCTATCGCGACGCGCTCGATTTTGAGGTGAGGAGTGACGTGGGCCAAGGCGCAATGCGCTGGATCACCGTGGGGCCGAAGAACCAACCGGAAACCTGCATACTGCTCGCCCCACCCGCCGCTGACCCGGGCGTCACCGAGGAGGAGCAACGGGTGATCGCTGACATGATGGCGAAAGGCACCTACGGGTGGATCATGCTCGCTACACCCAACCTTGACGACACCTTTGAACGCGTTCAGGCACACGACGTCGAGGTCGTGCAAGAACCGACCGACCAGCCTTATGGCACTCGAGATTGCGCCTTTCGCGACCCCGCAGGCAACATGGTGCGCATCCAAGAGGTCAAGAACTAACCCGAGCATGTGCCATCCGGGGTGGTCACAGGCCCAAACAGCTGAGCAGGGCAGACAGCAGCAGCTCGCTGACCTTGCGCGTCTGCGCCGCGTTCGAGACCGAATCGATCGAGAATACGCGCAGCCGCTCAATGTTGAAGAGCTGGCACGCGGTGTCCACATGTCGGCAGGGCATTTGAGCCGCAAGTTTCGTGCCGCCTATGGGGAATCCCCGTATTCCTATCTGATGACGAGACGCATCGAGCGCGCGATGGCACTGCTCAGGCAGGGCGACCTGCTCGTAACCGAAGTGTGTTTTCAAGTGGGGTGCGCATCTCTCGGCACATTTACCACGCGATTCACTGAGCTTGTGGGCATGCCGCCGGGAGCCTTTCGCCGTGCTGCGGAGCAAGAAGACAGCCTGCAGCACCCGCTGTCGCTCGAAGGCATGCCCGCGTGCATCGCAAAGCGCGTTGCACGCCCCGTTCGCTGACAGCTATTTTGCCTAAAGAAGCAGCCGTCACCCAGGCGGGCACGCATACACTTGGGCCAAGCAGCACCGGTGCAACCAGGAGAACTGGCATCACGCGAAAGGGGTATCTATGACGTGGGAACTGATCCCTGATTCCCCGCAGCCTGATCCGTCACGGGCACACTCGCCAGGAGGCCGGGTGCCCCGACAAGGCAGAAGCCCCTGGTGGATTCTGCTCCTCATTGGTGTTGCCGTCGGGCTTCTCGGCGCGGCGCTATTGATCTGGCCGTTCTTCGCGGGGAGCCGCATCCTCGCGATTCTCGTCGGTGCAGCATTCATCGGCAATGGCATCGCGGCCCTTGTGGGCACGCGCATACGCGCGCTCGGTGCTCCCGCAGGCATCCTGCTGCTCATCCTCGGGATTATCGCGATCGCGTTCCCCGAGTTCACTGTGCGCATGCTCGTGAGTTTCGTCGCGGTGATGATGCTCATGGTGGGTGGGATCTGGCTGCTGATCGCGATTCGCATGCGGGCGATGATCCGCCCAATGTTTATTGTCCTGCCAGCTGTTGTCGTCACTCTCGGAGTCGCAGCGCTCGTCTGGCCATCGGTGGCCCTCACCTTGGCAGCGCTCGCCGCGGGCGCGGTCACGCTGCTCATTGGCGGATCGCTGATCTGGGGAGCACTCGCGCTTCGCCGCCGGAGAGAGTAGCCTTGCTCCCCGTATGACACGCCAGCATCTGAAACCAATTCTGCAACCCTCCGCCGCGTTCGATTGGGTCATCGGCTCAGACGACCCAGGTGCTTCGCACCGTATCGCTCAAGAAACCTCGTGGGCGCTCTTGAACCGCGTGCGCCGCGGCGCCGACCCTGAAATCGTGGCACGCGTGCTCGAGGTTGCCTCCGGTGAGGGCATCAACGACATCGCCGAACTCTGGTCTCGCGAAAGCACGCACACGCTTGCCGGTGTGCTGTGGCGCATGTACCTCCTGCGTCGCATCGTCGCGGCAGACGCTGAGGCCGCCGCAGACCTGTTTGCGCGTGGATCAGCGCGCATCGGCACGATCGACCCGGTCGTTGCCGGCGCCCAAGAACCAGTGACCCCTGACTCCATCGCCGAGCTGTGCGACCAGATTCTTCGCGGGGCATTTGTGGGAGATCTCGGAAGCGCCCTCGACCGAGCCGCCTCCTACGCTCGGATTATGGCGGATGGGGCGGCGGATCTTGCCGATGAGCGCGATCCACACGACGACGAACACGGCAGTCTGCTCACGAAGCGGGCGCTACGATACTCGAAGATTGCTCAGGAACTTGGTGCTGGGGCACGCCGCTGGCGCGACGGCACGCTCGGATAATATTCTGACTCCCCGTTCTGAGGGAGTCGCGTTACAATAGTGGCGCCGGGCCGCAGTAACCCCGGGCTCCAATTTTTGCCGCTTCGAGCGGCCTTCCGCCGAGAGGCGTTTCTGCGGCTCGGTTTTTCACGCCATTCGGTTTGCTCTGTAGGTTCATTGCTAGGCAACGTGCACCCAGGGCCGCAGGTGTGGATCTGGTTCGGCCTCACGCAGCACCTCTCGCGTCATCGGTGCGATCTCGCCCTCGCCGAAGAGTACGAATCGTGCAAAATTCGAGAGTGGATTGCCCTCGGTCCACCGGAAGTACAAGTGGACCTTCGCGTGCATACTGTCGCGAAGGTATAGCGCGACCGCTGCGATGGCATTTGGTATCGAGTTTGCTCGCACGCTCAGCACCTGGAAGTCGCCGCGATCCACCCCTGTGACCACGAGAGCCTCTTCGAACTCCGATGCATCAACGACGACGATCTCGAGGAACAATCGCGTCTCAGAGTGCAAATGATGGGCGAGCGTTGCGTGGCGCAGCTTGATCTTGTACCGATCCTCGCTCGTATCCTTGGGATCGTGTGCGATGAGGCGGATCGGGCCGTCAATTTCGCGAAGCAGAGCTGCGGCGTGCAGGTCGAGTTGCACTGACGTTGCCCGTAGCTCTGTTGCTCGGAACACGCGTGAGATGACACTCACAAGGATGATGCCGATGATGAAGCATGCCGCCACTTTGAGACCGTCAGGCCGTTCAAGGATATTCGCGATCGTTGCATAACTGAACAGCACCGTGATCGCACCGAAACCGATCGCACCTCCTCGTTCGTGACGCCGGTGCGCAGTGAGGGCGACAGCGAACGAAGCAGACGTGATGAGCACGAGCACACCGGTGGCATATGCGCTTCCTTGCGCATCGACGCTCGCCTGGAATATAAGGGTGATCGCGAACGCGATACCGGTGAATACCAGCACGAGTGGGCGGATGGCGCTGGCCCACGCCGGGGCCATCCCGTAGTGCGGAAGATACCGTGGTACGAGATTGAGGAGCCCGGCCATCGCTGAAGCACCAGCAAACCAGAGAATCGCAATTGTCGAAGCGTCATACACCGTACCAAAGCCGGTGCCGAGATACTCGTGAGCAAGAAACGCGAGGGCGCGCCCGTTAGCTTGACCTCCAGGCTGAAACTCTGCGGCAGGAATGAGAATGACGGTCGCGAAGGACGATGTGATGAGGAAGGCGCTCATCGTGAGCGCGGAGGTGAGCAGAAGTTTTCGTGCGCCTTGGATACGCCCGGAGGGCTTCGCCTCGGTGTCGCCCGGAGCACTCTTGATTTGGGGCATGACTGCGACACCGGTTTCGAAACCGGAGAGGCCGAGTGCAAGTTTCGGGAATACCAGCAGGGCCATGGCGACAATCATGAACGGGTTGCCGTGTTGTGTGGTGAGCGTGCTCCACCAGTGATCGATGTGTATGGGATGTGTTGCGAGTTGCGCGAGCGATACAGCAATAACGATCACGTTGAGCGCGAGAAATACGCCGACAAGCACTGTCGCTATGCGGATCGCCTCACGAAATCCACGCAAAAATACGATGCCAAGCCCCGCAAGTAACGCGAGGGTGATGACCACTTCGCTTCCTTTGAACCCGGCTGGCGCGAACGGGTTCTCGACAATATGCGCGGTCGCATCGGCGGCCGAAAGCGTCATCGTGATCATGAAATCGGTCGCAGCAAACCCGAGGAGTGCAAGAACGACGAGCTTCCCGCTCCAGCGGGGGAGGAGACGAGCGAGGATCGCGATTGATCCGGCACCGTGCGGGCTCTCGCGTGCCACTCTGCGATACACCGGAAGCGCCCCACACAGGGTGACAAAGATCAGCACGATGGTTGCAAACGGGGCGATTGCCCCGGCCGCAAGGGCTGCGATAGCAGGCTGGTAACCAAGGGTCGAAAAGTAGTCGAGGCCTGTGAGGCACATGACCCGAAGCCAGTGCGTATGCCGATCGGGTGTGGGCTTTCCATGCGGACCAGTCTGCCCACCGGTTGGCTCAGCGTTGTCTGCGAGTAGCCACTCTCTGAACCGTCTCCGGGAGATTATGGCCGTGGAGAATCCACGCCTCGCGATTGTGCGTGATTTGCTCACGCACACAGCGTACGCCCGTGGCGACCCGCTTTTGGCTGTGAATTATCCGAAGCGGCCCGACACGTAATCCTCGGTCGCCTGAACAGTGGGGGACCCGAAGATCGTGGTTGTGTCGTTGTACTCGATGAGTTTGCCGGGCTTGCCGGTGCCCGCAATGTTGAAGAACGCGGTGCGGTCTGAGACGCGCGATGCCTGCTGCATATTGTGCGTCACGATGACGATCGTGTACTGCTTCTTCAAATCCTCAATGAGATCTTCGATTGCCAGCGTCGAGATTGGATCGAGCGCTGAGCACGGCTCATCCATGAGCAACACCTCGGGTTCGACGGCGATCGCGCGGGCGATGCACAGGCGCTGCTGCTGGCCGCCAGAGAGGCCACCGCCCGGCTTCTCCAGGCGATCCTTCACCTCGTTCCACAGATTCGCTCCGCGCAGCGACTTCTCGACAAGCGTATCTGCGTCGCTCTTCGAGATGCGGCGGTCGTTGAGTTTCACGCCCGCGAGCACATTGTCGCGAATCGACATCGTGGGGAACGGGTTTGGCCGCTGAAACACCATGCCGACCTGACGGCGTACAAGCACCGGGTCAACTCCCGGACCATACAGGTCCTCGCCGTCGAGCAGCACGCTGCCCTCAACGCGAGCGCCAGGGATGGTCTCGTGCATGCGATTCAGCGTGCGAATGAAAGTCGACTTTCCGCAGCCTGACGGGCCAATGAATGCTGTCACCGATCGTGGCTCGATGGTGAGGGAGACGTCTTCTACCGCGAGAAACTTCGAGTAGTAAACGTTGAGGTCTGAGACTTCGATGCGCTTCGACATGTGGTGCTTTCTGTGGGATATGAATCGGTGTGGCGGCGGCTCAGTTCACATGAGCTCTGTTGTAGCTGGCTCAGCGGCTTCCGGGGTTGAATTTCCGGGCGATGAGGCGGGCTACGAGGTTTAGCGCCATGACGATGAGGATAAGGAGGAGGGCCGCAGCCCAGGAGCGCTCAATGAACGCGATCGCAGGGTTGCCCTGGTTGGCGAACTGTGTGTATACGAATACTGGCAGCGATTGCATGCGGTCGCCAAAGAGGTTGTAGTTCATGCTGGCGGTGAAACCAGCGGTGATCAACAGCGGGGCAGTTTCGCCGATGACGCGTGCGATGGCAAGCATGATCCCCGTGGTGATGCCGGCCATTGAGGTGGGAAGCACGATTTTCAAGATGGTGCGCCACTTTGGTACCCCGAGAGCATACGAGGCCTCGCGCAGTTCGTCAGAGACGAGCCTGAGCATCTCCTCGCTCGAGCGCACGACGACAGGAATCATGAGCACCGCCAGCGACACTGAACCCACGATCCCCATGCGTACTCCGGGCCCAAAGAAGAGCGCGAACGCGGCGAACGCGAAGAGACCAGCGACGATTGACGGAATGCCCGTCATGACGTCGACAAGGAATGTGATCGTCTTCGCGAGACGGCCACGACCATACTCGACGAGATAGATCGAGGTCATGAGCCCGAGCGGCACCGCAATGATGGTGGCCGCGAGCGTGATGAGGAGCGTGCCAATCATCGCGTGCAGTGCGCCGCCACCTTCGCCCGTCACATTGCGCATCGACGAGTTGAAGAATTCGACATCGAATCGAGCGATACCGTTTGCGACGACGGTGGTCAAAAGCGAAATAAGCGGGATCAGCGCAACTATGAATGCGCCTGCGACGAGTACTGTGACGAAACGGTCAGTGAACTTACGCCGTTTGGTGGTTGCCGTGCTGGCTGCGGTGAGGGACATGGCTATGCTCCAGTTTTCGCGGTCTGACGGCTCACGATCCACCGTGCGAGTGCGTTCACGATGAAGGTGACGATGAAGAGAATGAGACCTGTCGCGATGAGTACGTTTACGTTTTCCCCGTATGCCTCAGGGAACGTAAGCGCAATATTCGCGGCGATTGTTGAGGGATTATCTGAGGTGAGTAGATTCAAGGTCACATGACCGGTTGCGGAGAGCACCATGGCGACGGCCATCGTCTCACCGAGCGCGCGCCCGAGACCGAGCATCGCGCCTGAGACGATACCTGGACGAGCAAATGGCAGTACGGCGAGGCGGATCATTTCCCAGCGCGTCGCGCCGAGGGCGAGTGCCGCTTCCTCGTTGAGCTTCGGAGCCTGAAGGAAGACCTCGCGAGAGATCGCGGTCATCACTGGAAGGATCATCACCGCGAGCACGATCGCAGCGGTGAGAATCGTTCGCCCAGTGCCGGTGACGGTGCCGCTGAAGAGAGGAAACCATCCGAGGTTGTCATTGAGCCACACGTAGAACGGGCGTACAGCCGGAGCAAGTACAAGAATGCCCCACAGGCCATACACAACGCTCGGTACCGCCGAGAGAAGGTCGATAATGTACCCGAGCAGCTGAGCGAGCTTGCGAGGCGCGTAGTGAGAGATGAAGAGCGCGATGCCGATCGAAAGCGGCAGTGCGATCGCGAGAGCCAGAATCGCTGCCCACACGGTGCCAAAGACGAGGGGGCCAGCGTATGCCCAGAAGTTGCTCGTCAGCACAGAGGCAGACTCGCTCGTCGCAACAAACGCTGGAATGCTTTGCACGACGAGGAAGATGGCGACCGCCGCAAGAATGACGAGGATCATGCTCCCCGAAATTAGGGCAGTTCGTGAGAACACTCGATCGCCGCGGCTCAATACCTTGCGCGATACGTTCGTGGCTGAGGTCACTAGGTGCGTGCCTTCCGGTGGGATGTTGTCTTGATCAAACAGCAGTGAGCCGGATCGTTGCTCTCAACTGTATGAGAACAACGATCCGGCCCGAAAGTGTTAGCTGATCGAATCGATCGCGGCGACTGCCTGCTCGCGAAGCGTGTCAGAGATTGGTGCGGAACCTGCAGCTTCAGCTGCAGCATCCTGGCCCTCTGCGCTTACGACGTAGCCGAAGTACTCCTTGACGAGCTCAGCGTTTGCAGCGTCTGCGTACTCACCGCAGCCGATGAGGTAGCTGATGAGCACGATCGGGTAGACGCCCTCAGCTTCGCTCGCACGGTCGAGCGCAATGGCGAGGTCACCCGCACCACGACCTTCTTCGAGATCTGAAGCGTCAACGATTGCTGCTGCAGCTTCAGGGCTGTACGGAACGAACTCTTCGCCGACCTGCACCTTGACGGTGCCGAGGTCGCCGGCCTTCGAAGCATCTGCGTAACCAATGGTACCGACGCCACCCTTGACTGCCTCAACAACGCCCGAGGTGCCCTGAGCTGCTTCGCCGCCACTGATATCAGCAGGCCACTGTTCGATCGAACCGTATGGCCATGCGTCAGGAGCAGCTACACCCAGGTAATCGGTGAAGTTGCCGGTGGTGCCCGACTCATCTGAACGGTGCACCGCAACAATCGCCTGATCAGGCAGGGTTGCATCCGGGTTCAGGCCGGCGATAGCTGCATCATTCCAGTTCGTGATTGAACCGTTGAAGATGTTTGCGATTGTCGTTGCATCAAGGTTTAGGTCAGTGACGCCCTCAACGTTGAAGATGATCGCGATCGGCGAGATGTATGCCGGGATCTCGATGATGTCCGAGGTTGAGCAGGTGTCGAACGGGCCAGCGCTAATCTCATCCAACTTGAATGCGCGGTCAGAACCAGCGAACGCAACTGCACCCTGCTGGAATGATTCGCGGCCAGCGCCAGAACCTGACGGGTCGTAGTTGACGGTGACTTCTGCGTTTGCGGTCTGGAAACCAGCGATCCAGCCTTCCTGCGCAGAAGCCTGCGAGGACGCGCCCGCACCCGGGAGGGTGCCAGTGAGTGATGAAGCCTGTGCTTCGTCGGTCTCCGGCGCGGTTTCGTTCGTTGCGCAACCGGTAAGCATGAGGAGGGCGGCGCCTGATGCGACGGCGACCTTCATCGTGTTCGAGAACTTCACGAATTCGTGTCCATTCTGGTGAGTTGAACTTCAGGAAATTTGAAGGGCGGCTGCCCGACACCCTCAACGCTAAAGACCGGAAGTAGCCGCGAATCCACCTCTGAGTGAACGAATGGTGAACTCAGGGTGACAAACGAGAACTTTTTGTCGGTCTTTCGGCTCGCCGCAATGCTGACGGCACCTTCAGGCCGCCTAGAATTAACACATGGGTCATCGGAGATTGAAAGTTATGCGGGGAGTTGGCGCCAGTATCGCCGCTCTCGCGCTCGTATTCGGAGCTGCAAGTTGCGCGGAGGAACCGCCTGCGCCTGCTCCAGAGCCCACTCAGAAAACGCCGGAGCCTGAACCCGAGCCGCCGGCACCCGAACCGATGCCTGGTGTCGGCCCCGCTTGTCCCACCGATCACTGCGTGAGTGTCGCGTTTGCGGGTGACTTCCTGTTTCACCAGGGCCTCTGGTCTCCGTTTGCGATTCCTACGAACGAAGCCGGACAGAATTTCGATTTCATGCCGCTGTTTGAAGGCGTGAAGCCATACCTCGATAAGAGCGACCTGGCGATCTACCAGCAAGAAACCCCGCTTGCGGCTCCGGGTGGCGCGTACTCCGGTTACCCGCTCTTCAACACCCCACCTGAGGTTGCTGATGCTGCAAAAGCCGTCGGATTCGACGTGGCAACGACGGCTTCGAACCACAGCGTCGATATGGGCACCGAGGGCCTCAGGCGCACGCTCGATAAGCTCGACGCGGTCGGTCTTCAATACACCGGAACGTACCGCGCCGAGGGAGAGCGCGACGTTCCCCTCATCGTTGAAGCCAACGGTGTGAAGATTGCGATCATCACCTCAACATATGGGCTGAACACCAACTACAACGAGTTTCCGTGGCAGGTCGACTTCAGTGGGATCGACTTCGATCTCGATGTGGATCGAGCCATCGAGAAAGCCAAAAAGGCGCACGAGCTTGGAGCCGACATCGTTATCGGTGTCCAACACAACGGCGCAGAATATTGGACAGAGCCAACGGTCGAGCAGACGACCGATGCGCACGCGCTCATGGACAGCGGCGAGTTCGACTTCATGTACAGCCACCACACCCACTCGGTGGAGCCGTATGAGTTCTACAACGGACAGTGGATCCTCTACGGCACTGGCAACTTCATCAGCGAGTCGGCGCCCCCGGAAAACCAGGTGAATAATGAGTTCCTGCTCTCACGCGTGCAGTTCGCGCAGCAAGAAGATGAGAGCTGGACGGTAAACGATCTCGCCTGGACCGCAGCTACGAACTCCCAGAACGGCGGGTACAAGTGGTGCTCGGTCGCTTCAGACGCACCACAGGGCGTGTGCCAGTCGCCAGAGTTTGATGCCGGCGTGCTCGAACGCACCCGCGCCACGGTGAACTCCATGGGGGCCGCGGACCACGGTCTCCGCGAGTGGTTGATTACAGAAGAGCAGTAACGGTAATGGCAGCTCAAGAGGTAGTCGTCGTTGATGTGAAGTCGAGCAGCCCCGACGAGCTGCAATCTTGCATCGTGAAAGCGCTTGCCGAGAAATCTGCACATCGAATTGTTTCGACGACTTTGACCTCGTATGGGGAGTTCCCGCTCTACTTTCGGGCGCTCATTGTCATTGAATACGTTGCGAACAGTTAGTCACAGGAGAACAACAACGACTCGCTCGTTCTTTGTCTTGGCTGATGGTTTGTCCGCCCAATATTCAATACTTGTATGACTCGAAAAATTCGTGGCCGAGAAATCTCTGAAGCAGAGGTCGACGCTTGGGCTGCCGAAGCCGAATCTGGGTACGACGTCGACGAGCTGCGCAAACGAATCATTGGGCGTCCGGCACGAGGCTCCGAACCTTCACAGGTGATTCCGGTCCGGCTTACGACCGATGAACTTGCTGCGGTGATGAAACGCGCGGAACTTGAGCATCTAAATCGCTCTGAAGCAATTCGGGCTGCGCTTGCCGAATGGTCACACGCCGCATGATCGTACGTGTTTCGGCACTGAAACATGGAATTGACGAATCAGATGCAATGGAAGTGGTATCCAGACCGCTACTCGCTTTTGTGCTTGACAATGACGACAACCCGCAGTACCCGAAGTTGTTGCCCTGACCAAGGTCATTCTTCAGGCGTGACATCAGGCGAGGAGCGTGAGGGCACCCGGTGCGACTCGTACATCGAACGGGCCCGTGCCCACGCGCTCGCCGTCGGAGTATGCGACCTCGTCACCAGCTTCAATGCGTATCCGCGTAATGGGAGTAATCGTCACTTCGGGGAGTGACTCGTGAGTGCCACGGGCAAGACGGCCAAGCACACTGAGCACGCGGCGCTTGCCAGCGTGGGTCACTTCGACGAGGTTGAGTTCGCCGTCGTGCACTGAGGCACTTGGCGCGAGCGGAATCCCACCTCCGATTGTTCGCGTATTCATCACCGTGGTAAGTAACCCGGTATAGCTGTGCTCCGTCGCATGAGTTCGAACGGAAAAGGGTCGAGATTTGAGAAACATGAGTTCTGCCAACAGTGCGATTTGGTAGCGCAGTGGCCCGATCGGGAGCGCGATTGCGTTTGCGCGGCGGTTGATGGCTGCATCAAACCCAACGTTCAAGGCACCTGCAAACCAGTGCTCGCGATTACCGGGAAGTGTGGAAACTCCAAGATCCACTGATTGGGGGTGATGCGTTGCGGAAAGGATGCGGGTCACAGCTTTCGTTGGGCTGTGGCTCAGCGCGAACTGCCTCGCGAAGTCGTTGCCGCTGCCAGCAGGAACGATTCCAATCGGGAGGGCTCGAGCTTCGGCCAACTGGATCACCAGCCCAATGAGCCCGTCTCCGCCAACCAGGATGAGCCCGCGGAGATCACCTCGCACACAGGCTTCCCGTAGCTGTTCACTGCAATCAGCTGCATCGCGGCCGGTAATGACCCGGGCGCCGACCCCGCGCGCATCAAGCGCCTGGAGCACTTTCCGTGCGGTTCTTGCTCCTCGTCCCCGTGCCGATCGGGGATTCACTACGACGCCAAATGGTGCGTATTTGTCTCTCGTCACTTCGGTGATTATCAGTGCTTGAGCGGGTATGTTTCAACACCCAGAATTCCAGCTCCAGGCCGTGCCTTGGAGAAATGAAACACGGAGAATCCGCCGGGAGGAAGAGACGCGGCCTCATCGATGTATTCCCCGGGCAGACTGCCACTCGCGAGCATCAACTCGCGGGCGAGGTCAGGAAGCATCGGCCGATGGCTGCACACCACCACTGACTTGCCGCGCTTGACGATTTTTCCGATGAGTTTTCTCGTGTCGGCGAGATCACCGGCATCCCAAAAGTTCTGGCTCAGGCAAACGCGTTCGCGCACGCCTTTCTCCAGCATGTGAGCGAGCGGAGCAACCGTGCTGAGGCAGCGATCTGCCGTTGACGAGTAAATGCGTTTTGGCCCGAACGAAGCGAGAATCGAAGCGAGTGACTCGGCCTGGTGCACGCCGGTGGGGGCGAGCGGGCGCAGGTGATCCACAGGATAGATGTCATTTCGTGGCTCAGCCTTAGCGTGACGCAACAGCGTTACTGAAAATGTGTCGAGCAGGTTTGGTTCTGCGAGACGCATGAACACGTCGAACAACTCGCGATCTGCCTCATAACTCAGTCGTTCGCGCGCTTCTTCAACCGGCACCCACTCGAGTGCTTGCACCTCGCTATTTGGCTTGAATGTTGAGGCGAGCGCTTTTTTCGGCGTGACCTTGGCCGCCCAATATTGCACGATCTTCTCAGCGCCACCTGGCATGTCATAACTAATTGTTCCCAGGTGAACGCCGAGCTTGACCTTCAGCCCAGTCTCCTCGCGCGTCTCGCGCACCGCTGCCTGCGGCATGCTCTCGCCCGGGTCAAGTTTGCCTTTCGGGAACGAAATATCCCGCTGCTTCGTGCGATGAATGAGAAGCACCATGAGGCGTGACTTGCCAGAGGTGTCTTTGACGAGCCGCCACGGAATCGTGCCAGCAGCGTATACGCGTTTGGTCATCGGTCTACCTCGCCCTCCGAGCATGGGTGCGATCGATCATGACGAGATCTTGCAGGTCGGGGAGTGGCTCTCCTGCTTCGCTCACAACACTGCGGTGCCACGAACCATCTGGAAGCATGCGCCACGAAGACACATCGTCGCTGAAGGCGAACTCGAAGAACTTGTCGATGCGTGCGATGTGCTCGCGTTCGACGAGTCCGACGAGCACCTCGATGCGCCTATCGAGGTTACGGTGCATGAGGTCTGCGCTGCCGATATACACCTCGGGGTTGCCGTCGTTCTCGAACGCATAAATACGTGAGTGTTCGAGATAACGCCCAAGCACGGAACGCACACGAATGTTCTCGGATAGGCCTGGCACTTCGGCGCGAATCGAACAAATGCCACGCACCCAAATTTCGATGGGTACCCCGGCCTGACCCGCCCGATACAGCGCGTCGATGATGTCTTCATCCACCATCGAGTTGGCCTTGAGACGAATTTTGCTCGGCTTCCCGTTGCGTGCGTGTTCGGCCTCGCGCTCGATGCGCTCGAGGAGCCCGCTACGCAATTGGAGGGGCGCAACAAGCAACCGGTCATAATCGGTTTCTATTGCGTAGCCAGAGAGCACATTGAACAGCTTTGTGACGTCGCGCCCGATCTCGGGTGACGTTGTGAACAAGCCAAAGTCTTCGTATACGCGGCTCGTCTTGGGGTTGTAATTCCCGGTGCCGATGTGGCAATAGTGGGTGAGCTTGCCACCCTCGTCGCGAATGACTTGCACGAGCTTGCAGTGCGTTTTCAAGCCAACAATGCCGTACACGACGTGCACACCGGCCTGCTCGAGTTTGCGGGCCCAGGTGATGTTTGCCTCTTCATCGAACCTGGCCTTCACCTCAACGAGTGCGAGCACCTGTTTGCCGGCTTCCGCTGCCTTAATGAGCGATGCGACGATGGGGCTGTCACCCGACGTGCGGTACAGGGTTTGCTTAATAGCCAAAACATCGGGGTCGGTGGCGGCCTGTTCGATAAACGCCTGCACGCTCGTGGCGAACGACTCGTATGGGTGATGCACGAGCACTTCACGGCGCGCGATCGCGGTGAACGTGTCGGGTCGTTCACTCGGTGAGTTGGTGCGGAACATCGGGTGAGTGACCGGGATATGGGGCTGGTAGCGCAGGTCTGGCCGACGCACTTTGCTCAGCGCAAAGAGCCCGGAGAGATCGAGCGGCGCAGGCAGCGTGTACACCTGTTCCTTGTCGATGTCGAACTCGCGAACGAGGAGCTCGAGCGTTGCCTCATCCATGTCATCGGAGATTTCGAGGCGGATCGGAGGGCCAAATCTGCGGCGCAGGAGCTCTTTCTCGAGGGCCTGGATGAGGTTCTCAGTCTCATCCTCTTCGATCTCGACGTCCTCGTTTCGCGTAACACGGAAGACGTGGTGATCCATCACTTCCATACCGGGGAAGAGGCCATCGAGCTGATTCGCGATGAGCACTTCGAGCGGGATGAAGCGCACATTGTCATCGGTCTCGCGCCGATCAACCCGCACATACCGCGGGATCATCTGTGGAACTTTCAACCGAGCGAACTCGACCTTGTCGCTGCGCGGGTTGTGCACGCGGATCGACAGGTTGAGTGCGCGGCCAGAAATATAGGGAAAAGGGTGCGCCGGATCCACGGCGAGCGGCATGAGCACCGGGTAGATGTGATGCTGGTAATAGTTGGTGAGTACCTCGCGATCTGCGTCGTCGAGGGAATCCCACTCAACGATGTGTACTCCAACGTCAGAGAGTTGCGGTTTGATCTGGTCCGCAAAACACCGTGCGTGGCGTTGCTGCAGCTCGTACGCGACGCGATTGATCTCCTCGAGCACATCAGTGGGTGCGCGGCCGACGTTGGTTGGAATCGCAAGCCCAGTAATGATGCGTCGTTTCAAGCCCGCGACGCGCACCATGAAAAACTCATCGAGGTTCGAAGCGAAAATCGCGAGGAAATTTGCACGCTCCAGGAGCGGGATCGTCTCATCCTCGGCAAGCTCGAGCACTCTCTGATTGAACGCGAGCCAGCTCAGCTCGCGGTCGATATAGCGGTCGGGAGGGAGCATTCCATCGTTCACGATGGGAATCTCGCGTGTCTCTTCGCTCATGATCCTATTCTGGCACCCTGCGCCACTGCTTGCTGCGCGAATCGACGGTAAACCCCGCGGCTTCATACATCCGCACCGCCCGTTCATTTTCGCCGTCGACGTACAGCGTGACTCGATTCGGGC
>JBQEBC010000048.1:0-18673 GCA_052106035.1 Leucobacter sp. | reverse complement strand
AGGTGTCGAGCACGATCGTGCGCCAGCCATCCAACGCCACAACAGACTGAACGGGTGCCGTGGAGCTAGAGACCGCGGCGCCCAGTGCGAGGTCGACGCCCGGCTGCCCCTCGCCGAGCACCGCACGAAACTCAGCGCGTCGGTCGTGATTGCCCATCGCAAAAACTGTCCGCGCGCCCCGATCCGAGGCCCACGGCACGATCAGATCACGCGCAAGTGCGTACGACGCTTCAGACCCGTCCTCGGTCACATCTCCCGCGCAGATGACCAGGTCGAACTGTTGCGACTCGACGTGGTCGAGCGCTCGCCGCAAATGATCAGTGGTGTCAACGACCCCGTAGTGGAGGGTGTCATCACCGAAGAGGTGAGTGTCAGTAAGGTGCAAAATGCGCAGAGTGGACATGTGGGCACTGTACCTCCACCAGGTAAACGCTTGGTGGCTCATCGCATTTGAGAGCGTAGAAGTGGTCTGAACCCGCCCGACTCAAGCAGCGACCGAGCAATATAGTTCGCAAGGTTTCGGAACCCGAGGGCTGACCCGCGGAGATGCTCAAGTCTCCCGTTGACCGCTTCGGTCGGCCCATTCGAGGTACGCGGATAGTCAAAATAGGCGAGGATGTCGTCCCTGTGTCGATGGAGCGTCTGACCCAGCTTTCGGAGCTCAACAATCGGGGCTGGAATGCGCTCCTTGATGACATCGATCAGCGCGCGGAGCCTGCGCCGCCTGTTCCCAGAGAAGGGTTCCCGGTACGAGGCAACGACCTGCTGATATACCCGCCACATACGTTTCACGTCTGCATGCGCCGGGTCAGCAAATACCCGCTCGAGACGGGCACGTTGCCGCTCATTGAGGAGTTCCTCCCCGGTCATGAGGACTCGACGGATTCCGTACAAGGGGTCTTTCGTACGTCCCCGATGACCGAGGATGTCTTGCTGCACTCGTTGCCGGCAACGGTCGAGTGCGTCACCAGCGAGCTGGACGACAAGGAACGGGTCCATCACTTCGACAGCTCCTGGAAGCTGCTCTTGTGACACGGTTTTAAACCCGGGGAACCCGTCCATCGCGACGACCTCGATCCCGTCTCGCCGTGCCTGGGTGCGGGCAGCAAGCCAACTCGAGAACACCTGCTTTGATCGCCCTCGGTCATGTCGAGCAGCCTCGCTGGCCCCTGCCTGTCTCGAACCGGGGTGAGATCGATGAACATTGTCACTTACTTGTCACCGTAACGGGTGTGTCGCCACACATGTTCGTCGACGCCGATCACCTGGACACCGTCGAACCGGTGCGGGTCATCGATGAGGGTGCGGTGGCCTCCGGCAAGGACCGCGGTGTTAGCGGCATGCCAGGACACTCCAAGCCCCGCCGCGGCACGCGTGACGGTGAGATGATCAATCACGATTGCTTCAAGCATCCAACGAAGGCCGCTCCGAGAGATTTTGCCTCGTTCGGGGGCAGCCATGCGGGTGTCTTCCCGCCAGACTCTCTGGCACCAGGCGCATCGGTAACGGCGGACCCGGACCAAGAGGGTGGTGACGCGATGCCCGAAGGGTTCGTGTGCGAGGGTGCGCGTCACTGAGTGACGCAGCGCCCCTTCCGCGCCGCAGCGCCGGCACCACGGGCCTGGCTCGAGCACACGGCATTCAAGGACTGCTTTGCCGGGCTTGAAGCGTTGCCCGACAGCGATGAGTCCGAACTCGTCGAGGCGACAGAAAGTCGTGAGGTTAGGGGGGGGTGGAAGGTAGCGTAAGACACTCTCGAGGTCTTTCCATCATCGAGAGACCTCGATCTATTTCCTTGAAGCCACTCCGTGCATCACTTCTACACTCTCAAATGCGATGAGCCGCGAATGTGTCAGTCTGGTTGGCGAGAGCGGCTCGGGCAAAACCACCTCGCTCATGACCGTGCTCAGGCTGAACCGAGGCTCGGGGCTTGACTGCGAGGGTGATGTTGACCTCTTCGGCGTGAACCCGCTGACCGCGTCTGAGGCGCTGACGCGAATCGACATGACAGTGCAGACCGGGATCGCCGAGCTGCTGCGCGAGCTCTGTGCGGACCGCGGGCTCGGGCTGCTGCTCGTCTCGTACGATCTCGCACTCGTCTCGACACTCGCAGATCGGGTCATCGTTGTGAAAGACGGTGCGATGGTCGACAGCGATGAGAGGGTTCGGGTGCTGCCCCGGCCGTCATCTGATTACACCGTCGAGCTGATCAATACCGGCCTGGCTTTAGGAGGAGGGGCATGAGTGTTCTGGAAGCCCGCGGAATCGGTATCGCGTACAGCCGCAAGCAGGTCGTGCACGATGTCGATCTCTCGCTCGGGACGAAAGTCACGGTCGGACTCATCGGAGAGAGCGGCTCGGGCAAGACCACAACCTTGCGTGCGATGCTCGGCCTCATCCCGGTGTCATCAGGCGAGCTGCTGTTCGAGGGTGAGCCTCTCAATGCTATGTCTCGTGCGAGCCGTAGACGCTTGAGAGCGAGTGTGCAACCCGTGTTCTAAGACAGCAATGAGGCGCTCAACCCGAGATTTTCGGTCGACACGATTTTGCGCGAGCGGCTCGCGGTTCACTCTCGGGAAACCGGAGCGCCCGAATACACGATCGCCGAGTTGCTTGAACAGGTGGGGCTCGATGCGTCGCTGCGAGGTCAGCGGCCGCATGAGCCCTCGGGTGGCCAGCGTCAACGGGTGTCGATCGCCAGGGCGCTCGCAGTCGGGGCGAGATACCTCGCACTAGACGAGCCGACAAGCGCTCGACGTGTCGGTGCAGGGCAAAGTGATCGCTCTGCTGAAGCGGCTCAACACCGAGAACGACCTCGGGTATCTGCTGATCTCACACAACCTCGGAGTGGTGCGGGCGCTCTGCGCGGAGTCGTACGTGTTGTGTGAAGGGCGCGTCGTAGAGCACGCACCGACCGAACAATTGCTCACTGATCCGACCGAAACATACACGCGGCGTCTGCGCGACTCGATGCCGCAGTTCCCAGAGCAGATTACACGCATTTGGCAGACAGAAGGGTTTCGAATTGCAGAGTGAGAAGAACGATGCGGACGAGACCCGGGTGCTGATTCGTAACGGGAAGGCGTTCGTCGATGTCGACCGCACCTCTGGGCCGCTGAGCATCTGGGTGAGCGGGGGCAATATTGTCGAGGTCTGCCAACCCGAGAACGAACGAGAACAGCGCGCCGCAGCCGAAGGTGTGAGCGAGATCGATGCAAAAGACGGGGCGGTGTTGCCGGGCCTGATCGACGCGCATGCGCACGTCGGGTTGCTGTCGTTTGACCAGCAGGTGCACATTCCGCCGGCGTCGCAAGCGGCGATGATGTTCCACAATCTCTCGTCTTCGCTCGACCAGGGCTTCACGACCTTGCGCGACCTCGGTGGCGTCGACGGCGGGCTAGTCGAAGCGATCGAGGTGGGCCTGATCGAGGGGCCGAGGCTGTTGCCATCGGCCGCCATCATGTCTCGGACAGCGGTGCACGGGGATGTGCGGCCGCGTTTCGCGCATGTCACCGACAACGTACAGATTGGTTTGAACCTATTTCACCCCTTCGTGATCTGCGACGGTGTCGAACAGGTGACACGAACAGCTCGCGAGCAGTTCAGGGCGGGTGCCACCCAGTTGAAAGTGCACGCCACGGGCGGGCAGCTTTCAGAGGGGGATCCGCTCGAATGCTCGCAGTTCTCTCCTGCCGAGCTTGAGGCATTCGTCGCAGTTGCCGAAGATCGATACAGCTATGTTGCCGCGCAGCCAAGGCTGGTGTGAAATGCATTGAGCACGGCACGGTGATGGACCGCGAGACCGCCGAACTGATCAAGGAACGAGGGGTGTTCGTCGTGCCGATTCTCACGATCAGTGAGATGCTGAGGCGCTTTCCAGGTGAGTGGGGCATGACGGATCAGATGCTGGCCGACTTGGAGTGGCTCGACGCAGCCGAGCTCAAATCGGTTCGTCTGCTCGCCGAAGTTGGTGTAGAGATGAGCTCGGGGTTAGATCTGATCGGGGCTGCGGCAGCGATCGACTCTGCGACGCGAGTCAACGCGAAGATCATGAGGATCGACGATCGCGTCGGCACGATCGAGCCGAGCAAGCTCGCACATCCTATCGTCTACCAGAGCATCGACCCTGTGGCTAATCCCGAACTCTTCATGTCGCGAAGACCCGATTTCGTGCTGCTGGCGGGGTCAGTGGTGCGGCACAGCCGAACGCGCTGAGGATCGTTCGTGCGCCTACCGCAGCGTGAAGCCCGCGCCGACCGAGTTGAGCGGATCAAGCGTGAAGCGGTGCTCGCCGGTGCGGTGCGCCGTGCCCGACACCTCGGGAACCACCGTGGCGTTGCTGTCTGCCCTTGATTCGCCTGGCAGCCAGCGGCCTCGAACACGGTATCAACGATCGAGCGGTGCTCGAGCTTCTCATCGGCGCCCAGCGTGCCGTCGTTGGTGAGCCCCTGCGACGCGGGCGCCCGTGCCCGAGCCGCAGGGGCTGCGGTCTGCCTCTCCGTCGGCGAAGACGGTGATGTTGCGCTGCTTCGGGCCGCCAGTGCCATTCTCGTGGCGGCCTAGGTCGTCGAACAGAATGGTGCCGTAGACGCAGGAGAGCCTCGGATCGTCGGCGAACTGCGCCTCTGCTGAGTCGTTGAGGGCCCACTTGATTTCACGTCCGAGCGCGATCAGCTCATTGTACTGCTCGGGCTCCACGGCGAGACCGAGGTCGCTTGCGCGCACCGACGCGTAGATCGCGCCGCTGAAGCTGAGGTCGGCGAGCGCTCCGCCGCGCGAGGTCTGTACCTTGACGCCCCGGGCGATCACGTGCGAGGCGACGTTGCGGAAGGTCGCGCAAACGAGATCGCCGCCGCGTCGCTCGACGAGGGCCGCCACGCGCCCCGAGGGCACGTCGACGCGCACCTCGGTCACGCCGACGGGGTCAGACTCGACGAGGCCGGTGTCGGTCGCCCAGACGCCGAGGGCGATGGTGCCGTGACCGCACGCGGTCGAGAACCCGTCTTTGTGCCAGAACAGCACCCCGAAGTGCGCGCGCTCGACACACACGGGCACTACGTCTGCCGGGGTGATGAAGCCGCCGTACATATCGGCGTGGCCGCGAGGCTCGGTGCACAGTAGTGCGCGCATCGTGTCGGCGCCCGCCTCATCTGCGATCGCACCGACTCGCCTGGTGCCGATCGTGTCGCCCGCGGGCACGGGGGGAGCCCTCGTGCACAATGCGGAACGGCTCGCCCACGGTGTGGTAGTCCGTGGTCGGGACTCAGGTCTGCTCGGGACTGGTGGTCATCTGCGTCCTCCGTTTGCGCGTATCCGATATTAGATCGGGTTGTTATGTGACATTTTACAGGAAAAGAGAGTGTCGAACAGGGCGAGGATCGACCGTAAGCGTCGGCGCTCAGGCCAAGTTGTGCCGAAGCAACTCGAGCGGCATCGTGCTCGTGTCGAGCAGCGGGTTCTCGGCCTGGGTCGCGACAAGCTCCTCAGCGTCAGCCCGACTCGCCACGGTCGGCACCGAACCGAGCAGAGGCGGGCCGCCGTCTCCTTCATTATCAGCACGGCGAAGATGGCGATCACCGAGAACGTCATGATCCACAGCGCCGGCATGAACGGGCTGATCGCCGAGCCGTGCGTTGCGTTCACCAGCAGGTCGGCAATCAGCGGCGTCGTGCCGGCGAAGATCGACGCCGCGATGTTGTAGGTGATGCTCATGCCGCTGAATCACGCGGCGGTTGGGAAGAGCGCGGGCAGCGCAGAGGCCGTCATCGACACAAAGAAGGCGATGGGGACTGCGACGATGCTGAGGGCCACGAACACGACCCAAATGCCTGCCTGCGGTGCGGTTTGCAAGATCGCGAACACCGGCAGCATCAGTACGATCGAGGATCCGGTGACCAGAAAGTACACCTTGCGTCGACCGATGCGGTTTGACCAGCGCCCGCTCTTTGGCAGCAGCAGCGACATGGTCACGAGCACGGGCACCGTCGCGATTGCGGCGTTCAGGTTCGAGACCTGCAGCTCCGTCTCGTGGTAGGTGGGCATGTAGCTCGTGAGTGAATACCCAGCCGTGCCCTCTGCCGCGACGATCGAGATGCCGATGAGAATCTGTTTCCAGTAGCCCCTGATGAGAGGCTGCCGAGGCTGCGTCGGTACTGCTGGTCGTGTGGGTCAGTCGGCTGCTCCGCGAGCTGCAGCTCGCGCGTCTCTTCAAACCTGGGCGGCTCGGGGATGCGCATGCGAAAGTAGATCGCGATTGCGCCGAGCGGGATCGCGAGCAGGAACGGGATGCGCCATCCCCATGCGACCATCGATCCGTCGATGCCCCGCAGGTCCTAGGAGTGGTCGCTGCGACGACGGTGGCACCGGCGGCGAACCCGAGGTACGAACCGACGTTCAGCTTCGATGCCCAGTATCCGCGATTGTTGTCGGGCGAAAACTTGCTGACGCAGGTCGTCGCGTCCGCGAACTCGCCGCCGGTCGAAAACCCCTGCATCATCTTGAGCAGGTACAGCGGAATGATCACCCAGAACTCGCCGGCTTGTTCTGCCGAAGGGAGGAGACCGATGAGCGCGGTGGCGATCGCCATGATCGTCATGGTGAAGTAGGGTACCTTCTGTCGGCCGATGCAATCGCCGATCGGGCCGATAATCAGCCCGCCGAAGGGCCGCACCAGAAGCGACACCGCAAAGCGAGCAGGGTTACGAGCGAGTCGGTCATGCCCGAGGTGAACACCTTCGTCATCGTGACAGCGAGGTAGCCGTAGATGCCGAAGTCGTACCACTCCATGAAGTTGCCCACGTAGGCGCCGGGCAGTGCGAGTTTCATCTTCGAGGGTTCAACAATGATGAGGTCATCGACCTCGAGGCGTCAGGTGGGTGAATCGGTGGACATCGTTGTGCCTCCCCGAGTCTTTTCTTTGGTCTAGCGTACGCGGCATTTCGGGTGTGCCCGGTGCGTTAGGGAGCGTCGCCCGCGGTGAGAAGAGTTCGTTCGGACTGAAGGAGGTATCGCTCGAGCAGCGAGGCTGCGTTCTCGGTGTCTCCGAGAAGAAAGCGTTCGAGAATCTGCTTGTTGAGGTCGACGTAGGCGTAATGAAACTGGGCAGGCTCTCTGACTCGCCAGAACGCGAGACGCAGTTCGCCCGAAATTCTTCGGTACTGCTCGATGATTCGGGGGCTATCTGAAAGCGCAACAATTGCTTGGTGAAATTCGATGTCGGCTCTTGCCACCTCTTGCCAGTCGACCGCGTCTCTTGCTCCGACGGCGCTGCGTACCGCTCGCTCCATGGCCGCTCCGGCGGTGTGGCCGGCGAATGACTCGCGAAGTGGCTGCACTTCAATCAGGCGACGGACCCGGTAGAGGTCGATGATCGTCGCTTTTGAGGGGGTTGCCACACGTGCCCCACGGTTGGCCTCTTGCTCGATGATGTGCTCGTTACTGAGCGTGCGAAAGGCCTCCCGCAAGGTGTTTCTCGAGATTCCAAGCGATTCGGCAAGCGGTGCTTCTCTGAGCCAGGTGCCGGGCTCAAGGTCGCCTTCGAGAATCTGGGCACGGATCTGATCAGCCGCTGTCGTTGCGCTGGCTCCTTGTGGTGGTTCAGATGTCACGTTCAACATCTTAGATGAGAACAACGGATGCGTCTTTCAAAAAATCATTGAACAATTTCATCGACGTGATAGTATCGTGCTCAACAACTCTCGGTAAGTGCTTCCCCTGACGGCTGACGCGAGTTCTAGTTCAGTGTGGAATCAGAGAAAGGCGCGAGTAACATGTCGCGAATTGCCATCCGGAAGGCGACTGTCATTGATGCGACAGGCCAAGCGCCACTCGTCGACACAACGATTGTTGTTGATGACGCCGGTCTAATCTCAGAGGTCGGCCCCGACGGTCAGGTGTCTATTCCGTCTGGCACACAGGTAATCGATGGGCGGGGCAAACATGTGGTGCCGGGCCTCATTGATGCAAACGTTCACCTGGTTGCTGCGCGTACGCCCGACACTCTGTTTGAGTACGAGGGCAGGTATGAAGAGCTTGTGCTCGAAGCCGCAGAACTCACGCTGAAGTACGGGGTGACCACCGTCTTTGACAGCTGGGGACCAGTCGGGCCAATTACCGCAGTGCGTGACTCCATTCGCCGCGGCGAAACCGTGGGACCAAACATCTATTGCGCCGGCAACATCATCGGGCTCGGCGGCCCGCTTTCGGTTGATTTCTTTCCGGTCCATGGCACCTTTGAGGCCGAGCGCGTGGCGCGGATCAATGCTGTGTGGGAGCGCGGCACAGGCACGGAGCTCGCATCAATGGCAGCTGAGGAAGTTGCCGACAGGATCGGCGTCTACATTGAAGAAGCTCGCGTCGATTTCGTGAAATGGGCGTCTACGGACCATCGGGCAAGCTCTCCCGGAGTCTTCTACATGCTTTCCGACCGTCAACAGGCAGCCATCGCGCAGACTGCACGTTCGCTGGGCAAGACGTTTCAGGCCCACACGACAACGGTTGAAAGCTTGAAGCTGCTCGTCGATCTCGACGCTAATGTGCTGCAGCACGGCGACATCACGCTCGACCGCCCAGCGCCTGAGTGGCTGCTCGAAGAGATCGTGTCGAAGCAACTTCCGACTGCTGCGTTGGTAGTGACTGATCTCCACCTTGAGTGGAGCGCAGCAACTCCTGGAGTTGCGATCCACCCGATGCGCGTCATGGCAGATAAGAACCAGCGATCACTCATCAAGCAGGGTGCCCGACTGCTGCTTACCACTGATGGCTTCGCTTATGGGCCTCGGGTCTGGAACCATCCGGGGTTTGGTTCGGGATCGCTGCGTCCCACGGTCCCAGACCAGCCTGTGCAACTCGGCCGCGGTCACGTGCACTGGATGGAAGGCGCCGTGGAACGAGGCATGTCGCGCATGGAGGTGCTGCGCTCGTCGACCGCATATGTCGCAGAGGCATACGGTGTGAGCGACCACGTCGGCACAATCGAACCAGGCAAGCTCGGCGACCTGCTTGTGCTCGACGCGAATCCGCTCGACGATTTAGACGCCTACCGCAAGATTTCTGACGTCATCAAGCAGGGCAGTGTCGTCGATCGTGACGCTCTCGCGCGCGAAATGACACTTGGGGTCGACACCGTCGAACATCCTGAAGCTTAACTGATCACCCACCAACATGAGAGCTCACCGGAGCGCTCACACTGAAACACACAGGAGGATACTTTCGTGAAGAAAACTCGCAACACGTTCGCCGCTCTTCGGCGACCGGCCGTCAGCGCAATTGCGCTATGCGCCGCCGGCGCGCTGGCACTCGCCGGGTGCAGCAGCAGTAGCAGCGCTCCATCAGAGCTGAGTGCAGAGTCCTCGAGTCTCACGCTCGGCGTTTCAGCCGATATTCCGAAGATGACGGCGGGCCTGAACCAGGGCACGCTGGGCATGATCGTCAACTCGATTCTCCAGCGCGGCCTGCTTCAGTATGACGACAAGGGAAAGATCATTCCTGCGCTCGCCGAATTTTACGAGATGACCGACCCGCAGACTTGGACGTTCAAACTGCGCGAGGGGCTGACCTTCCACGACGATTCGCCTATCACCAGCGCAACGGTGAAGGCATCGCTTGAGCACTTCGCGAAGCCCGAAACGAACGCCAGCGGCCTTGTCGCATTCAAGCACATTGTTTCGGTAGACACCCCAGACGACCTCACTGTAGTGGTCAACCTGGACGCCCCGAATGTCTCGTTTGCCGACTACCTGGCTGACCCGAACCACTCGATCTTCCCGATCGATGCGTTGAAACCAGACACGGACAATGTTGTCGGTGCAGGCCCGTTCAAGCTCGTGAAGAAGAACAACGGTGTTTCGATCGAGCTCGAGAAATTCGATGGCTACTACGACGCAGCCGAGGTGCCTCTTGAGAACCTGACGCTCGCGTCCTACACAGATGGCACGGCTCGAGTGAACGCTCTGCAGAGCGGCGACGTTGACATTATTGAGTACGTGCCCTGGGAGGCATTCGAGACCATCGAAGCGAACAACGACCTCGTGCTCGACGCCACCCCTGGCCCGGTGCAAGAGATCATGTTCAACGCCTCGAGTGGCCCGCTCGCTGACCCGAAGGTGCGCCAGGCGATCGCGTACGGAATTGATCGTGAGGCGATGGCTACGACCGTGTTCGCGGGTCGCGCCAAGCCCCTCTACGGTGTAGCAGTTGCCGACGGAAACGTGTCTGAGGATCCCGCGGCCACCGAAATGTATGAGTTCGACCAGAAGAAGGCGAAGCAGCTGCTTGCAGAGGCGGGCTACCCTGACGGTTTCGACGTAACGATTACTGCGAACTCCACGTACACCTTTGTGCAGGACACCGGGCTCAGCTTGCAGGATTCGCTGAAGGGCATTGGCATCAATGCGACCATGGAGACCCCTGACTGGCCCACCTTTATCGAGGCCGCCAACTCGGGCGACTACGAGATCGGTATCTCGGGCGGCGTGGGCTACGTGAGTGGCCCTGCTTACCTCTCGAGCTTCGTGAGCGGCCCGGGCAACCTCATTCGCAGCTTCGGCTACGAAAACCCCGAACTCGACGCGGCACTTACTCAGGGAGCGCAGGCTGCCACTGAAGCTGATGCCGAGAAGGCGTACGACTCGGTCTTCGAGATCATCAAGGAAGACACCCCAGTGATCTTCCCGGTGCAGCGTGAGCAGGGCTACGCCTACAACAAATCAGTGAGTGGCTTCAAGAACCTACCCGGGTTCTTGACCAACTTCTCGGGTTACACGCTCGCGCACACGAGCAACAAGTAACACACCCCTTTTCGACTACACGCAGGATCGAGCGTATGACTATTTATGCACTAAAGCGATGCCTCATCGGCATCGCTTTGCTGTGGGTGACGGTGACACTTGTGTTTATCGCTATCCACACCGTCCCGGGCGATCCTGCACGTATCGTATTGGCGGGCCAGGGCAGCGGGTCGGAAATCGACCCCGCTGCCCTGGCAGAGACGCGGGCGCGCCTCGGGCTCGACCGCCCCATTCTGCTGCAGTACTTCAGTTACCTTCTCGGCGTCGTCACGCTTGATCTCGGCTCATCGTTCCGAAACGGCACTCCGGTGCTTGAGCTGCTAGCCGAGCGACTCCCGAACACCCTCGAGCTTGTCGGCACTGCGGTGCTCGTGGCGCTCATCGTTGGCGTGCTGATCGGAATTCTTGCCGCGAAGCCCAAGGGTGCGCTTGCCCAGTTCTTATCAACGCTTACCTCTATCGGCGTGTCGTTGCCGGTATATGTCACCGGCACGGTGCTCGTTTTCGCGTTTGCAGTTTCGCTCCAGATCCTCCCGGCTGGCGGCTTTGTCAGCTGGTCTGACGACCCGGCGAAACATTTCAGCTTGCTCGTGCTGCCGACGATCGCGATTGCGGTGGGGCTCTCCTCGGTAATCGCGCGCGTGACAAAATCCGCGATTCTCGAGACGCAAGAACATGACTTCGTGAGAACCGCGCATTCGCTGGGTCTGGCTCCCGGTCGTGCGTTTCGAACCGCGGTGCTGCGAAACTCACTGGTGCCTGTGGTCACCATCGTGGGCCTCGAACTGGGCACTCTGCTTGGTTCAACGGTGATCATCGAGCGCGTCTTCAACTGGCCGGGGCTCTCTGCGCTCTTGGTCGATGCTGTCACCAACCGTGACTATCCGATCGTGCAGGGTGTCGTGTTACTCACCGCCGCCCTGTTTATCATCGTCAACATCATTGTTGATGTCTTGTACGGTGTCCTCAACCCACGAGTGAGGCAAGTAGCATGACGAACACGCTCACTACCACTTCTTCCGCACCCGCGAGGGGCCCTCTGCGCGCACTGAACTTCCCAGTGAGCGCATGGATTGGGGTGGCGATCATTCTGGTGATTACTCTCGCCGCGATTCTCGCACCCTGGCTCGGGCTGCCTGATCCGACCGATCAAGAGGCATCGGCGCGCATGTCGCCAATCGGCACCCCCGGGCACATTCTCGGCGCCGACCAGTCTGGTCGAGACGTGCTTTCCCGGCTCGTTTTCGGCGCACGGGTCGAGCTGCTCACCGCATTCGGGGCGACAGCGTTTGCTGCTGTCGCAGGAGTGACTGTTGGCCTGGTTGCCGGGTTTCTCACTGGCGCTCCGCGCAGCCTGTTGATGCGAGGGATGGACGTCATCCTTACGGTGCCGTCGCTGATCCTCGCACTGTTCGCGGTGACGCTTTACGGTGCAGGTGTGGTGACGCTCATTGCCGCAATCGGCATCACCCTGATTCCGAGCTTCGCTCGAGTGACGTACGCGCAGGTGCTCGTCGTTCGAGAAGCTGAGTTCGTTGAGGCCGACGTGCTGTACGGGCGCAGCAACCTCTCGATCATGTTTGGAGCGATCCTGCCGAACGTCGCAGCGCCGATCATTGTGCAATTCACGCTGAACATCGCGACCGCGATCTTACTCGAATCTGGACTGAGCTTTATCGGTCTTGGAATCGTGCCTCCTGATCCCTCTTGGGGTTCGATGGTTGCCGAAGGCCAGCGTTACATGGCGACAAACCCTTCGCTCATTCTCGTACCCGCTGTAGCGGTGGTGGTCGTCATTCTCGCATTCAGTTTGGCTGGAGATGGACTGCGCCAGGCGCTTGATCCCCGGAGTAGGAAGCGTGCTAGCTGATGAAGCTTGAACAAGATATGTGCCTGAGCATTCGAGACCTCCGGGTAAGCTTCGACACCGTCATCGGCGAGGTCGAGGCGGTTCAAGGAATTTCGTTCGACGTGCGCCGCGGGCGCACCGTTGCCCTGGTGGGCGAATCGGGATCCGGCAAGTCCGTCAGCGCCATGGCTGTGGTGGGCCTGCTGCCCAAAAACGCCAAGCGATCTGGCACGGCTGAGTTCATGGATCAGGGCAATCTTCTCAATGCCACTGAACCAGAGCTTCGATCGATTCGTGGCCAACGCATTGGTGTGATCTTTCAAGAGCCGATGACCGCGCTGAACCCGGCCTACACGATCGGTCAGCAGCTGCGGCAGGCGATTACCTCGCACAGTCGGGCTGATGCGGCCGTCGTGTATGAGCGTTCGCTCGAGTTGCTGCAGCAGGTGCAGATGCCTGAGCCAGAGCATAAGCTCACGCAGTATCCGCATCAACTTTCGGGCGGTCAGCGTCAGCGCGCCATGATCGCAATGGCGCTTTCGGGTGAACCCGACCTACTCATTGCGGACGAGCCAACCACCGCGCTCGACGTGACGGTGCAGGCTGGAATTCTCGATCTCTTGCGATCCCTGCAAGAGTCGCGTGGCATCTCAATCCTAATCATCACCCACGACATGGGTGTGGTGGCCGACATTGCCCATGAGGTTGTCGTCATGAAAAGCGGCGAGATCGTGGAGTCAGCTCCGGCCGAGACGCTCTTCGCGAACCCAACCCATCCGTATACCCGCGAACTGCTTGACACTGTTCCGCACCTGGGTCAGGGCAGCGCGCAGACTGCGTTCTCTACCGGGGTGATTGATGTACATGAGGCGGCGCCGTTGATCGAGTTTGAAGGGCTCGAAGTATCGTTTGCGCGCGGGTTCCGTGTACCCCGGTTGAAAGCAGTCGATAGCCTCGACCTGGCCATCGCTGACGGCGAGATTGTTGCGCTTGTCGGCGAGTCTGGCTCTGGCAAGTCGACCATTGGTCGCCTGGCCGCGGGACTCATCAAGCCGACGAAGGGCACTATTCGCTTTGGTGGCAAAGAGACCACTGCGCGAAAGCCAGGCGAGATCTCGATGATCTTTCAAGACCCAGGGTCATCTCTGAACCCACGCGTCGCGATCGGTGACAGCATCGTTGCTCCTATGAAGTATGCGGGATCTAAGCTCAGCAAAGCTGAGCTACGGGATCGTGCGGCAGAGCTTCTCGAGCAGGTGCGGTTGCCGGGCGACTGGATCGATCGTTACCCACACCAGCTCTCCGGTGGGCAGCGGCAACGTGTGGGCATTGCGCGAGCGATTGCCACACGCCCTCGCCTGCTGATCGCTGACGAGCCCACGAGCGCACTCGACGCCTCTGTGCAACGCACGGTGCTTGAACTGTTCGCCGAACTGCAGCGAACACTGAAATTCTCGTGCCTCTTCATCACTCACGACCTGCCGTCAATCGAGGCAATGACTGACCGCACGGTGGTGCTGAAACGAGGCAAAGTCGTTGAATCTGGGCCGACGCAAGAAATTCTTGCCGACTCAAAAGATTCGTATACACGTGCGCTGATCGCGTCAGTGCCGATCCCTGACCCGGTCAAGCAGCGGGAGCGCCGGGCGCAGCTCGCAGAGATTCGAGTTCAGTAGTGTTGCCGTCGACCGCTCGAAGTATTGACCTGAACAGTGATCTCGGCGAGCACTCCGGTGGGGCGGCCGAAGTGACGGATGAGCTCATGCTACAGATGGTCACGAGCGCGAACGTCGCGTGTGGCTTTCACGCGGGCAGCGTGCTCACGATGCTGCAGACCTGCCAAATTGCCAAGTCTCGCAGCGTCGCGATCGGCGCGCATGTGTCGTACTTCGACCGTGCAGGGTTCGGGCGCACACCCATGAATCCCAGCGACGAAGACCTCATGAGCTCAGTGGTCTACCAGATCGGTGCATTGCAAGCGGTCGCGCGATCCGTCGGCGCCGAGGTGCGTTACGTCAAGCCGCACGGCGCACTGTACAACACGATCGCCGAAGACGAACGGCAGTCGGGTGTCGTGATTGCCGCAATGCGCTCGGTTGCGCCCGAATTGTCGTTGGTGTGCCTCGCCGGTTCATCGCTGGTGGACCAGGTGAGGGCAGCTGGGCTTCACGCGGTGCCTGAAGCGTTTGCGGACCGCGCGTACACAAGCGCGGGATCTCTCATGCCGCGAAGCGAGCCGGGGGCCGTGCTCAGCGACGCCACTGAGGTTGCGAATCGAATGGTCTCTTTGGTGCAGAACGGTACGATTCTCGCTGCCGACGGAAGCTTGATCCGCCTCGATGCCGCATCGATCTGCGTGCATGGTGACAGCCCGGGGGCGGTTCAGATGGCTCGGGCAGTTCGTGAAAAGTTGCTCGGCGCCGGCGTCGGGCTCGCTCCGTTTGCGACTAGCGCATCATGACAGTGACCGCGCATGCGATGGGCGACAGCGCCACTCTGCTTGAGTGCGAGGACCTCGCTCACGCACTTCAGGTGGTGCGGGTACTTGAGGCTGCCCGCGACGCGAGACACGTGGCTTTTGACGAGTGTGTCGTTGCTGCGCAAACCGTGCTCGTGTTGGGCGGCATGGCGCGCACCCCGCAGCAGCTTGTCGCGTGTGTGAAACGAGCCGAGAACACGCTTTCACTTGCGGGTGATCGCAGCGCCGAGTCATCAGAGGCTGTTGTGCCGGTGGTGTACGAAGGCCCCGACCTGCGCGATGTCGCCGAGTTTGCGGGCATCAGCGTCGAAGAGGTCGTTGCTCGCCATACGGCAGCAGAATATCTGGTGGGATTCACGGGCTTCGCGCCAGGGTTTGCTTACCTGAGTGGCGGAGACCCTCTGCTCGATGTGCCTCGTCGGCCGAGTCCGAGAGCGCGCATTTCGGCAGGCGCGGTGGGGCTTGCCGGGCCGTACTCTGGGGTCTACCCTCGCGAAAGCCCAGGCGGGTGGCAGATCATCGGCGTCACTGACCTGGTGCTGTGGGATGCGGATCGTGCATCGCCGGCCACGCTTGTGCCGGGTGCACGAGTACGTTTCGAGGCGGTTCGAGCGACGCTCTCGCTGGCAAACGGCGTGCTCGATTCCGAGCGAGTGGCAGCTGATGCAGTCGGTGCAGTGGGAGCCACTGTCGCGATCGAAGCGAGATCGCCGCAGGCCCCGTGCAGCGAGATGGGTGAGGGCAGGCCGGCCCTCACCGTGCTCGACCCGGGGTTACAATCCCTCGTAGAAGACGCCGGCAGGCCGGGACTCGCAGGCATCGGGGTTGGGCGCTCTGGGGCAGCTGACGCGAGCGCTCTTCGCGAGGCGAACCGCCTGGTCGGAAATGCGGCGGAGGCAGCCGTGCTTGAGGTCGGGCCGGGATGCTTCTCAGCAGTGGCGCTGCGCACCCTGGTCGTGGCACTCGCGGGGGCTCCTCGGAAAGCAACAGTGGCGCGAGATGGCGTGAAGCGTCAGATCGATTTTGGTGAGGCGTTTCGCATCGATTCGGGGGAGACGCTCGAGCTAGGCGACGCGACGAGTGGTGTTCGCACGACAGTAGCGTTGCGCGGCGGCGTTGAAGCGACAAAGACGCTGGGAAGCGCCTCACACGACACGCTTTCCCGTCTCGGCCCGCCGGTGGTGCAGCGCGGAGATGTGGTCAGGGTGGGGGCCGCCATCGAAGGCTCGGTGGGGCACCCCTCATATGGCGTGCTGCGATTGCCGCAGGCAGGCGACGAAGTGGTGCTTCGCATTTCTCGCGGACCCCGCGCAAACTGGTTCGAGGCCGAGAGTCATACGACACTCGTTGCTCAGCGCTGGCAGGTGATGCCACAAAGTGATCGTGTCGGCCTGAGACTTGACGGGTCGGCTCTGTTCCGCGCAACTGAGTTCGAGGGGCTTGAGTTGCCGAGCGAAGGGGTCGTCAATGGGGCCATTCAGGTGCCCCCGAACGGCCAGCCAGTAATCTTTCTCACGGACCACCCTGTGACCGGCGGGTACCCGGTTATTTGCGTCGTCAAAGCTGCCGATCTCGACCTCGCGGCGCAGGTGCCGCCCGGGGCTGTCGTGCGCTTCGAACTCGATGACGTTACACCCAGTGCTCACGTTTCGCACACCTACGAAGAGAAGGATTGAGACATGCTGAATAAGGTCCTGATCGCCAACCGGGGCGAAATTGCGGTGCGAATCATTCGGGCTGCGCGCGCTGCAGGCATCGCCTCGGTGGCAGTGTATGCCGATGGTGACCTTGGTGCGCTGCATACACGCTTGGCCGACGAGGCATATGCACTGGTGGGCGACAGCCCGGCAGAGAGCTACCTCGGCATCGACAAACTGCTGAAGATCGCCGCAGACTCTGGCGCCGATGCAGTGCACCCCGGGTACGGGTTCTTGGCCGAGAGCGCAGAGTTTGCGCAGGCCGTGCAAGATGCGGGGCTTATTTGGATCGGGCCCGATCCAGAGACCATTGTGCTGCTTGGCAACAAGGTGAGCGCGCGCTCGCTTGCGAAGCAGGTTGGCGCCCCGCTTGCCCCAGGCTCTGAGGGTACTGTGGCGTCGGTCGTCGAGATTGTCGATTTCGTCGACGCACACGGACTACCCATCGTGATCAAGGCTGCGTACGGCGGCGGGGGCCGCGGCATGCGAGTCGTGCGCAGCCGCGAAGAGATTGAGCCATCGTTTGATGCGGCGGTGCGTGAGGCGACGGCCGCGTTTGGTCGCGGCGAATGTCTGGTCGAGAAGTTTCTTGACCGGCCGAGGCATATTGAAGCGCAGGTGCTCGGCGATCGAACCGGGCGAGTGGCGGTGCTGGGCACGCGCGATTGCTCGCTGCAGCGCAGAAACCAGAAACTCGTCGAAGAGGCCCCCGCACCGTTTCTCGACGATGCGGTGCGCGACCAAGTGCACGCGGCGTCAGAGGCGATCTCCGCGGCAGCAGGGTACGTCGGTGCCGGCACCGTCGAGTTCTTGCTCGGCGAAGACGGCACGCTGACGTTCTTGGAGGTCAACACTCGCCTGCAGGTCGAACACCCGGTGACCGAGCTGGTCACCGGCATCGACCTGGTGCAGGAGCAGTTCAGAATCGCCGACGGGCTCGCGATGAATGTGCCCGACGCCATCGCCACGCAAGGGCACGCCATCGAGTTTCGCATTAACGCCGAAGACCCGGGGCTGGGCTTCTTGCCGGTGCCAGGCCGCCTCGAACGGTTCGAGATTCCCGCGGGCCCGGGTGTGCGCGTCGACTCTGGGGTGACCAGCGGGTCGACGGTGTCTTCGACCTTCGATTCGTTGCTGGCAAAGCTGATCGTGTGGGGTCGTGACCGAGAAGAGGCGCTCGCGCGCGCGGCAACGGCCCTCGACGAGTTTCACATCGAAGGCGTCGCCACGGTGCTTCCGTTTCACCGATTCGTGCTTAACTCGCCTGCGTTTCTTGCGACGAGCGGTGAAGGGTTCGCCGTGCACACGCGATGGATCGAACAAGAGAGCGGGATCGACCTCGAGCCAGCTGCGATGCCGGTGCCTGTGCAGCCGTCTCGTGTCAATCGGGTGTCAATCGAAATCGACGGCCGTCAGGTCGTGCTTGGGCTGCCCGACGGGCTCAGTTTCGGCGCGGGGCAGCAAGCGCCGGTCGAGACAGAGGTCGAACTCGGTGCGGCAGACCTAGGCAGCGTCGTAGTGCCGTTCGCCGGAACAGTGAGCAAGTGGCTTGTTGATGATGGTGCCACGGTTGCAGAAGGTGACAGCTTGCTGGTTCTTGAAGCGATGAAGATGGAAGTGCCGGTCGTTGCCCCGAGGACGGGACGCCTGGTGCAGCTTGTGCGAGCGGGCGAGTCTGTCTTGTCGCAGAGCGTGCTGGGGCGCGTAGAGCAATAGGACACACTCGGCAGCGCGGTACAACGCAAAAGGAGTGAGGTGGGGGGGGGGGGGGCCGGGCGCCCCCCCCACCACCCCACGACCAGTGACGGGCGCGGTGGGGCTGTTGGTGGGGGTGACAAATACGGTGGGGCGGGGGCGCGCG
>JBQEBC010000047.1:0-18843 GCA_052106035.1 Leucobacter sp. | reverse complement strand
GTCGCGACTCAGGTGTGCCGTGTCAGGTGTGACTTATGTCGTGAACTCAGACACCTCCGGGGGCACGACAACGAAAGCGGCCCTGGTCAGATACTTTTTTCCTGATCAGCGCCGCTTTTTCTTTTGGATACTTGTATTCTTTGGCAAGACCCAGCCTGGCGGAGTAACGTGAGAATCGCTCCGAACTCACCTCCAAAAGGAGGAACCAATGTGTCGCTGGCTTGCGTATCTTGGCTCACCGATCGCGCTTGAAGATGTGCTCGTGCGACCCGACCATTCGCTCATCGATCAGAGTCTTAGGGCAAGGCAGCTTTTCATTCCGGGTGATCCCATTGCTTCTGTTTTCCTTGACAGTGCGTTTCCCACGAACGGTGATGGGTTCGGTGTCGCCTGGGCAGGCCTGAGAGGAACACTCGGGCAGAATCGGCAAATTGGCCCTGCTTGGGACAGTCTGAATCTCAGACATCTCGCCGCGCAGATTGAATCGGGATGCTTTCTCGCACACGTGCGAGCTGCTCCAGGACGAACGATCTCGGAACAGAATTGCCATCCATTCGTGCACGACGGCTGGATGTTTCAACACAACGGCGAGGTTCCAAACTTTGCCGAACTCAAACGTGAGTTGACCATCGACGTGGATCCCGTCCTGTATCCGTCAATTCTTGGGAATACCGATACTGAAGTGTGCTTTTATTTGGCACTCACCTACGGACTTGCAGACGATCCTGTCGGAGCATTTACTCGCATGATTGCTCGCGTCGAGCGTGCACGAAGTGAGCACCATGTAGAGCTCCCGTTCCGTGCGACGATGTGCGCATCTGAAGGGACGCGCCTGATCGTGCTGCGTTGGACGAGTATCGATGTAAAAGAAACAGTGGCACCCACGTTGTACCACGCGTCAGGCCCAACCGTGTTGCACACCGTTGATGGAGGTACTGACACGTTGCCCGCGGACGCGCAGCTCGTCGTCTCCGAGCCGCTCGAGATGCAGTGGAGTACTCACGTGTGGAACGAGGTGCCTGCTGGAACAATTGGCGTCTTCACGCGAGGACAATCACCCTATTTCGCCCCCATCGAGACGAAGTAAAAGGTGCGACTCGAAAACTGGAGTTTGTTCGTTCGGGTGAAGGCATCGAGAATGGAAGCATCGTCCTCGTCAATTGACCGGGACAGCTCAGTAGAAATCGGGATAATCCCGAGCGGTTCTACTCACAATCAATCGAAGGAATGTGACCATGGCAAAATATCGCGTTCAGAACCCAGCGACGGGCGAAATCGTAGAGACTTTTGACTCAGCGACAGATGCGCAAGTTGAATCGCAGCTCGCCTCGTCTGATGCTGCGTACCGCGAGTGGCGCGAGTGCAGTGTGCAGGGGCGCGCGTCGGTTGTGAAGCGAGTCGCTGAGATCTTCGCGGAGCGTCGTGAGGAACTCGCGGGCATCATTGCCCTCGAAATGGGAAAGTCGATCGCCGAGAGTCTCGACGAGGTCGACTTCGCCACAGACATCATTGAGTACTACGCAGTGTATGGCCCCGGCCTCATCACGGACTACGAAATCCCAAGCACCATCCCGGGTAAGGCGGTCATCGAGCACCTGCCGGTGGGCCCCCTCCTCGGCGTGATGCCGTGGAACTTCCCGTACTACCAGGTTGCCCGCTTTGCAGCACCGAACCTCGTGCTCGGCAACACGATTATTTTGAAGCACGCTGATATCTGCGCGAAGTCGAACCTCATGATTCAAGAAATTATGGAGCAGGCGGGTGTGCCAGCCGGCGGCTACCAGGCAGCATTTGTTTCGCACGATCAGATCGCGACGATGATCGCAGACCCACGTGTGCAAGGTGTCTCCCTCACCGGTTCAGAACGTGCCGGTGCGATCATCGGCGCTCAGGCAGGCACACACCTTAAGAAGTGCGTGCTCGAACTCGGCGGCATCGACCCAATGGTGGTACTCGACTCCGACAACGTCGCAGAAGTCGCAAAGACAGCGTGGGAGTTCCGCGTGTACAACGGCGGACAGGTGTGCAACTCGAACAAGCGTCTCATCGTCATGAATGACATTTACGACGAGTTCGTCGCAGAACTCAAGAAGCTTGCCGAGGGTCTCGTCCCAGGTGATCAGTTGAACCTGGGCGAGGGCGAATTTGCTCCCTTGTCGACCCGTGCTGCTGCAGAGACTATTCATGCGCAGGTCCAGCGGGCCGTGGAAGAGGGGGCAACGCTCGAAGCAGGCGGAGTGCTCTCAGATGGCCCTGGCGCGTATTACTCACCTGCCGTGCTTACCGGCGTGCCGCGCGATTCAGACTCATACCAAGAAGAAATGTTTGGCCCTGTCGCAACGGTCTATAAGGTGCACAGCGACGAGGAAGCGCTCGAGCTTGCGAACGACTGCGCGTTGGGGCTTGGCGGCTCCGTGTTCTCAACCGATGAGGCGCGCGCAGCGCGAGTCGCCGCAAAGCTTGAGGTCGGAATGGCGCATGTGAACACGATCGCTGCTGAGGCTGCGGAGTTGCCTTTCGGCGGGGTGAAGCGCTCAGGGTTTGGCCGTGAAATGGGGCCGGTTGGCATCGGAGAGTTTGCGAACAAGCGCCTGTACTTCGTCGCGAAGTAGCAATCAAGAAGGGCGGTAGACTTGTCGCTTGTGACGCCACAAGAACTAGCACAGGCACTCGCCCAAATTCTCTCCGATAACTTCACTGCACGCGGGGGAGACGCCGCGAGGATCGTCGTAACCGAGCAGGATACGCAGCTTGAGCGACCGAAGAACCGCGAGCACGGTGATTGGGCATCAAACGTCGCGATGAAGTTTGCGAAACGCTTGGGTACGAACCCCAGAGCGTTCGCCGAGGAAATCGCCGTGAAGATGCTGAGCATCGATGGTGTAGCCAAGGCTGAGATCGCTGGCCCAGGGTTTATTAACATCACCCTCGACGCCGCGAGTTCTGGTGAAACTGCGCGTCGCGTGGTCGAGCAAGGCTTCGATTACGGGCGCGGAGACGTGCTTGCCGGTCAACACATCAACCTTGAGTTTGTGAGTGCGAACCCGACGGGTCCGTTGCATATGGGGCACACGCGCTGGGCTGCACTCGGCGACTCTACCGCACGTGTATTGCGTGCGGCTGGGGCAGAGGTTTCGAGCGAGTACTACATCAACGACGCGGGTGCGCAGATGAACAAGTTTGGTCGCTCGGTGCTCGCCGCGGCACTTGGCGAGCATGCCCCTGAGGATGCATACCCCGGCGCGTATATCCAGGAACTCGGGCAAAAGGTGCTCGCGAAGGAACCGAAGATCGTTGAGCTCGCCGCAAACGACCGTGATGCTGCGCTCGAGCTCGCGCAAGAACTCGCGTATCAGCAGCAGCTCGCTGAGATTCAGGATTCGCTCGAGCGCTTCAACGTTCATTTTGACGTGTACTTCTCTGAGCGCACGCTCCATGCCGAAGGGCCAAACGGCGAGGCAAGCCCGATTGAATCTGCGATTGGCAGACTCCGCGAACAGGGCCACGTGTACGAGGACGATGGCGCGATTTGGGTTCGCACGACAGACTTCGGAGATGACAAAGACCGTGTTTTTACGCGCGGCAACGGCATCTACACCTACTTTGCAGCCGACGCAGCGTACTACCTTACGAAGAAGGACCGCGGGTTCGGCGAGAAGATCTACCTGCTCGGTGCTGACCACCACGGGTATATCGGCCGACTCACTGCAATTGCGGGCGCTGCGGGCGACAACATCGAGACCGACATCACGGTCCTTATCGGTCAGCTCGTGAACCTTGACGGTGCGAGACTGTCCAAGCGCGCCGGCAACATCATCGAGCTTGATGACTTACTGGAGTGGCTCGGGGCCGACGCACTCCGTTACTGGCTCGCCCGCTATCCGGCAGATTCACCGCTTGCGCTTGACGGTGAAAAGGTGCGCAGCCGCACGAACGACAACCCGGTCTTCTACGTGCAGTACGCGCACGCGCGCACATGCGCTGTTGATCGCAATGCGGAGGCTGCGGGCATCACCCGCGAGGCGTTCGCGCCAGAGCTACTCACGCACGAGACCGAAACCAACCTGCTCGGCAAGCTGCAGCAGTACCCGGGTATAGTGGCCGGCGCCGCTGAACTGCGAGAACCGCACCGCATCGCACGCTTCCTCGAAGAACTCGCCGCCGCCTACCACCGTTGGTACGACCAATGCAGGGTCATTCCGTTGGGGGAGGAGCCTGTCACAGACCTGCACCGCACACGCCTCTGGCTGAACGATGCCGCGGGTCAGGTGCTGCGCAACGGCCTCGACCTTCTCGGAGTATCGGCGCCGGAGCGGCTGTAACCATATGCCACGTTGGGTCAAAGTATCGATCGCCATCGTTGTGACACTCCTCGTGCTCGGCGGAGTCGGCGAGTTGGGTCTGCGCAGCATCATTCCTGGCATCGTGCAAAGCCAGCTTCGGGACCAGCTCAACCTTCCCAAAAACCATCCGGTCGATGTTGAGCTTGGCGGGTCAGCGCTGGTGTACGCGCTTCAGGGTGACATCGGAGACATCGATGTTGAGGTGCCAGATGCGCCGGTCACCGATGACGTCATCGCGACACTGGGGTTCCATGCTGACCGGGTGCCATTTAGCGTGACCTCGGGCGATATTACGGGTGCGTCTGCATCGGTGTTTGTTTCCTCCGCGCAGCTCGGCCCGGTCATCTCGCTCGTCACAGGTGGGCTTGCGGATGACGGGCGAACACAGGGCGGCACCGTGGTCGTTGGGAAGTCTGTCGATGCGTTTGGGTTCTCTGTGCCGCTCGAGGGAAGACTGAAGTTATCGGTGATTGACGGCGACGTGAAAGTTGAACCGACCGGGTTATCAGCGGTCGGCTTTGATCTTGACACTGATCAAATCGTTGCCGCGACCGGAGGGCTGCTTGAACCATTGCTTTCCCCCCGAGTTGTGTGTGTGAGCGATCAAATTCCTGCCGGAATCACCTTGGAACACGTCAAGGTGGCAACGGGAGGCGTGCGAATTGACGCGCTGCTCGCACCTGACTTCCTCTCCAACCCAGAACAACTCGAACTGGGCAGCTGCGAATAGACATTCGCTCGCAAATGGACTCGTTGCGCTGTACGTCATTGAACACGATCCGCAATAGTGTTGAGTGGTAGTTCTCGCTGCCCAAAGACGTGTGAGGAGCGCAATGCCGCAGACCCTGTATACCCACCCAAATATTTTGACTCTCGATCAAAAAGGCGCTGACGCATTCTTGGTCGAGAGTGGAACGATAGCTGCCATTGGTCCGCGTGCAGAGCTGCGTAAGGCTTTTCCCGCTTCACACGAGGTGGCTTTGCCCGGCGCGGCCATCGTGCCCGGGTTTCATGACGCGCACATTCACACGGGCATGGTCGCGCGTGATCTTGCATCGATTGATCTGCGCGGATCACGCGGCCTTGAAGAAGCGCTGGGGCGAATTTATGCTTATCTTGCGGCGCACCCCGGCGATGAGTGGGTGACAAGTGGGTACTGGGACTCGAATGACTGGGCCACCGGGGTGCCAACACGGCACGACCTTGACGCCGTGTGCGCTGACCGACCGATTGCGCTTTCGACGCTCGACGGTCATTCGCTTTGGGTGAATTCCCTAGGTCTTAGGCTCGCCGGCATCGATGCGTCAACCGAAGACCCCGAAGGTGGGCTTGTTCTTCGAGAGTCAAATGGTCGAGAGCCAGCAGGCGTGCTTCGAGAGAATGCCATGAACGCGGTGAACAGGGTGTCGGAGCGACGCCCAGACCCGAAGTTCGACGGTCTTTTGGAACGTGCGCAGGACCATTTACTTGCGCTGGGTCTCACCCACCTCACTGATTTTGATGATGAAGAGACGAGGCTTGGCTTCACAGGCCTCCGTGACACCGGAAAACTCAAGCTGCGCGTTCACAAGGGCATCCCGATGGGAGACCTTGACCGCGCGATTGCTGAGTCGTGGCGCACGGGAGAAGGCGATCGGTGGATCACGACAGGTCCGGTGAAACTCTTTTCAGACGGGGCACTCGGCTCTCACAGCGCACACATGATTCATGACTTTGCTGATGCGCCGGGGAACCATGGAGTCGCCGCGACCGCGCAGGCTGAGCTGTCGGAGCACGTGCGACTGGCAAATGCGGCGGGAATTGCCGTCGCAACACATGCGATCGGTGACCGCGCAAACCAGATCGTGCTTGACGTGTATGCAGAGCACGCGGCGCTCACACTGAACGCGGGGCTTCGGAATCGTATTGAGCACGCGCAACACATTGATCGGGTAGACCTGCAGCGATTTGTCGATCTTGGTGTCGTCGCGTCGATGCAGCCGACGCACTGCACAACAGATTTTCGCCTCGCTGGCCGCCGGATTGGTAGTCGGGATATCGCGAACTATCCGTGGCGAACGCTCCTCGAGCTTGGGGCACACGTTGCATTCGGCTCCGATGCGCCCATTGAGCCAGCGAACCCGCTGTATGGGGTACACGCCGCAGTGACGAGACAGAATCGTGATGGCGACCCTGTTGGTGGGTTCGAGCCGAACGAGCGAGTGAGCGTTGAAGCGGCGCTCCGGCTCTTTTCTCACGGGGCTGCGTTCGCCGCGGGGCTCGAACACAGTGTCGGGAGGATCGCTGTGGGGCAGTACGCTGATGTCGTTGCGCTCACTGCTGATCCCTATTCAATTGAGCCGACGGAGATCAAAGCGACCGGAGTCGCCGCCACTGTAATTGACGGTGAGATCGTCTACGCTGCGTCATAGAAAACTGTACGCCGAGAACATGGAGGAAAATGTATGACCGCTGAAACGCAACATCAGCCCGAAATACATGTGACAGAGAGAGATCTCGTGGACCCGAGTTCGCTGAGTGTGCTCGTGAACAAGCTGCGTCCGCTTGACCCGATCGAGTGGGTACCGGAGGATCTCGAGTATCCCGAAGTTGAGAACCCCAGCGGGCATCCGATTCGTGCCGCCGCGGCGCGCGCCCTCGAACAGCTCGCTGCTGCAGCCAGTGAAGCAGGTGTGCCGGTGCAGCTCGTGAGTGGATACCGCAGCTATGACCGTCAGACCCAGCTATTTGACGGTTACGTTGAGCGCGACGGCGTCTCAGAAGCCGAAACCTATTCAGCAAGACCCGGGCACTCTGAACACCAGACGGGACTCGCGGTCGACCTCGATGACGGTACGGGGCACGCGCTCAAGAGCTCGTTCGGTCAGACCCCAGCGGGTCTCTGGCTTCGGGCACACGCGCACCAGTTCGGGTTTGTGCTCCGCTATGAGCAGGGAGAACAGCCCGTTGTCGGCTACATTTACGAGCCGTGGCATTTCCGCTACCTCGGGACTGAGATCGCCATCGACATGCACGAGCGCGGCATCATCAACTACGAGGAATACGTCGGGGCCGAAGCCGCACCAGACTACGCACGAGACACCGCGCGGTAGTCACCTGCGGTGCACTTGCGGTCGCACCCCTAGTACCAGTGCGGATTGTTGCCCTGCCAAAAACTCCACGCGTTACACGGGGAGCCGTAGCGCTGCTGAATGTAAGAGAGGCCCCAGTCGACCTGGGTGCGTCCGTTCGTGCGCCAGTCAGCTCCCGCCGTTGCGAGCTTCTCAGCAGGCAATGACTGGGGAATACCGTACGCTCCACTCGAAGCATTGAGTGCATCGGCGCGCCAGTCAGATTCGCCAGTCCAGAGCGGCAGCAGGCACGAGAACTGGTCGTCGCCCCAGCCGTAATTTCCGAGCTGGGAGCGCGCGTACGCCTGATGCCCTGCAGGATCTACGGAGACGCCTCCGCCGCCGACCCAGCCGCCGCTCCCTCCTCCTGAGCCGCCACCCTGATTGCTCGCTTGCTCGGCAACCTGCAACCCAATCTGATAGCGACGTTCGACCTCCGCGGTGGTGCCCTTGAGCGAAGCAAGCTGCTCGTAGACAGTGTCGAGTCGGTCATCCGCGGTCGCAACAGCCGCTGCGGCGATCGCTTGTGCTGAAGCAGCGTCGGCAGCTGCCGTGTTCGCTGCTTTCGATAGCCGGTCTCGCTCTGCCTTCGCGACTGTGGCCTGCTCCTGCAACGATGATGCGGTGTTGAGCTCGTTCGCAGCCTTGCTTGCCATGTTGTCCCAGGTGTTTGACACCTGCGTTACGATGCTGAGCTTCTTCATGTAATCTTCAGGGTCCTCGGCAGAAACGAGCTGGCTCGTGGTTGCGAGCCCGGTGCCATTCATGTACATCCATGACACCAGCCTTGCGAACTCGTCACTTGACTCGGTGAGTTGGCTTTGTGATTCGGCGACCTCGCCACTCAGCTGCTGCTCGCGAGTCGTTACTTCGTCGAGGTCCGCCGCAGCCTGTGCCGCAATGGAGGCAGTCTCGGCAGCCTTGTTCGCGGCCGAATCCGCCTCGGTTTGCGCCTGCTTGAGCGCGCTTTGCAGCTTCGTGTACTCGGCCGACTTGGCCGATTCAGATTTCTGCGCGGCTTCGACCTCGGCCCACGTCGGGTAGTCGTCAGCGATTGCGGGCATGGCGCCCGAAAATACGAGCACCGCGGCAAGCGCCGCAACTCCGGTGAATCGGATCCCTGAGTGCGTGCGCATACATTCACACTAAGGGACGATTCCTGCGAGTCCGCGAAGATGTCGCGCGTGTGCGGTTCTCTGTATACGGATTCGAACGTGTGACACAATACAATTGTGTAAATGATACGCATCGAATAATTTGGAATGCAACAAATTCTTGCTTGTGTATGACGGAGAAGAGTAATCTTATGACATGCATTTCAATGAAGATATGAATCGTATCCGGCAGCAACTTACTCAGGTCCAGTTGAATGGGTGGCGCGAGAGTTTTGCTGCAGATGATTCTGCGAGGCTGGCGATGAACGCAGTAACTCGCACGAGCATCGATGAGGTTGCACTTGATCGTGCTGAGTTACTCGACGTGCAACGCAGCATGTCTCACCGACTCGATACCTGGGAAGCGGTGAACCAGCATAAAACCGGTCGGTGCTGGCTCTTTGCGACGCTTAACCTGCTTCGTGCAGATGCGCGGAAGAAGTTGAACGTGAAGAACTTCGAGTTCAGCCAGAATCACGCAATGTATTGGGACAAGATCGAACGAGCGAACTATTTCCTCGAAGATATTATTGAGCTCGCTGATAACAGCCCTGACGAGCGCACGGTGATGTTTCTGCTCGAGAATGTGCTTGATGATGCCGGGCAATGGAACATGGCTGTTGCAGTGTTTGAGAAGCACGGTGCGGTGCCAAAAGCACTCATGCCTGAAACAGAATCGTCTGCGAACACCTCACGAATGAACGCATCGTTGCAGGCACTCATGCGAAAGGGTGCACGACTGCTACGGGAAGCAATCGTGGGCGGGGCTTCTGCTTCCGAACAAACCGAGCTCAAGAACAACATTTTGGCGGACACTCACCGCATCCTCACGGTACATCTCGGAGTTCCACCCGAAGAATTTGACTGGCAGTGGAATGACGATGACCAGGTTTTCCATCGCTCCGGTACGTTTACTCCACGTTCGTTTCTCGCTGAGTACTCGGATATTGCATTGAGCGACTACGTGTGCCTCGTGGATGATCCGCGCCCCGAACATCCGAAGGGCAGCACGATGACAGTTGCTCGTCTGGGCAACGTGGTCGGGAGTACTGGCATTCTGTACCTCAATACGTCGGTCGAAACCATGGCGCAACTCGCGGCAGATGCCATCGTCGGCGGCGAACCCGTATGGTTTGGGTGTGACGTCGGTGTTCAGATGGAGCGGGAGCAGGGCCTGTGGTCTGCCAATCTCATCGATTATTCTGCGGTCTACGGTGTCGACCTGACGACAACCAAGGAGGAACGTTTGCGTTACCGCGACTCGGCGATGGGGCATGCGATGGTGCTCACTGGCGTGGATATCGTTGACGGGAAGCCGCGGAGATGGCGTATTGAGAACAGCTGGGGGAGTGAGAAGTTCGATCAGGGTTTCTGCACCATGAATCAGTCGTGGTTCGATGAGTATGTGTTTGAGGTAGTGGTGCGGAAGGATCGGCTCCCGGCCGAACTTCAAGCGGCGCTCGAAGAGGCGCCTCTGGTGCTCGACCCATGGGATCCCATGGGCGCGCTCGCCTAAGATACTGACGGCAGATCTCGCATGAACGCAACACTTATTCGCGGCGGTCACGTTGCCGATGGGCTCGGCGGTCCGCTCGTGCGGAGAGACATCGTGGTGGAGCGCGGGCGTATTTCGCGACTGATAGCGCCAACCTCGCGAGGAGAGACCGGCGGGCACGTCATCGACGCCACGGAGCTCATTGTGAGCCCCGGATTTATCGATCTGCACTCGCACGCTGATTACACGGTCGAGAGAGAATCTATGGCCACGGGGCAGCTGGCTCAAGGCGTTACGAGCATCGTGACGGGAAATTGTGGGTGGTCGCCGTTCCCTGTTAAACACCTGCATGAGCTTCGCGAGTGGAGCGCGTTTCTCGGGGGGAATGCCACCTATGAGTGGCGAGACTTCTCAGGCTTTGCCGACCGGGTAGACGCAGCCCGCCCCGCGATCAACGTACTGCCACTCGTCGGCCATTCCCCTGTGCGCATTACAGCACTGGGAGGCGCTGATCGCGTACCAAATGCACGCGAGTTATTGATGATGAGGGAGCTTGTCGCGGGATCAATATCACAGGGAGCATGGGGGTTTTCGAGCGGACTCATTTATGCGCCCGGATCATTCGCAACTGCCCATGAAGTTGCCGAGCTCGTACGCGCGGCTGCAGAGGCCGGGGCGCTCTATGCCACGCACGTCCGGGACGAAACTTCACGTGTGCTCGACGCGTTCGATGAGGCAATCGAGGCGGCAGATTTGGCGCGCCGATCTGGCGCAAGCCCGCGGCTACAAATCTCGCATATTAAAGCGATGGGGCCAGCAAATCACGGCATCGTCCCACAGCTCCTCACGCGAATCGCAGACGCTCGCACAGACGGACTTGATGTGGCTGCCGACGTCTACCCGTATACGGCGTCGGGTACGACACTGGCGTCGCGCCTACCCGATTGGGCGCTCGATGGTGGCGCCGCGTTGCTTATCGAACGGCTCGCGCATGACGGAACCCGAGACAGGATTCGTGAGGCACTCGACGCCCGCTTCGAGAGGCACGATTTTGACCCGGCGGGCATCGTGTTGATGACGCTGTCATCTGGTCGCTTCGCAGACGCGCGTGGGCTGTCGCTCACAGACCTCGCGTCGCGTCTTCATGTGTCTCCGGGGGAGGCCGCACTTCTCGTACTCGCAGCGCACAAAGGGGTAGTGGGTATCATCAACCACGCGATGGCAGAAGATGACCTACAAGCGGCGATATCCCACCCTATGGTCGCGATTGCGAGCGACGGGGGCAGGCTCGTGCCCGACGTCGCTGACTCAGGGCATCCGCGCGCATTTGGTACGTTCCCACGGATCTTTGCCCGGTACGTCAGAGAACAAGGTCTGATTTCACTTGAGGAAGCGGTGCGCAAGTGCACCTCACTACCCGCCTCAAGGCTGGGGTTAAGGGGTCGTGGCGTACTGCGTGAGGGAGCTGTTGCCGACATCGCGATCTTCGATCCGGTCGAATTCACCGACCTGGCGGATTACACGAACCCCAACCGTCTCGCAACCGGAATGCACACCGTCCTAGTAAACGGGAACGTCGCTTGGAGCGCGGGGCAACAGACCGGTGTTAGGGCAGGCGGCGTACTTCGACGGGAGAAATCGCGCGAGTGAGCACACCGATGAGTTCTTGAGCACCCCGCGGGGTGAACCCCTCGGTGCATATGGACAGTACCCGAAACTCAGGGGTGCCGGGGTCTCCGATGACTGCAACATCGTGCCGAATGCCGTCATCCCAACCGCTCTTTGAACCCCACCTGGTGTGATCGGGAAGCCCGAGTTGAATGATCGGAAAATGCTGTGCCCGAAGAACCGTGAGCATAAGTTCACGTGTGGCTGCGCTGAAATGTTCGCCGCAGATGAGCTCCCAGATGAGTCGTGCAAGACCGTGGGTTGTCGCGGTGTGCGTAAACCCCGCGTCTCGTGCAGCGTAGTCGCAAATGAGCCGCGTCATCGACACGTCCTTGACTCCGAGCGTGTCACAGGCATCGTTTACTGCATCGAGCCCGACGAACTCCACGAGCATGTTGGTTGCCTCGTTTGAAGACACGATGAGCATCCGTCGCATGCACCATTCCAGCGTGACCGGCGTGCCCTCGGGCGGCATGCCCGGGTCAGCTTCATCGGCATCAAAGACGAATTTTCCCGCTCCGCTCACCCGGCTCGCGAATCTGCTCGTGCTGTTAATCGTGTGTTCGAGGGACACCGACCCAGCATCAACCCGGAGCATCAGGGCCGCAGCGACAGCGAGCTTGACGGTACTTGCAGCGTAGTACTCGCGCTGCTCGTCGCGCGCACGTAACGGGTCGCCACCCGAGTCGAGCAGCGTGTAGGAAACGTTTGGTGTACTCACTGTGCTGATGAGTATGCCTCTTCGAGAAGTGCGTGCGCGATGGCGCTGATTGCGGCGGCACCCTGCGGGATCGTGTAGGCGCGAGTGCAGACGGCGAGACAGAGGGTGTCATTGCCGCGCTGAACGAATGCGAAGTCGTGCTTGATTCCGTCGACGCTGCCGCCCTTGCCACCCGTATACACAGATTCACCTCGCTTGGATGCCAGTTCGTTTGCCACTGTGCTGATGACGGGATCCTCACGATCGTGGAGTAATTGCATAGCATACGCTGTCCACTCGGGGTCCAAGAGGTCACCCCGCACGAGTGCCGCCATGAGGCGAGCGAGCCCGAGCGCTGACGCGGTGTTCGTGACGCCAGCTGACTCTCCGGCTGCATCGGAGTAGGGGCGACCTAACCCAGACTCGCGGGCGCCAGCGTCCGCAAACACCGCGGCGATCTTCTCGGCGCCCAGCTCTTCAAAACAGATGTTCGTGGCGCAGTTCGCGCTCACCGTTGTCATGCGGTTCAACACCCACGCGCGCGTGACGACGTCGCCGACTTTGCCGAGACTCGGGTCTGTCTCTTCTTCTTCGATGACGAAGCGCGCCGCGTGGGGATCCATACTGGTGAATTCGTGCGTCACCGTAATCTCGTCATCGAGATGTATCTTGCCGCTCTGCACCTCGCGAAGCATCGCGACGAGCACTCCGACCTTCACGGTCGATGCTGAGTAGTAGATTCGCTCCGCATCGTACTGCCGCAGGACCGTGCCGTTACTGTCTAAGAGCGCATACGAGATCATGGGTACGCCGTCGGATTGCTCAGCGTAGATCCCACCGGCCTCAGTATCGAGGCCAAAATCTGGGGTGTCAGTTTCTTGTTCCATGATGTCCTTCGTTATACGTTCTGCAGAAAGTCGCTGAGGAGCTGTTTTCCACCATTGACTGATGCGACCGGCACACGCTCATCGACGCTGTGCACGCCCTTGGGGCGCCTCCCCTCGGGGTCGAGCGTGAGGGGGGCGAACCCGAAACACTCCATGCCGAGCCGAACGAAATGCTTCGAATCAGTGCCGCCTCCCATGCAGTATGGTGCGACGATCGCTTCGGGGTCGTGTCGAATGATGGCATCTCGCATCCAAGTAAACCAGGGAGATGCAGATGAGAAATTCGTGGGTGCGCCGGGGTCGGTCAGACTAAATGAGACCTCCGGGCCTACGAGCTCGGCCATGGTGGCGAGCGTGGCATCATACGTGCCCGGGAGGCATCGCACATCGACTAACGCTTCGGCGGATCCAGGGACGACGTTCACCTTGTACCCAGCGGTGAGCACGGTAGTGGTGGCAGAACAGCGGACGGTGACTTTGGCGACCTCACCGGCCTCGCCCATGTTCTCGATTGCCTGCTTGATGCCTGCTTCAGTCGAGAGATCGAATTCATACCCAAGCGACTGGTTCACCGTGGTGATGTACTCGCGCACCGTGTTGCCGAGCTCTAGCGGCCACTTGTGAGCATTGATGCGGTATGCCGCGCCAAGCAGCTTCGTGACCGCGCTATCTGCGGTTGGCCTCGAACCGTGCCCTGACAGGCCTTCCGCGCGCAGCCGCATGTGCAGCGTGCCGCGCTCGGCGACGGCAACGGGGTACAGGGTGCGTGCACTGCCATCCGCCGCGGTGAGGGGCGTGGCGGTGCCACCAGACTCTCCGATCGAAGCGCCGATGCCAGCGAAGATCTCAGGGTGGGTGTCCACGAGCCAGCCCGCACCCCACGCACCTGTATCCTCCTCGTCAGCCACAAACAGAAATAACACGTCGCGCTGTGGCTGGATGCCCTGCTCTGCCCAGTCGATGAGGGTTGCAAGCATCATCGCGACCATGTCTTTCATATCTGCCGCACCGCGTCCGTACACGTACCCGTCGGCAATGCGTCCTTCAAACGGGGGCACTGCCCACTGATCCGGCTCCGCCGGCACGACATCGATGTGCCCGTGCACGAGCAGACCCGGGAGTGACGCATCGGCACCGCGCACCCGCACCACAGTGGAAGCGCGGTGTGCCGCTCGGGCGTAGATTTCTGGCTCGTAGCCAGACTCACGAAGCATGCGCGCAATCTCTTCGGCAAGGGGCGTCTCACCACGGCTCTCGCCATCACCCAAATTCGAAGTGTCGAAGCGGATCAAGTATGCGCACAGCTCTGCTGGAGTCATCATTTCGGGCACGAAAGAACCATCCTCTCTGAAGGTTGATTTCGAGGGTTGCTCGTAAAGTTACGTCACATAAAGACTAGTCTTCTCGGGTGCCAAAGTCAGCATTAACCGGCACAAAGTTGCAAATATTCACATAAATTTACCGCTTGTGTTTGCTTCTTATGATTCGTAAGATCGAGATTGTAGTATTCGCGCCCAAAGGAGTGACATGACGAACCTGCCGAACCTTGCCTCAATGAGCCGAGCGTTAGGCGCCCTCAAACCAGGCGCGCGTTGTGCCCTCATTAGCCCGTCGGGTCCTCCCGTTCACGAAATGGTAGATAAGGCCGAAACACTGCTCAGGTCGTGGGGACTTGTGCCGGTACGAGGGACCCACGTGCTCGACCATCATCCCCGTGCCACGACTTACCTTGCCGGTACCGACGAAGACCGGGCAGCAGATCTCACCTGGGCATGGACTGACCCAGCGATTGACGCAGTGTTCTGCGTGCGCGGCGGGTACGGCGCAATTCGTTTGCTCGACCTCCTTGACCTTGAGTCACTGCAACGGGCCGCACCCAAACCGATGTATGGGTCGTCAGACATCACCGCGCTGCACGAGTTCTGGCAACAGCGTCTCGGAGTGCCGACCTGGTTTACTCCCATGATTGCGACGCGAGATTTGCAGGATTCCCCGGAGAACACAGAGTGGTTGCGCCGTGCGGTGCTCGGGGATGGCCCATGGGAAGTCGCTACCGATGAAGACACTGTGACCATCACCCCCGGGGTGGCGCACGGCGAGGTGACCGGCGGTAATATGGACCTGCTCGGAATGAGTACGGGTACACACCCGTCGGTGATCGGTCGCGCACGCGGCAAGATCGTATTACTCGAAGAGATTCACGAGTCCCCGTACCGGCTCGACCGGCTGCTGCAGATCCTATTGCGCTCCGGATACTTTGACGGGGCAGTCGGAATCGGGCTCGGGACGTGGGAAGATTGTGGCCCGCTCCCAGAAGTTCGCGCCCTCATGGAAGAGCAGCTCGCACCACTCGGTATACCCGTAGTGTGGGGGTTCCGTTTTGGGCACGGAAAGAAGGCTTCCTCATTCCCAATCGGTCGCGGAGTCACGGCGACACTGACCGCCGACGATAACCCGAGGCTCGTCTTCGACCAGCCTCGGGCGTAACGCTCGCCAGGGTGATGGCGCGTTAGTCTTCGAGCTGAATTGGCTCGGAAACTTTGAGCAACGCATCACCAGTGCGATACAACTGTGTAACAAAATCATCAACCGCGGTGAGCGTTGGCGAGTCATACTTCATGTCGTCTCCCATTGCGAACACGGCAAACACTAGGTCAGTACCCTGTACCGTGCGCAGGATGCCCGCAAGCGAGTGAACACTTTCGATGAAGCCGGTCTTTGCGCGCACGGCATCACCGATGATGGCGTTCTCGCCGGTGAAGCGTGAAACTGATAGCGTGCCTGCTGGCCCCGATCGCGTCAAACGGTCGTCAAGCATTCCGAGCACACCTTCGCGCAGGCGCGCGCGGCGGAGAAGATCGGTAATTGTCGCCGCTGGTATTTGGATGCCAGCTGCGATTCCCGAACCATCGATGAGTTTTACGCCCTCAACAGGCACGCCGAACTGTTCAAGTTCCGACCGCATCGTTCGGGCGAGCCCCTCGAAGTCAGGTGTGCCTCCCGCAGCGAGAACGGCGAGCCTTGCGAGTGCCTCAGCCAGAGCGTTATCTGAGGTGCGCAGTGTCTCAGTCACGAGTGCCTCGATAGTTCGGGAGTGCACCGAAGCTATGACGGTTGCCTCGGGTGCGGCCTTCCCGCGCACGATTTCAGGATTACCTCCGAGGAACCCGGCAAACGCGTATCCCGCTCGACCCGTCGGGTTGAGACTGCGGGGGCTGTCGTCGGTCGCTGGGTCTTCGCGGTCGCCGTCGGTTTGGAGTGCGGAGATGCGCGAAATGTAGCCACCCGGATCACGATCCTCCTCGAGCCACTCCAAGTCAGACCATTCGCCGCCTTCGAAAAGCGAATCATCGAGTACGATGCGCGTCGGGCGTGTTCCTCCGAGTGCGTCAAGCGTGCGTTTCGCGAGGTCGTCAAGTCTCGCGGGGTCACGATAATACGTGGGTCCTTCACCTGGAACACGACTGAGTGTGACGTCACCACCCCCGACGAGCACGATCTCACCAGGGGCGCTTCCCGTCATCACCCGGGTCTCGATGCGGCTCTCGGGATCAAGCGTGTGGAGTGCTATTGCGCATGTGACGGTCTTCATCACGCTCGCTGTTTCGGCAGGGCGCCAGGCTGCCCGTTCAAAGAGTGGACGGCCCGTATCAGCCTCAAGAACCTGAATGCGGGCGAAGCCAAGTCTCGGGTCCATCGCAAAGGTTCTCAGCGTCTCAAGCTGTTCGATTTCGATCGTTGTGAGCTCAGCGGTGGTGGTGTTGTTCAAGTGAGCGCTCCTTCTGATGCACTATCTGAGATCGTCGGTACAGCCGAGATCAGCTTTCGTGTGTAGTCATGTTTCGGATCGAGCAACACTGATTCAGCCTCGCCGCCCTCGACGATTTTGCCGCGGTGCATGACGAGCACACGATCGGCGATATTCCAAGCGACCCCGAGGTCATGTGTAATGACGAGGCAACCGAGCCCAAGACGATGCTTGAGCCGCAGAAGAAGCGCGAGAATCTCTCCGCGTACCGATGCATCGAGTGATGCCACCGGTTCGTCAGCAATGAGAAACTCCGGCTCAAGTGCGAGCGCGCCGGCGATGACGACGCGCTGACGCTGACCGCCAGAAAGCTCGCCCGGGAGTTTCGTGAAGAAGCGTTCAGGGGGCAACAGTTCAGCCGCAATCAACGCGTCTCGCACGCGTTCGGTTTCGTCACCCTCGAGGCCCTGAATGCGGATGCCCTCGGCTATTGCTTCGTACACCGTATGTTTCGGGTTCAGTGCCGACATCGGGTCTTGCAACACGAACTGCACACTGCCGCGGTACGCGCGCAGATCGCGCTGCTTGTGGCTGAGCGGGCTTCCGCGAAACTGTATGCTGCCACTCGTCGGCTGCTGCAGCCCGAGCACCGTGCGCACGAGCGTGGTCTTGCCAGAACCCGACTGTCCGACAAGTACCGTGATCTCGCCTTCTTTACAGCTGAGATCGACACCGTCAACCGCGCTGACCGAACCCACACGCGTGTGGAATTTGACCCTGAGATTGTCAGCACCCAGGATCTCGTTGCCGCCGCCTGCTGCAACGACAGAGATCGCCGTGGTCTCGCCGGGCTCGCTCAATTTTCGGCTCGCCGGGTTGAGTCTGCTCTTCTCGTCGCCGATGACTGGCACCGCGTCGGTGAGCGCACGGGTGTGCGGATGCTTGGGGCTCGTGAGAATCTCGAGCGACGGCCCAGACTCGACGATTTCGCCCTGGTACATCACCGCAATATCTGTGCACGTCCGCGCAAGCACCGAGAGATCGTGGGTGATCATGAGGAGCGAGAGCCCGCGCTCTGCAACGAGCCGCGTGAGGAGGTCGAGCACGCGCTCCTGCACAATGACATCGAGCGCCGTCGTGGGCTCATCGGCGATGATGACCTCTGGGTCACACGCGAGCGCCATCGCGATCATCACGCGTTGTTTTTGCCCTCCGGAAAGCTCGTGCGGGTATGCTTCGGCGGTGTTCGGGGGGAGATCCACTTGTGTGAGTAGCTCGGCTATCTCCGCGCGGTACGCCTGCTTGCCTGTCCGGGCACCCTTCGGATCGTGGAGACTCATGGCCTCTGCGATCTGCTTACCGATGCGCTGCACCGGGTTCAGGGAGTGCATGGCGCCCTGGAAGACGATTGACGCCTCCTTCCAGCGAACCGCACGAACTTGGCCCCAGCTCAGCGCATTGACATCGTGCTCACCGAGCCGAACCGTACCCGTGACTGATGCTGAATCTGGGAGAAGGCGCAGGGCTGACATGACGAGCGTCGACTTCCCTGATCCCGACTCACCGGCAATGCCGAGCGTGCCTCTCCGGGGGAGACGCAGCGTGACATTCTTTACTGCCTGAAACTCGGTCGGGCCGCCCTCACTATCGCGGGTGTGATAGTTGATTGAGACATCTTCAAATTGCAGTGCGTACATCAGCGCCCTCCGAGCATCGGGTTGACTACGGTCTCAAGCGC
>JBQEBC010000046.1:0-19447 GCA_052106035.1 Leucobacter sp. | reverse complement strand
GTTCAAGTCCCCCCTCGCGCACGCGAACGAATAGCCCCTGACCAGGTGTGTTGCACCAAGGACAGGGGCTGCTTAGGGATGGTTTAGGGGCACGCCCGGGTTCAGGGTGGCTCGGTCAGTGTGCTCTGCACAGTTGAAGTGTCGCGGAGATAGCTGGCAAGCTCAGGCAACAATAGGCCAGAGGGATGCAATATTCAGGAGGCGTCCTTCTAAGCGTTCCTCGTCCGGAACAGTCACGCCCCGCACTGGCCATTTGAATATGCACCTCGTACATTAGGGTGTCGTTGTCATCGTGCGTGCCTCGGCAAGGAATGGAAAGCACACCCGTGGTTTGGGGTCCAGGTTACCGCGGCGCTGTCGAAAAAAGCAGTACGCCGCCACACTGCTGAGCCACCGAACTGAACACCTGCTTTAGAGACTAGCCAGCGCCCAGTTCGGTGGCTGCTTTGGTGTAGCGGTCGGCGAGTTCACGCAGGATGGTGCGAAGTTCTGGTGGATCGAGCACCGTGAATGGGACGTTGAGATTCGTGATGTAGCGAACGAGATCATGAAGGGAGTCGCTGCCAGTTTCCAGAAGGCAGTGGTGTTCGTCAATAGGGTGCAGCAGACCGGCCTCCGGCGGGAGAACGTCAGCGATAGCGTCAACGGAGCCATGAAGCTGTATGCGGGCCTGATGTTTCCAGGCTCGTGAAGCGACACCACGCAAGACATGGTTGGCTGCATCTTCGGGTGGCTCACGCGGGGCGAACCGTCGCCCGGTTGGCGAGGGTTCGCTCATGCGGTCCGCTCTGAAGGTTCGCCAGTCTTCACGCTCACAGTCCCATGCGCGGAGGTACCAGCGGCGGCCAGTATAAACGAGTCGATGAGGCTCAACACGTCGATTGCTCGCTGTGTGGTCACGGCCCAGGTAATGAAAGCCCATTTGCTGGTGGTCGCGGCAGGCTCCGGCGATGAGCGTGAGTATCCCTGCCTCAACGGTCGGCCCACGGCCGGTTGCTGAGACAGTAGTTAGCCGAAGGGCGTCCACGCGGTTCCGAAGCCTTGCAGGAAGAGTTTGTTCAAGCTTGGCCATCGCGCGCAGGGAAGTTTCTTCGATCCCGTACACCGAGCCGGAAGCCGCTGCAGCCAGTCCGACCGCTACGGCGACCGCCTCCTCATCGTCGAGGAGCAGCGGGGGCAGCGTCGAACCGGGAGCGAGACGATACCCTCCAGTGATTCCAGTGCTGGAATGCACCACGTAGCCAAGAATGCGCAGCCGTTCAATGTCGTTGCGTACAGTCCTGGTCGTAACCTCAAGCCTGCTGGCGAGGTCAGCACCGTTCCAGTCACGCCGTATTTGCAAAAGCGAGAGCAGGCGAAGCAAGCGAACCGATGTGTCCAACATGTTCCGAAGCCTTTCAGCTATTGAGGAATGATACGTTCCGCAATAGAGAATACGCTGATCGGAAGAAGCTACCAATCTATGACGAGGGATAAATCATGAGCTTGCGAGGATTCAGCACGATCAATTTCTGGGCCAAAGATGTTGCGGCGGCCACCTCCTGGTATGCGCAGTTCCTGGGCTTGGACCCCTATTTCGAGCGACCCGGCCCGGATGGGGAACCTGCCTACGCCGAGTTTCGCATCGGTGATTACCAGCACGAGCTTGGCATCATTGACGTCCGGTACCGTCCATCGCCTGACACAGTTCGCCAGACATCCATTGAACCTGGCGGTGCGGTTATGCACTGGCATGTTGATGATCTTGACAAAACTGTGGGGAAGCTTCTGTCGATGGGTGCCACGATATACCAGCCCATAACGACGCGTGGTGACGCTGGTTTTGTCACGGCCTCGGTGATCGATCCATTCGGCAACATTTTGGGCGTCATGACCAGCCCCCATTATCTTGAGGTGCTCTCCTCATCGCTTGGGGCTAGACCGTGAGAGCGCTGGAATTCTCCGAAGCGTCTGGCTGGGAATCGTGGCTGTCAGTCCAGCACGACCAACAGGCTGAGGCGTGGTTGCGTATCGGCAAACAGAATTCGAGCGTCCCGCTCATCAAAATTACCGAGGCGGGCGAATTGGCTCTGGCCTTCGGGTGGATCGACGGCCAACGTAAGGCCCACGACGAGGTGTCATTTCTTCAACGGTTTTCGCGCCGCAGACCAAGGACCCCGTGGTCAAAGATTAACGTCGGCAGAGTCGAATCACTCATCAAGGCAGGGCGCATGCGGCCATCCGGAATAAAGGAAGTCGATGAAGCAAAGGCAGATGGACGATGGGAAGCCGCGTACGAATCACAACGCTCCGCTAGCGTGCCCGCAGAGCTGACGGCTGCGCTGGAAGACAACCCCTTGGCTTCTGCTGCTTTCGATGGTCTCAGCCGCTCGGAGAGATATCTTCTTATACTGCCGCTGTTGAAGGCCTACACGCCAGAGACTCGCGCAAGCGCTCTCGCCCGCGTCGTTACTCGTCTAGCTATCTAGGCATAGACCTGCGAACAATCACGTCCCACTTCAAGGTTCCCCTTTAAGTCTTGAAACTTCATGCGTAAATCCTCGTCACTCAGTGCACTCGTTGTAAGACCAGCCGGTACCTGCCACTAAGTTCGTTCATTCATTCGATGCGTTATTGAGGCAGGGCGCCAAGAAACTGATCCGGGTCGAGCGCGGGACGGCTTGATTTCAGCATTCGTTCCCGAAATGAATCGTCAATATTTCCAACATAAAGCCAGCCCATGAGAAGCTCTGTTTCTGTCAGTCCGTGAAGCTCGCGAACCTCCGCGCTGTTCGCAAGTGGCCCCGTGCGCCACATCACACCCCACCCGGCCTGCCAGAGGGCGAGCTCGAGCAAGTGACCCGCACCGGCGGCTGTTGCATGTTGCTCCCACGTCGGAACTTTCGGATGATCTTTCGGGCTTGCGATGAGAGCAATCAGTAGCTCTGCTCGGAACGGTTTTGGGTTTACTTCGCCGCTTTGACGCTCTACACCTGCCGCCGAATCCAGCGCGATACCCAGCTTGATTCTGTCATCGCCGCGCAGCAAGATGAGACGCCAGGGGCGAAGTGCCTTGTGGTCAGCGACCGGAGTGACTGCTGCGAGCAGTTGCCGTAGTTCTGCGTCAGTAGGAGCCTCAGGCCCAACTTTAGAGATCGACCTGCGGGTAGCCATGGATTCGAGCACTGGGTCGGGGAAAAACCTCATACTAAACAGCATCCCATATGGCCTTGCGAGACAGCCCCGAAGGACTATGGCTTATCCGACCTTGCTGCAACTGAAACCAAACCCGTAGGTAGTATGAGGCCATGTACGACTCCGGAGGAGGCTCGAATACCTATGAATCCTACTGAGTCTCCACGCGAGTCACGGGCGGAAGCGCTCTATTCCGCAATCATGAAGCGTAACCCTGAGGCCGAGCAGAAGCTGCCGTCTGATGTACGCCGCAACATTGCTCCCAATGGGCTCCGTTTGGTTCTCGCCAATGCGCTGCAATCTTCTGGGGACCAGACCGTAAACGCGTCAACGGTGTTGCCCTGGTTGTTTGCTGCGCTCGGTGTACCATCGGCTCTCACTGGGTTGCTTGTGCCGATTCGGGAATCGGGGTCAATGCTGCCGCAGGTGGCTCTCACTCCAATCGTGGTGCGGGCTCGTCATCGTAAGTGGATCTTTGTAGGTGGAGCTCTTACCCAGGCTACGGCGGTTACTGCAATGGTCGCCACCGCCGCAGTGGGTGCTGGCCTTGCTGCAGGCTTGGCTATTTTGGCCGCGCTCGCAGTGTTCGCATTCGGCCGTAGCTTATGTTCTCTCGCTTCGAAGGATGTGCTGGGTCGCACAATTCCCAAGGGTGAACGGGGGCAGGTCAACGGTCTCGCCACAACCGCTGCGGGTCTTGTCGCAATCACACTTGGGCTGGTGATTCGTCTCGTGGGCGGTGAAGACATCGCCGCTCCCCAACTTGCTTGGCTGCTTTTCGCTGGTGCCGCATTGTGGGTTGGCGTCGCCATCGTCTACATCGGTATTCGGGAACCAGCTAGTGAGGTTATGCCGCACCAGCCGGAGCCGGGTGGCTCCACGAGCACTGACAATTGGTTCACGGCGATGATCACACTGCTGCGAGAGGATAAGCCTTTCCGGCAGTTCGTCGCAGTGCGCGGGCTGCTACTGGTCTCCTCGCTCAGCCCACCGTTCATCGTGACTCTGTCGATCGAGACCGGTTCGGGTAGCCTTGCTGGTCTTGGCGCGTTCATCATCGCCTCGGGTCTCGCTGCACTAATTGGCGGACGTCTCTTTGGTCGCTTGGCTGACCGTTCAAGTAAACAGTTGATGAGTGTCGGTGCTGGTGTCGCCTCAGCGATCGTTATCGCCACCGTGGTCATTGTGTCGTTGCCTGGATTCACCGGCGAAGGGGTGATCGGAAGCGTGCTTTTCGTCGCCGTGTATTTCCTGCTCACGCTGATGCATACCGGTGTGCGTGTCGGGCGCAAGACGTATGTTGTCGATATGGCCGAAGGCGACCAGCGCACTCAATATGTTGCAGTCTCGAACTCGGCCATGGGTCTCATTCTGCTCATAGTTGGGGGCATCAGTTCCTTGCTTGCACTCATCCATATCTTCTGGGCGCTACTTTTCCTGGCAGCAATGGGCGTTCTTGGCGTTGTCGCTGGAGCCAGACTCCCGAACATCTCGCAGGCCTAGTGCGCGCCAGCCCTTAAAGCGATCACGTAACCCATTCTTCAAAGGATTGAGGTCAACCACTCACGAGGCGAAGACGTTCAGGCCAAGTGCCCGCGACAGGTACGCGCATGCCCGCTGCCCACGGATGCTGTTTCCCGCGATGTCGAGCGGAGGTGAGAACACACCGACTGCACCCTTGCCTGGTGCGATGGCGACGATGCCACCAGACACCCCTGACTTTGCCGGCAACCCAATCTCAAAGAGCCATTCCCCCGAACGCTCGTACATGCCACATGCGGCAAGCACAGAGAGCGTGTCACGCGCTACTTCCGCGGAGACTACCTGCTCCCCCGTAATCGGGTTCACGCCTGCACCAGCAAGCGTCGCACCCATGACGGCCAGGTCGCGTGTGGTGACCCTGAGTGAACATTGCCTGGTGTACACGTCAACCGTCTCCGCGGGGTTAGCGTCAAGCCGATCATAACTATCAAGCAGTCGAGCAATGGCGTGGTTTCGTCGATTGGTGAACCGTTCTGAGCGATTGACCTCACCGTCGAGCACCAAGTCGCGACCAGCAAACTTTGATAATCCGCCACGAATCTTCTGCCACCGCTCTTCCGCAGACATTGCGGGCATCATCGCTGTCGTGGAAATTGCCCCAGCGTTCACCATAGGGTTCATCGGTTTGCCGTCATTGATCTCGACCGCCACCACAGAGTCAAATGGGAGACCAGTGTTGTTCACACCGATCCTGTTCGTCACCTCAGCGTGGCCCACCTCATCACACACGAGCGCAAACACGAACGCCTTTGAGATCGACTGGATTGAAAAGGTCACGTCGACGTCGCCGGTCTCGTGAATCTCTCCATTCCTGCCTGCGAGAGATAGCCCAAACAATGAGGGATCAGTTTTGGCGAGTATCGGAATGTAGTCAGCAACTGCGCCTTCGCTGACATCTGCGTAACGCTGATGTGTTCGCTCAATGAGATCGTCGATCTCAACTTTGGCGGGCAATTCTCCAGTGAACGCACGCTGTGTGACATCGAGTACATCTGCATTAAATAGGGGTACTTCTGCTTCGAACACGAACACCTCCGCTTGAGACCTCAGGGGTTCCGACTTCCGGTTTCCCCCAGGCCAAGGATCTCACAACGGGTTTCGAGTACTCCGTGGAGTGCCTGCGGAAATGAGACCGTGACGCGCTTGTCCAGCGAGTTGCTACTACTATCCTTCACATCAGATGTACGAAGTGTGAACTCTGTGGTGATGGGTGAACAGCGAGCAGGAAAGGTGTGAGCGCACTGAGCGAGTCAACAACAGTGACCCAACCGGAGGTTGAGCTGCCTGCCATCACGAGGGAACGACCGCATGCAGATCAGTTCATGCGGAAGCTCCTGCGAGTCAATGACATTGGGAGTTCGCAGAAGTCAGAAAAGACGGCTCACCGAAACCTCCAACTCGCCATGGTGATCTCAGGTGTTCGTTGCATCATCACCTATCTATTCATCCCCATCGCTGTCCCAATTATTGGGCTGTCAGGCATTGTTTCCGCCCCGATCGGTATCGCACTCAGTGCGATAGCAGTCATCACCGGAATATCGAGTCTCCGGCAGTTCTGGCGCAGTGACCACCAGTTCCGCTGGATGTATTCTGCCTTTATCGGCATCATCTTTATCATCCTCGCGATCGCGTTTGTCGCCGACATCACTCAGTTAGTGAGAGCCATATCACTTCGAACAATCAGCAACACAGCAACACAGATGTTGCGAGCAGTTCAGCGCCTCAGGCCACCGATGACCTTCCAGAGAAAGTACCGGCGCGAGCCTGGATCACTCTCGTTGGCTTCGCCATCTTTGTTGTATTGTTTGGAACCTGCGCTTCAAAGTTCATGTTCAACTAGGCGGATCGCCGCAAAAGCGAACTACTCGAGACTCTCGAGATCCACTTCAAACATCTGAGCGGTCTGACGTGCAGTCGGAGTGCCAGCGTCAAGATCAGCTCCGCCCGCCATCAGGGCAGCAATCACCTCGGTCGCCCGTTTAAAGACGGCACCTGCAATTGGGGTCTGTCCGCGATCGTTCGCGCGATCCACATCGGCACCCCGCGCAATCAGCCCAGACACCAGCTCGGCGTTCCCGTGATAGGCCGCGAGCATGAGCAGCGAGTTGCCCTTCGCGTCGGTAAGATCTACAGGCGCACCCTGATCGATCGCATCACACACGAATGAAGTCTCACCGTTTCGTGCCGCGTCGAACAAGCGATGCGCAAACTCCACCGCATCATCGAAGTGTTCCTGTGTCATGACAAGCATGTTCTCAGCGATCGAGGAAACTTTGCAAGTCGTTCTCGTGACCAGCTCAACTTTCTGACAGCATAAGTGAGTGCTCGAGACCGCTACGACCGCAACCACTTGGATAACGTTAATCACGACCTTCGCTATAGCCGTGGTGGTGCCCGGCCCAGACACCTTCCTCATTCTGCGCCTCGGCATCCGTGATCGCCGAGACGCCCTGTTGGCCGCATGCGGCATCATGGTCGGAAATTTTCTCTGGACCGCGGCCTCAGTGCTTGGGCTTGCGGCGCTCATGCGCGCACTTCCCGGCGTTATTCCAGTGCTCCAGATTCTCGGCTCTGCGGTGCTCGTGTGGATCGGCATTCAGAGCATACGCAGCGGCCTACACCTGCTGAAGTCGCAGCCAGCTCCTGGCACGGTTTCGCGTGACTCTGGCAGCGCCACGGAACACCCACTGCGGCTCGGCTTCGTAACCAATATCTCAAACCCCAAGGCGCTCCTGTTCTTTACCGCGCTCTTTTCGCAGCTGCTCCCCCTCGAGGCAAGCAATCTGGATCGCGCACTCATCGTCGTAGCGCTCACCTGCATTGGATTGCTCTGGTTTGTACTTTTCGCGTGGCTCACCTCCGCTGCTTCGTTTCAGAGATGGTTCGCACGAGCGACCCCATATTTTGACCTCGCCGCAGGTGCGGTGTTCTTGCTCGTCGCTGGCGCAGTAGTTCTGGAACTCGCAATCACTCATCTCTAGCGCGCCGCTTGACAGCGAGAAACATGTAGGTACTCTAAGTACGTACATACATTTTCTGGGCAACTGCCCCATACCTCGAGGAGATTCGCCATGGAAGCCGGATCGAAGATACAGAGCCGAGTGCCCCTATTCGACGGAATGAACAAGATTCCAGGCGGAATCATGCTTATTCCCCTCATCCTGGGATCAGTCGTGGGAACGTTCTTCCCCGGTTTCCTCGAGATGGGAAACTTCACCACCGCACTGTTTAAGGACAGCGCCCTGCCGTTGATCGGCATCCTCATCTTTGCCACCGGAATGCAGATCACGCTCCGCACCTCGGGCCCGGTACTCGCCACCGCCGGCACAATCTTGCTCACAAAGTCCCTAATTCCCGCCGGCCTTGTTGTACTGCTCGGTCAGGTTGTTGGACTCGATGGAATCCTCGGTGTCTCGATCCTCGCACTCATTGTGGTGATGGATAACAGCAACGGCGGCCTGTGGCTCGCGTTCACCGGTCGTTATGGCAACTCGACTGACCGTGGCGCATACATGGCGTCAGCGATCAACGATGGCCCCTTCTTCTCGATGTTGTTCTTGGGCGCTGCCGGCCTCGCCGACATTCCGTTCACCCTCCTTCTTGCCGCAGTGATTCCACTGCTCATCGGCATTATCGTCGGCAACCTGGATGCGCGGTGGACCGAGATCATGCGTCCAATCCCGAACATGGTCATCCCGTTCTTCGCGTTTGCGCTCGGCACCGGCATCAACCTCGGAAACGTTGTCACCGGCGGTCTCTCAGGCCTCGTCGTGGGCGCTATCGCGGTACTCATCACCGGCACACTTGCGTACTTCGGTTACCGGTGGATCCTCCGCCGCGGCAACGAATCAGGCATTGCCATAGCTTCTGCCACAACCGCAGGGAACGCCATTGCGACTCCGGCAATCATCGCGGGCGCAGATCCGAAATTCCTCCCCTACATGGAGGTTGCAACTGCACAGGTTGCTTCGGCCGTGTTGGTCTCTGCGGTTCTTGCTCCACTCCTCGCCGCTTGGGTGCTGAAGCGTCAGGGTGGGCTCAAGGAAATCGACCAGGTAGACGAGAAAGACACCAGCGACGAAACGACCGTAGCGCTGTGAGTAACGTCACGACGGCGACCACTGTAGCCTCCAAACCCACCGGGATCGTCGCCGATGATCTCACTGGGGCAACTGACTCAGCCGTGCAATTCGCGCGCGAAGAATGGCAGGCGCGACTAGCGCTTGGCCTCACTGGCGAATCAGCTGTTGCCCCCGGTTCAGTGGTCGCTGTCGTGACCGACGCTCGCCCCATGCCTGCAGATTCAGCCCGTGACACAACGAAACACGCGGTCGAAAGGCTACTTACATCAGGCATCGAGCAGCTCTTCGTCAAGATCGACTCGACCATGCGCGGGTCTGTCCTCCACCAAATTCAAGGTGCGCTTGAGGCATGGGAGATGTCTCATCCATCGGCAATCGCGGTGGTGTGCTCTGCATACCCTGCGATGGGCCGCACAATAGAGAACGGCCGCATTCTTGTCGACGGGGCTGGGGTCGAGACAACTTCTGTCGGCACGGACCCAGTCACCCCACTCGCCACGAGTGAGCTCGCTGAGCTTCTCCCCGGGAGCGCATTTGTCTCTCTGCGTGGTCTCACTGCAGCTGAGCGGATCGAGACCATAGCCAGTGCCGACTCGCAGGTGATCGTGGTCGACGCGAGTACAGACGCTGACTTGCAAGATCTCGCTGCAACCATTGCTGCACTGGGATCACACGCGATTCCGGTCGGTTCAGCTGGTCTCGCAGTGGCGATGGCACACGTGTGGTCAGACAGAAATAACCCGAGGCACTCTCATTCAGCTCACGCAATACAGCGCGTCGCAGTCGTGGTGAGCTCGCTCCATGAAGCTTCACGCACTCAGGCGGAATTTCTCACGGAGCAACTCCCAAACGACTCCGTACGCGTCTTTGCCCCCAGCCTTGAGCTGGCACTTCGACCACAAGCTTCAGAGGAATGGGCTCGTGCGGAGCTTACCTCCACACCATCACTCCCACAAGTGATCGTCATCTCGTCCCCATCCGAACGATGCAGCACCGAAGAGCCGACAGGCCTCACACACGCTGAACTCATTGCTGACAGCCTCGCCAAGATCACTGCTGCCATCGTGGAACACACGAACGTTGACGCAGTCATGCTGCTTGGAGGCGAAGGGGCCAGGGCTACACTCGGCGCACTCGGAGCTACCTCAATCCACATTTACGACGCTATCCGCGAAGGAGTGCCAGTCGGGGAGCTCGAAGGCGGTATTGCCGCGGGTCTCACCGTTGTCACGAAGGCCGGAGGGTTCGGCGCCGAAAGCGCCGTGCTCGATATTGTCCAAGAACTGCTTGACCCCACCATCGACCGCGAAGGAACCGTCTCATGACCAACACCTCACTCCCCCGTCTTGCGCTCACCCTCGGCGACGTTGCAGGTATCGGACCAGAGATCACGGCGAAGAGCTTGCTCGGCCATGACGATCTACGCAACCGCTGCATTCCAGTAGTCATTGGTGATGAAGCAGCCATGCGCCGTGGAGTGGTTGCCGTTGGCGGTAACCCGGATGCGGTACGGGTGATTTCTTCTGTTTCCGACGCCACAAACACTCCGGGCACAATTGAACTCATTCAGACCGGCCCGTCACTCGAGCACGTCGAAGTGGGGGTGCTCAGCGCAGATGCAGGCGATGGTGCATACCGTTTCGTGGTCGAGGCGTGCAGACTCGCGCGAGACGGTGAGGTTGACGGCATCGTGACCGCTCCGCTCAATAAGGCGGCGATGCAAGCCGGCGGCCATAAGTTCCCGGGTCACACTGAGCTGCTGGCACACGAGTTTGGAGTGAAGAACTACTCGCTCGTGCTCTCCGCGGGCGAGCTCTACTTCTTCCACATCACCGGTCACGTGTCTATGCGTCAAGCCATCGAAGACATCACTTTCGATCGCACATTGACCGTGCTCAAGCTGGCCGGGGCCTTCGCGCGTTCCATGGGCAAGCCCGATGAGCTTATTGGCCTCGCTGGCCTCAACCCGCACGCAGGTGAGAATCGGATCTTTGGTGATGAAGACGCAGATATTCTGGCTCCCGCGGTGGAGGCTGCTCGCGAGCTTGGACTCAATGCGGTGGGCCCGCTGCCAGGCGACGCGCTCATTCCCGCGGCTGTTAAAGGTAAGTACAACCTTGCGGTCGTTTGCTACCACGATCAGGGGCATGCCCCGTTCAAGGCCGTCTATGGCGATGACGGCGTGAATATCACCGTGGGTTTACCCGTTGTTCGTGTCTCCGTCGACCACGGCACCGCGTTCGACATCGCGGGTGAAGGTATCGCCCGCGAAGCAAGCCTCGTGCTCTCCCTCGAGCGGGCCGCCGTGCTCGCACCAGGGTGGGATCACGTGTGGCGCGCTGCGCAGGGCGAGTGACAGAAGGATTCCTCATGTGGCTTGACCAGTTCGAGGCAGAAGCAGTGTCGTCGCATCACAGTGGCCCGCTGCACCTGCAACTGAGCACGCTCCTGCGCGACAGTATCGCAGAGGGCTCACTTCCGCCCGGTTCACAGCTCCCCACGGAAGCTGAGCTCCAAACAAAGTTTGGCGTGTCGCGCTCAGTGGTTCGGCAGGCGTTCGCCTCACTCACGGCAGACGGGCTCATTCAGCGTGGCCGCGGACGCGGTAGCGTGGTTGCGCCACACCGAGAACATCACCGGCAGGTGCAGCGGATGCCCGGTCTCTCCACACAGATCGCTTCAGTCTCCGGGCCGGTGAGCACCGAGGTGCTCACCCTCGGGCCTGATGAGAATCTTCGCGCGAGTGAGGCACTCGGCACCGATGACCTCATCGCTGTGCGGCGACGACGGGCAGTGGGAGAAGAAGTCATCGCCGTCATCCACACCTGGCTGCCTCGCGCACTCGTTGATGGAGTGACCGCCGCTGATCTCACCGACGCGTCACTCCACGACATGCTCGCCACGAGGTTTGGAGTGCCGGTATCTGCGGGGCATCGCCAGGTGCGCGCCGTACCCGCCTCAGAGCACCTCGCCCGAGAACTTTCGCTCACCGCAGGCACACCACTGCTCGTGCTCGAAGGCACGAGTCTCGACGACGAGGGTACTCCAGTCGAGTACTTCACGACCTGGCACCGAGCCGACCGGGTGGTGTTCGATATCGAGGCGCTTGGGAGCACCGCACCAGTGCCCAGCATCTCAGCAACCAAGGTCTCAGCAGCCAAGGCCTCAGCAACCAAGCTCTCAACGCTGGCGCACGCGAGCACAGCTTCCGAGCCCAATCGTGCGGACGTTACCGCACGATTGCAGCAACTTGCGGCCGAGATGCAGTCGCTCACAGCAATGCTCTAGACACTCGCCCCTGTCGAACGGCTCACTCAAACCGACTGTTTCACCACCCGGTACTCACCACCCGGTGCTCAGCACCAGATCGAGTTGCGCCACGACAAACTCTGCGCTCTCCGAGGTGAGGCACAGCGGTGGTTTGATCTTCAGCACGTTTGAGCGTTCGGAAGTGGTGAGTACCACCACACCAAGTTCCTTCAACCGCTCACAAATGGCCGTGGCTTCCGCGGTCGCTGGCTCCATGGTCACTCGGTCGCGCACGAGTTCAACACCGAGGTAGAGCCCCTCGCCGTGAACCGGCCCAATGATTTCGTGCTTCTTAGCAAGTTCTGCGAGCTGTGCGGCAAGCTGGGCGCCAACAACACGCGCGTTCTCTTGCAGCCCCTCGTCGCGCATCGCGTCGAGCAGCGCGATTCCGACACTGCATGAGAGCGGGTTTCCTCCGGCTGAGGAGAAGAAATGGCCCTGGGCTGCGAGTGCGTCAGCGATGCGCTTCGTGGTGATCACGCCGCCGATGGGAAACCCATTTCCCATCGGCTTCGCGATCGTGACGATGTCGGGCATAACGCCAGAGCGTTCGAAGCCCCAAAAACTTGACCCCATGCGTCCGAAGCCGACTTGGATCTCGTCAGCAATGCACAGCCCACCGGCCGAGCGCACGCGCGCATACGCTTCAGCGAGATATCCGTCGGGCAGTAACACACCGCCCGCATTCCCGAGCACTGATTCGCAGATGAACCCGGCAACGTCTCGCCCATCAGACGCAAGCGTTTCAAGGTCTTGGCCGAGATCGGCGGCGTACCTTGCCCCTACGGTGCGATCGTCTGCCTCGCCGCGGTACGTTCCCCGAAAACGGTTCGGCACGTCGGCAATGTGGATCCACTCTGGCCGACTTTCGAGCGCAGACGGGTTGTCATAGGCGCTCGTAGTGACCGCATCACTCGCCATCGTCCAGCCGTGATACGCCTCGCGGAGCGCCACGATGGTCTCACGCCCCGTGGCTGCTTGAGCCAGGCGAAGGGCAAGGTCAACGGCCTCAGACCCACTGTTCACAAGTAACACGGTGTCGAGGCCAGAATCTTTTGGCAGCAGCGCGAGTAAGCGTTCGCTGTATTCGGCAAGCTCACGATAGAGAAAACGAGAGTTCGTGTTCAGAAGCCGAGACTGTCGATTCATCGCATCGGCAATTCCGGGGTGCCCGTGACCGAGACCAGAAACGTTATTCACCATGTCGACGTACGACCGGCCTGTCGTGTCGACCAGGTGGTGTTTCCACCCCCGCTCAATCTGCATGGGCTGCTCGTAATAACGCTCTTGCGCGCTTGCGAATACCCGTTCGCGCCTCGCGAGTTCGTCACCTGACTCATCCCGCTGCGCAAGCGGGGTGAGACCAAGCAATCGTGCGGGGTCACGGCTCAACCTGCGCCAAGCCGACACGCGTTCAGGGGTGACAAGCTCCGTTCGCAAGGCTTCTTCCCCCACCTGCGGCGCGTCGCTACGGAGGTGGCTCACAATCAGTGCACGCGGTGATCTCGAACGTGTGAGCGTGCCAATTGGAGCTCCCTTCGCACACAACTGCCCTTCCTTGATCGTTGGTTCAACGCCACGAATGAGGAGTCGCCACCCCGGAGTCGTCTCGATGAGCACAAGGTCTGTGCCCACCTTGAGCACCGCACCTGAGACCGGCGCGTGCACGTCGAGGCGTTCTGGCGATTCACTCCCCGCTACCCATATCTCGGTGCCGATCGGCCAGGTCGCCGCGGCATCCGCGGTGTCGGTCTGCGTTCGGGTGAGTCGGTACACGCCATAGGGCAGCACGGCTGCCGTATTTCCGTATGCGAACGCGTCGGCGATGAGCCGCTCCTCTGCGTCTTCCGCGCACCACAATCCCGCGTCAAGCGCGTCAGATTCGACGCCGGGATCAAGCACCGCAATGTTGCCATCGAGTGACGGGAGGATAGTTGCGAGCGGCACTGAGCCCGCTTCTTCCTGCTGGACATGCGTCGCGATGAGCCGCAGCCCGCCAGCCGCATTCACCTCGCCAACCATGCCGAGCCTCGCGAGCACATGCTCCGTCAGCTCGGTGAGTGGCAGACGCCTCGCCGCACCGAAGATCGCCTGCTCCCCCGCGATCCGCTCGCGCGCGTATGCGTTGTCACCATCGATTTCAAGTTGCCGCCACCCGCTCGCAACCAGCAATGATGCACGCAGAACGATGAGCGGCCATACGGAGCGTGCCTCGGCCAGCGACAGGGGTGCTTGCGCGTGAAAGGCCTCGATAGTGTCGAGTACACGCAGTGGATGCGTGGGGTCGTGATGCAGCAACGATGATGCCGTCACTGCAAGCTCTGCCACACGCCATCCGTATGACAGGTCACCGAGGTCAATCACTGTGTGCGGGTGAAGGCGGCTGTCATCGCCGCGCACGCCAATGACGTTGTCGTCTGTGAGGTCGCCGTGGATTGCCTGCACGGGGAGCTCTTCGGCGAGGCGAGCCAGTGAGCCAGCAGCTTCCCCCGCCGCACCGAGCACCAGATTGCGTAGTGTCACATCGGTGATTGCCGGCATGAGCCGGAACGTTTCCTCATGTGCGATACGCAAGTCCCACATGTGTTCACGATCAAGGCCGGAGTGTGTGAGACCCACCAATGCGTTCACAGAACGCGCCGCAAGAGTGCCAAACTCTGTGAGCACGACCGGAGCGAGATATTCTGCGTCAACGAGCGATTGTCCACGCACAAATTCACTCAGCCGAACGGCAAAGCCGTTCCAGTGCTGTGTGAGTGAACCATCGGGCCCCGGCAGCACTCGCGCAACTGGTACCCCCGCTGATTCGTAGGCCTCGAGCGCAGCGTGTTGAGCATCTCGCGCAGAGTCAGAGAATATCGGGTGATCAATCCGCAGCACCCAGTGCTTTTCGATCCCATGTTCGCCAGGAGCCTGCCCACCGTCCTTGGGCGACAGCTTGAAGTTCCTGTCTTGGTTGCTCCCCAGCTCTCGCGCAGTCACATCAAGGCCGTAGATCTCCTTCGCAATGAAGACGGCGTCCGCCTCAGTCACGTCAGGGCGCACGAGCCCGCCTGATTGATTCTGCATGGCAGCGCTCCTTCGGTCTTGCCGCTACATGTTACTCCGAGGCTGTCTGCTCCGAGACTGTGTCGCCGTCAGCTGCCGTTCCATCGCCCAGCAAACGCAGGATCGCAGGGGCGAGTTCAGTGAACGCTCGCGTGCGATGGGACACGAGGTTCTTCTCCTCGGGCCGCATTTCTGCTGCGGACCGGCGCTCGCCTTCTGGTCTGAAGATGGGGTCGTATCCAAACCCGTTCTCTCCAGCCGGCTCGGTCAGTAGGTCACCCTTCCAGACCCCGAGTTCGCACACTTCGCCTCCCGAGGGCAATACCAGCGCCGCCGCGCACACAAAACCTGCCGCGCGGTGCTCCTCAGCAATGTCAGAAAGCTGCTCGAGCAGCAGACGCACGTTTGCTTCGTCGTTGCGTGCGTGCCCGCCCCACCGTGCGGAGAAGATACCCGGGCTGCCACCGAGCACGCCGACAGCGATACCCGAATCATCAGCGAGTGCAGGGAGCCCAGTGTGAACTGCGGCAGCGCGCGCCTTTATGAGCGCGTTCTCCTCGAAGCTGAGCCCATCTTCCACCGGTTCTGGTCCGTCGTATCCGATGAGATCGATCCCGGGTATCAGTGGTTCGAGCACTCTGCGGAGTTCCTCGAGCTTATGCGTATTGTGCGAAGCGAGAACTATTTGAAGCGTCATGGGTGAAATGTCCTTTGTGAGCGACGGGATGAGCGGGCGCGATTACTGAGCGGGCACAGCTACTGTGCAAGCGTCGCGTTCTGCGCCGCCGTGAGCTCTTTCGAGCTTGCAAGCGCGAGATCAAGCAACGCGTCCAGTTCTGCGCGTTTGAACGGCACGCCCTCTGCAGTTCCCTGCACCTCAATAAAGTCGCCAGAGCCCGTAACAACGACGTTCATGTCGGTCTCGGCCCGCACGTCTTCGACATAGGCGAGGTCGCTCAGTGCTACACCGTCGACGATGCCGACAGAGACCGCGGCCACGCTGTCCGTGAGTGGCTTCGAGTTCTTCGCAATGTGCCCGTTTTCCCGCGCCCACTCGATAGCGTCAACGAGAGCCACATACGCACCCGTGATTGATGCCGTGCGCGTGCCACCATCTGCCTGAATAACATCGCAGTCAATGACGATCGTGTTCTCACCGAGCGCTTTGGTGTCGATAACCGCGCGCAAGCTCCGCCCAATGAGCCGAGATATCTCGTGGGTGCGACCGCCAATTTTTCCGCGCACCGATTCCCGTTGCATGCGCTCGTTGGTGGATCGCGGTAGCATCGAGTACTCGGCCGTCACCCAGCCTGTTCCCTGGCCTTTGAGCCAACGAGGTACGCCGGGTGTGAATGAAGCGGTGCAGAGTACTCTGGTGTTGCCGAATGAGATCAGCGCACTTCCCTCTGCTTGTGTGCTCCAGCCACGCTCAATCGTGACCTCACGCATCTCGCCCGGAGTGCGTCCGTCTATTCGAGTATTCTCAGTCATATTTCCTCCGATTAGGGTCTGTTGATCTCTGGCAGAGATATTGCCCCGGTAGTAAGGGGCTCCACGAAGTCAATGTCGATGCCGAGCATGCGACGCGCAAGTCGCACAAACTCTTCTGTGTCCTGCCCGGTCGCTTCGTAGCGGATCGTGGGCTCGCCAGCGTCTTCAGGCCGCAATAGTCCCCGCTCGGTGAGCTCCTCAAACACACTGTTCGCGGTCTCGATATCACTTGAGACGAGCGCGACACCCGGGCCCACTACTTGCCTGAGCGCGCCACGCAGGAAGGGGTAGTGAGTGCAACCGAGCACGAGCGTGTCGATGCCCTGATCGATGAGCGGGCGAAGATATTCCTCTGCGACTCGGAGAGTTTCCTCACCGCTTGTCTTTCCTAATTCAACGAGCTCTACAAAGCGAGGGCAAGCTTGTGCGCTGAGCTTCACGTCAGCACGCACAGCAAACAGGTCGTCATATGCTCGCGATTGGATCGTTCCAGCGGTGCCAATCAGCCCCACCCGACCATTGCGAGTAATGGCGAGCGCGCTCCGCACAGTCGGACCAATCACCTCGACGACCGGCACGTCATAACGCTCATACGCGTCACGGAGCACGGCGGCGGAGGCGGTATTGCAAGCTATCACCAGCATCTTCACGCCTTGAGCGACAAGCCCGTCGAGCACTTCGAGCGCGAGCCTTCGCACCTCGGCTATCGGGCGGGGCCCGTAGGGGTTGTGTTCTGAATCAGCAACGTACAGGATCGATTCGTTCGGCAACTGATCACGGATCGCACGCGCGACGGTGAGCCCGCCTACCCCAGAGTCGAACACCCCAATCGGGGCATTACTAGAAAACTGACGCGTATTCACGGGTTCAAGCCTACCTTCTGCACGAACGAACCTTCTTCACAGCAGCGACGTGGCGAAACTCAGATGCTGCCTCACTTGGCTTACATCATCCAGGCTGTTTGATCCAGGTCTTCCGATGCAATTCGGTGAGCCCGTGCGAGGCAATGCCCGCGTAGTGCGCCGCAGCACCGTAGCCCTTATTCGATGCCCACGCGTAGTGCGGATACCGGGCGTCTGCCTCACGCATCATCGCGTCACGATCCACCTTTGCGCGCACAGAGGCGGCCGACACACTGGCGCAGGTGCGATCCGCCCCGACCTTCGTGATGACGTTGAGCGGAGACCGAAGCACCGGGGTCAGCCAATCGTGCGAACCATCGAGCAGAATGAGTGCGCGATCCACGGGGATACCCGCTCGGTGAAGTTCGAGTAGTGCTCGCCGCGCAGAGGCGCCCAGCATCGCTACGATGCCGTGCTCGTCAATTTCCGCAGCGCTCGCAAATCCGACTGCCCCCGCTCCCCAAGCCGTAACAATCGGCGCGAGCGTCTCACGTCGTTTCTCGCTTAAAAGTTTTGAGTCGCGAAGCCCTACCGGGAACTCGCTCACCCCCGCAGCGACTGCGTGTGCTCCCACTGCCACCGGGCCCGCAATTGCACCTCGACCCACCTCGTCAAGACCGATTACGAATTCGATTTCTTCCGAGAAACACGATTGTTCGAAATCTAACGTCGGATCCTTACTCAGGTCTTTAGCCGACACGGGCCTCCTCAACACCGACGAACGTGGAATCTGGGCGGTTGAGGAGCCCAAAGCGATCGAATGGCCAGTTGAGCACGAATGCGCGGCCAACAATTTCAGACTCGGGAACGAAACCCTTGCCCGGCTGATCTTGGTTGTACCTTGAATCCTTACTTGCGTACCGGTTGTCGCCCAGCACCCACACCGACCCTTCCGGCACGGTGACATCAAAGTCAATGGCGGACGACTTTGTTTCTCCCGGTGGAATCACGATATAGGGCTCATCTAGTGGGACCCCGTTCACTTCGACGCGGCCGTTCTCTTCGCAGCACGTCACCCGATCACCCTCGATGCCAATGACGCGTTTCACGACATACTCGTGAGTGGTATCTGCGGCAAGGCCTACGGCTTGCAAAACTTTCTCAACCGCACCGGGAGTTGTTTGCATGGCCTTCGGGTGCAACCACCCACCCGGATCTTGGAACACCACGATGTCACCGCGTTTCACGTCAATCACATCTGGGACAAGTTGGTTGACCAGAATGCGATCGTTAACCTGCAGCGTCATTTCCATCGACTGCGATGGAATATAAAAGCTGCGCACGAGAAACGTCTTCAGCAAGAACGACACAAGAAACGCGACCACGAGAATAACGAGTAGATCTCGCAAAAACCTGACTATGCCGCCGCTACGCCGCTCTGCTGTCTCACTCATTGGTCCCGTGACCTCATTCTTCGCCTCGCCCGATGCGCACGAGGCGCGTTGATATCTACAGTACAGACACCTCAGGCTCCCAGCCTGAGATTGGCGGGAGCCTGAGTGTGTGTCAACCGAGAGCGATTAGAATTCGCGCTTTTCCTTGATCTTGGCCTTCTTGCCGGTGAGGCTACGGAGGTAGTACAGCTTCGCGCGGCGAACGTCACCACGGGTAACGACCTCAATCTGCTCAATCACAGGAGAGTGCACCGGGAACTTACGCTCGACGCCCACCTGGAAGCTGATCTTGCGAACCGTGAAGGTTTCGCGAACGCCCTCGCCGTGACGCGAGATGACTACGCCCTGGAACACCTGAACACGTGAGCGGTCACCCTCAATGATGTTTACGTGCACCTTGACAGTGTCGCCTGCGCGGAAATCGGGGATGTCGCTCTTGAGCGACGGGGCATCGACGTGGTCGAGCTTCTGCATGATGTTCTCTCTCTGCGACCGCCGCAAGTCG
>JBQEBC010000045.1:0-20229 GCA_052106035.1 Leucobacter sp. | reverse complement strand
GTTTGCTAAGCTTTTCCGCGGAGGGTTGTCCGAGCGGCCGAAGGAACTTGTCTTGAAAACAAGCAGGCGGTGATCCCGTCTCAGGAGTTCAAATCTCCTACCCTCCGCCAGAAGAAATTAGCCCCTGACCAGGTATTCAATTACCGAGGTCGGGGGCTTTTTCTTGCTATAGACCCCGTTGCTCAGCCGTTCAGACCGTTTCGATGATTGATTTGAGGGCCGCAAGCGTCATCGAAATCCCCTTTCGAGCTGCAGCTTCCCTCTCTGCCACCTCCGCGGGCGCTCCTTCGCCGAAGCGCTCCACGAAATATGCTTGACCAACGGGTGTGAGCTCCCACGATTCCGTGAGCTCCGTTCCACCGTCGACCTCGCGCATTCGATAGTTCCAATTCACTCGTCCTGGGCCGACGCTCCAACCAAAGCTGCGTCCTTCCTCTGCAGAAATGACCTGGCTCCGGGTCTCCCACGTGCGTTCCGGCGTCACATTGCGTCCCGTAAAGCTTGCGCCAACCCGTGGCCCATCACCCTCATCCCACCAGCAGGCCTCGCAAACGGGCGACCATTCACCGGTGCGGGCGATGTCTGACACCACCGCGTACACTTCCTCCGGAGTAGCCTCAATATGGATGGATTCTTCGTAACGGAGTGATTCGCTCATATTTCCCCATTATGTACCTCATGCACGCACGAGAGGTCGGTCCGATCCTGGTTTCGCTCCCAAAGAAAGTTTCCCGAGATCGCGGTCAATATGAGAATGGGAGCAGTTCCAGGCTGTCTCTAAGGGCAATCAGGTAAATTTGTGCGTTAGTGCGATTTTTGAACAGGAATCGCAAGGATTACGTAGGGATATCGAATGGCGAAAAAGAACGAGTGCTCGGAGGCGCGCAAGACTGTCGTGCGTCACGGCAAGCTGCGCCGCTCGAGCTCCTGGAGAAACCTCGCACGTGTGGCGCTCACCGCGCTGCTCGTCATTGGGTTCAGTGGTGTCGCCACCGCGGCGTATGCCGTGTGGGGCCTCGTGCGCGATGCAGACAGCATAGACCTCGGTGTAGAAGTTCCGATCCCCGACGCCGTTGGAGCCGGGTCACAAAAACTTGAGGGTGAACTCAACATCTTCCTCGCCGGCTCTGACACCCGACAGGGGCAGAGCTATAACGATGGCGAAGAGGGCGAACTGAATGATGTGAACCTGCTCCTGCACATTTCTGCAGACCACAAGAACGCCACCGTCATCAGCTTCCCACGAGATCTCATGGTGCCGATCCCGAGCTGCCCAAGCGAAGACGGCACCCCTGATTACTATTCGGCGATGAGCGAGCAGCAACTCAATAGCGCCATGATGTACGGTGGGCTCCCCTGCGCGGTGCGTACCGTTTCTGAACTTACCGGCATGGAAATCCCCTACGCCGCTGTCATCAAGTTTGATGGCGTTGTCGGTATCTCGAACGCCATCGGTGGCGTAGACGTGTGTCTCGCGCAGCCCATTGTTGATCCGCACACGGACCTGGATCTCCCCGCAGGCGACGTGAGCCTCAAGGGCTGGGATGCCCTGCAGTTCCTTCGCACCCGTCATGGCGTAGGTGACGGCAGCGACGTCTCACGCATCAGTAATCAGCAGGTCTTTATGTCTGCACTCATGCGAAAGCTCAAGAGCGCAGAGACCCTGTCCGATCCCATTAAGGTGTGGAGCCTCGCGAAGGCCGCAGTCGACAACATGACCCTGTCTGAGAGCATGAAGAGCGTGCAGTTCATGCAGGCCGCCGCCGGCACGGTGAAGGATATCGATCTTGAGAACATCAAGTTCGTGCAGTACCCGACCTTTGCGCACCCCTACGAAGAGGGGCGCCTCACCCCCGACTACACCTCAGCTCAGGTGCTTCTCGACCTCGTGCAGAGTGGAGAATCCTTTGACGTCGCCGCCGTAGGCGAGGGCGCCGCCGTTGACACCCCTGAGGGTACGGACGCTCCACCAGAGGCTCCGCCAGAGAGCACGGAAGTTCCGCCGGAGGGCACAGAAGCGCCCCCCACAGACGGCGCCACACCCGCTGGGCCCGTGCAACTTCCTGACAGCATCACTGGTCAATCTGCCGCCACCACATCATGTTCGGCAGGCCGCACCGCCTACTAACCACGTGATTTCCGCGCTCAGGATTTTCCCGTTAGACTAGGTGGCGCTGCCTCCGCATGGAGACGTGCCAGAGCGGCCGAATGGGCTTCACTGCTAATGAAGTGTTGGGCTTAAACCTGACCGGGGGTTCAAATCCCCCCGTCTCCGCCATTGCCAGGCAGCAACGAAGTGCCCCGGATCCAAGCTTTGCTTGGGCCGGGGTTCTTTTTTGCACGACGGTCGCGGGCTCAGGCCTGAATGCTGCCGCAAATCCGACCCTCCCGATGCTCTGCGCGTTCGGGAGCCAACACGAATGAGAACATGACTTCCGAGAACCCACAGTCTCCTCAACAGCCACAGCCTCCCGTGTATGCGCCGGTCACGCCGCCGCAGTCTCAGCCGCCACTCCAGCAGCAGTACGGGCAGCAAATGCCATTCCAGCCAGCGCCGACGAAGCCGATCGGTCTTGCGATCACGGCACTGATTATTGGTGCCGTGGCGTTCCTCCTTGGTCTCGTACCCGTGGTGGGCATCGTTCTCGGTCTCGCCGGGGTCGCCTTCGGCATTATTGCGCTCGTGAAGAAACAGTCAAAGGGCCTCGCCGTTACCGGACTTGCCCTTGCTGCGTGCGGCTTCCTCGCATCCGTCGCTATCACGGCAGGCGTAGCTTCAATTTTCGCCCAGATTGAGCAGTCGACATCCGAGCTCTCATCTGTTGCACCGCTCGATCAAGGCACAACAGACGGAGGCTTCTCCGACGAGTCGTCTACCGAGCCCGATGCGGCCGAGACCGACGCGAATGTTCCTGCGGAACACGCATCAGCGCTCAAGAAGGCCGACTCGTACGCAAACATGATGTACATGAGCAAGGCGGGCCTCTACGACCAGCTCACCTCAGAGTACGGTGAGAAGTTCTCACCAGAAGCCGCCCAGTATGCTGTGGACAATATTGATGCCGATTGGAACGCTAATGCGCTCGAAAAGGCGCGCTCGTACCAAGACAGCATGGCAATGTCGCCTGAAGCGATTCGTGAGCAGCTCGTGAGTGAGTACGGTGAGCAGTTCACCGAAGAAGAAGCCGATTACGCGATCGCTCACCTGAACAAGTAGTTTTTCGGCAAACAGCGGTCCCCGGGTTCACGCGCATGCGTGGTCCCGGGGACCGCTGTTCTTACACCGTTGGTCTGAGAACTACTACACGTTTGCCTGTGCCACCTTCCTCATGCGTAGAACCAGAATGAATCCGACCAAAAGCATCATTCCAGCGCCTCCCATGCCAAGGAGCAACCCAGTCGAGCCGGTATCTGCAAGCGCGTCATTTGCCGCGCCCTCAGCAGCTCCACCTGCACTGGGGTCGAGTACGGTGACTTCAGCCCAACCAATCACTGTGCCGTCGAGGGCCGTGATCGCCAATCGGTGCGATCCACTGAGCGTGTCACTCGGAATCATGAGCTGAATCGTGCCGTCTGCGCGCACAACTGCCTCACCCAGGGCGGTCGGAATGCTGAAGAGCCAGCCGCGAACCGTCTCACCGGCAAACTCTTCCCCGACCTGTACCGTCACGGGTGCTCCACTAGCAACTGTGCCGAGTACCTCTACTCCCCCACGAAGTTCATCGGTGAGATCACCCTCAACAGGTGGGGCTGCCGGATCTACCGGATCAACAGGGTCCACCGGGTCCACGGGGTCGGTGGGATCCACAGGGTCTACCGGATCGGTGGGATCCACCGGATCCACCGGATCCACCGGATCCACCGGATCCACCGGATCCACCGGATCCACAGGATCCACAGGATCCACAGGCGACGGAACCTCAGTCGAAATCGTCATGCTGCGCACCTGGAACATAAGGTTGTCGCCGCCGCGCAGACGCATGTCAGCGCTCGCGTTCTGTCGGTTCTGAAACAGAGCCGCAGGCAAATGCAATGACGTCGTCTTCCAAACATTCACGTCAGACTCAGTCACCTGAATAGCTTCGGCATCGTGGTAGGCGGCGCCAGTGGTTGCATCGTCGTACTGCAGCACGATCGAGCCTGCCGCGGGTGAGCGGTATTCAAGCGTGAACCACACATCATGTGGGCCACCGAACAGCTCAGCGTCGTCAGCGCCGAGGTAGAGGTTGTTTCCCGCGTTGACTGGGTTCCGCTGTACCTGGAGGTAACTGCCGCTCTCGTCAGATTCGATCGAGAAGGGGCCGCTCTCGTACTCGAGCGGACCGAACCCGTTCGATTCCGTTGCGGTCCATGAGACGAGTGTATTGAGCTCAGTGCCCGGGTCTGTCGGATCCGGGTCTGTGGGATCCGGGTCTGTGGGATCCGGGTCAGTCGGATCCGGGTCAGTCGGATCCGGATCGGTCGGGTCAGGATCGGTCGGGTCAGGGTCCGGCGCAGTGGCCGGATCAATCGTGGTGACACTCATCTCCGATATCACCAGCGGGTAATTCTGCGGGAGTCGCACACGGAAATCGGCACTCGCATTCTGCCTGTTGTTAAATGAGGCATCTTTGAGCGGAATGGTCACCGTCTGCCAGGTCCCAATCTGATCCGCGGTCACCGTGACTGCCTCGGCGTTGAAGTACGTTGTGCCCTCAACCCCGTTCTCGTACTGCACCTGGAAGCGGCCGGCCGCCTCAGGGCGGTAGGTCATTGTTACCCAGGCGTCTTGCGGGCCGCCGCTGAGGTAGCGGTCATCGATCACCATGTACAGGTTGCCAGTTGTGCCGTCGGTGATAGGCAGGGTCTTGAGAACCTGGCGACCGTCGACCACATCGGTGGTGAACGGACCGGTCGGGTAATCCATCGCGTCGAGCCCGTCCGGCTCCTGGCCCGCAACGTAGGTTGCAGTCACACCGGCGACGGCTTCAACGGTGCTGCGGATAGTCATGCTCGAGATTGCCAACGGCAGGTTGTCTGAAGCGTTCAGTCGAAGGTCGGCGCTTGCATTCTGACGGTTGTTGAAGTTGGCAGCGGGCATCGGAATGGTCGTGGTTTGCCAGGTTCCCACCTGACCTGCTTCCACCCTGACGCTTTCTGAACGAGAGTACGCCTCTCCGGTCGCGCCGTTTTCGTACTGTAGAACGAAGCTCCCGGCGACGTATGACCGGTAGGTGATCTCGGCTTCCATTTCGTACGGGCCTGCCGACATCGCGGCATCGTCGACATGCAGGTAGAGGTGGTTTGCGCCTCCGCTTGGGTTGTTTACGAGGCGGATCGACTCACGCCCATCGACCGTCGCCTTCTCCCACGGGCCATCGTTGTATTGCACCGCTTTCAAGCCGACTTCGGTGCCGGCTGCAATGTCGAATGACACTTCGCGTTGAGCGGGAACCGCCGGGTTCGGGTCGGTACCAGTTCCGGGATCGGTCTCAGACTGGTCGATGACGATGGTGTCACTGTTCTCGTCGTGCCCGAGTGTGAACTCGTACATCGTCTCGCCTCCGAGGGCGACGAACTCTGCGCGCAGGGTCTGCTCGGTGACTGAGAGACGCATAGCGCCAAGATTTTTGTTGTCACGCCACTGGCTGCCAGTGGTCGGCGAAAACAAACCTGTAGTGCCGTCACCACCGTTACCGGTAACGACAAGGTTGTCGCCGTCGGGGGTGATGATGTGCTCGGCGTGGTGATCGTGCCCCGAGAACATGAGGTCGACAGCTGGGTGGATAGCCCACCTGCGGTTCAGGTTGTTGCCCGACTTTCCTGATGAGTAGGGCGGCTGGTGCACGCCTGTGAGCACCCATGACGCTTCAGAGTTTTCCACGGTGGAGATGTAGTCGTCATAAATCGCGGGCATGCGGTCGCCGCTTGATGTTTCGCACGCGCCGTTCGGGTTCACCCATTCGATGAGCCCGTTGCCCAGCAGTGCACGATACGCGAGCGGCACTTTGAGGTACTCCATCGAGTACTTCGCGCCTTCAGCATCGCACGAGTTTCCGTAGTCGTGGTTGCCCATGATCGGGAAGAAGATGCCAGCCTCGATGTCGTCGGCATATGGGGCAACTGAGAGCCGCACCTGCTCCTCGGTCGCCTGCTGCTGGTTGTTGTCACCGCCCGTGAGAATAACATCGGGGTTCCACGAGTGCACCATGTCGGCCACTGCCTGTTCGTCTGCGCACTTCGCGGGAACTCCGTAGCCACACGCGCCGTAATCACTAATGACGGCAATGTTCAGCGCCTCTGCGCGTGGCACACTCGTATCGATGTCGTCGGTGATGAGTTCGAGCTTGGGGGCGTCAACGGCGGCCTTCGCGGCGGGCGGATCGCCGATCGACAGGCCAGTGAAGACCAACGTCGCCACCGCTGAGGCGGCGAGCAGTTTCATGGGAGAGAAGGACAAGGGTTTGCTCCTGAACGGGTTATGGGGACAGCACTCGTCCAGAGCGTAGTGAAGCTAAACAAACGGCTTATGTCGTGTGCACCAACCGGCGCTGAACCCTGAGAAGAGCATCAAGTGCGCTTCGTGCGCGGGCTCGCCCTTCGTCGTCACGGGAGGTGAACGCGGTGAACTTCGCCGGTGCACCATGCGGTCAGCGTACTCCGAGGCCGGGATCCCGGCTACGCGAGTGATTCCTCCCACGATGCGTGCAGCGATGCGAAGCGACCGTCCTGCTTGATGAGCGCATCGGGCGTACCGTCTTCGACCACGCGCCCGTGCTCCATGACGAGTACCCGATCTGCAATAGCGACCGTCGAAAGCCGGTGCGCGATGATGATCGCGGTGCGGTCGGCGAGCAACCGTTGCAGCGCGTCTTGCACGAGCCTCTCGCTCGGAAGGTCGAGCGACGCAGTCGCCTCGTCGAGAATGAGTACCGCGGGGTCAGCGAGAAAGGCGCGCGCAAACGAGATCAGCTGCCGCTGGCCCGCCGAGACGCGCCCGCCACGCTTGTTCACATCAGTGTCGTACCCATCGGGCAGCGCCTGAATAAAAGCATCGGCTCCCACCGATCGAGCGACGGTGTGAATCTCTTCGATCGTCGCATCGGGGTTTCCGAGCGCGATATTTTCGGCCACGGTTCCGCTGAACAGATACGCTTCTTGAGTCACCATGACGATTGCGCGGCGCAAGTCGTCGGGCGCCAAGTCCCGCAAATCGACCCCGTCGAGCAACAGTCGCCCCTCGCTCGGGTCGTAAAATCTCGCGATGAGCTTCGCCAACGTCGATTTGCCGGCTCCCGTCGTGCCGACGAGCGCGATCGTCTGCCCGCCGGGAATTTCGAGACTGCACTCCTCGAGCACAGTCTTGCCTTCGCCATACCGAAAGTTCACCGCATCAAAGGTGAGATCCCCACGCGCCTCGGTAAGCGCTACGGGGTGAGCGGGATCCTCCACCGACGGAGCTTCTTCAAGCATCCCCGACACCTTCTCGAGCGCTGCGACTGCCGCCTGGTACGAGTTCAAAAACATCGCGACATCTTGGAGCGGGCCGAAGAAGTTGCGCACGTACAAGAGCGCCGCAAGCAGCACGCCGATCGCGAGCGACCCGTCGACGACGCGCAGTGTGCCCCAGAGCAAGGCGAGCGCGATGGAAATGTTGCCGAGCAAGATGAGGCCCGGGTCGAGCACACCAAAGAGGTTGACCACCTTGAGATTCGCGAGACGGTAGTCGTCAGAGACCTTCGCAAATTCTCGATTATTGCGCTTCTCGCGGCGAAACGCCTGCACCGCGCGGATCCCGGTCATTGACTCAACGAACTGCACGATGAGGCGCGCGCTCACAACGCGGGTCGCTCGGTACCCCTTCTGTGACTGCACGACGAACCACCACATGAGGATCGCGAGCGGAACACCCATAAAGAGGACGACGAGGCCGCTCCGCCAATCAAGCAGGAAGAGCGCCGAGAGCGTGAATACACCGAGCAGCACCGCATTGATGAGTTCACTCAGGCTACCTCCGAGCAGCTCTTGAATGGATTCGAGGTCGCTCGTTTGGCGCGAGATGATGCGGCCAGATGTGTATCCCTCGTGAAATTCGAGGCTTAGCCGCTGGGTGTGCCTAAAGATGCGGGTGCGCAGCGCAAGCATGACCGCCTGGGTGAGCCGCGCGATGAGCACGACGTACCACCCGACAAGTGCGGCCCCAACTCCGGCCGTCGCTAAGTAGGCAATGGTGATGCCGATCGCCGGCCACCACTCACCCTGCGCGATCACTCGAGGCAGCGCGGTGTCGATGCCGTACGCGATGAGGCTTGGCCCGACCGCGCTGAGCGCCGCCGAGAGGATGACGACGACCGCGGTGAGCGCAATGAGGGGCCGAAACGGCTTGAGGAGTGACCCGAGCAACCGCAGCGATCTACGTCTGATAGCCCGGCTTTCTTCGCGCGTGTACGTGTTGCGGTCTTCACCGCGCGTTCCGTGAACGCTCTCGGAGCTCATTCGCCTGCCTCCGTTGCGAGAGACGACAGCAAGAATCGGTAGTGCTCACTCGTGCGCAGGAGGTCGCTGTGCGTACCGACCTCGGTGACGCGGCCGTCGCGCAGCACAGCGACACGGTCAGCCATCGACACGGTCGATGGGCGGTGCGCCACAATAAGCGCGGTCGTGCGGGCGAGCACACGCCTGAGCGCCGCCTCAACGAGGGCTTCGGTGTCGACGTCGAGGGCCGAGAGCGGGTCATCGAGCACGAGCACATCGGGTGCCGCAGCTACCACGCGGGCAAGCGCGAGACGCTGGCGCTGCCCGCCCGAGAGGCTCAACCCTTCTTCCCCGACCGGAGTTTCGAGCCCATCAGGGAGCTCGTACACGAACTGTGCCTGTGCGACGTCGAGAGCTTCGCGCAGCACTCGCTCCGCCTCTGGTCCGTGCGGATCGAGTTCTTCGCGGCCGAGCAACACGTTTTCGCGCACGCTTGTCGAGAAGAGAATCGGTTCTTCAAACGCAACACCAATGCGCCGGCGCAGCTCCTCAAGCGTGAGATCCCGCACGTCAATGCCGTCGAGTTCAACAGCGCCGCCGGTCACGTCATACAGGCGCGTCGGCAGCATCGTAAGCGTCGTCTTTCCGCTGCCGGTTGCGCCGACCAGCGCCATCGTCTCACCCGGGATGAGCGCAAGATCGAGCCCGTCGACGAGGTCGCGGTCGCCATCGCGGGCGTCTGCAAAGCGGAACCTGACGTTTCGAAACACGAGCTCACCGCGCGGGGTACTGACGGAGACTGGGGTGGCGGGATCCACAATGTCGATCTCGGCGTCAAACACTTCGAACACGCGATCAGTCGAGGTGCGCGCGTCGATCATAAAGGAAAACAGAAACCCGAGTGAGTTCATGGGCCAGCGGAGCGCTGCAGCCAAGGCGAAGAAGGCGAAGAGCTCACCGACCGTGATCTGTTCGAGCGATACGAGCACGATCCCCGTGAGCAGGCAGAGCCCGAGTGCCATCGCGGGCACCATGTCGTACGCGAACCAGATCACGCCAACCTCGCGGGCTTTACGCATTTCCGTTCCGCGAAGTGACTCGGCCTTCACCCGAAATTGTCCGAGCGCGTGGCCGCCGCGGCCGAATGCTTTGAGCACGCGAATGCCGTGCACACTCTCCTCAACTGAGGTCGCGAGATCTCCGGCCTGATCTTGGCTTCTGCGGGAAAGCTCACCATACTTCTGCTCAAAGCTATAGCCCACCACCCAGATCGGAATCGAGCAGAGGAAGAACACGGTGCCGAGCGCCCAGTGCCATCGGAAGAGTAGGGCAATGCCTGCGAGCATGGTGAGCACGTTCACGAGCAGCATGATCGCGCCGAAGGTGAGCCAGCGACGAATGCGCCCGATGTCTTGCATCATGCGGCTGAGCAGCTGGCCCGATTGCCAGCGATCGTGGAAGGAAGCCGGGAGCCGCTGCAGGCGCTCGTAGAACGTCTGCCGAATCTCGAACTCGACCTCGGTCATCGGCCGCAGCACGAACATGCGGCGGAGGAAGATGAACACGGCCTCAGCGACACCGAGCCCGAGCACCCCTAAGGTAGCCCACACGATGAGGGTGCGATTGCCCGAGGCGAGCGGGCCATCGACCACCCACTGCAACATAATCGGAATGAGCAGGCTCGCGCTTGTTGCGAGCAGCGCGGTAATGAGGCCAGCGACGAGACGCGGCATCGCGGGCTTCACAAAGGGCAGGAGCCTCGCGAGTGAGCGGGGGAGGGAAAGCGAAGAGGTGGAAGTCATGATCCCTTGAAACGAAGGTGTGCGCACGGGGCGCTGAATCTGAGGTGGGAGGAGAAGGAGCGGTTGCGCCGCTCGGGCTAATGTCCGGCCTGCAGATTGCCCGGAAGAACGAAAGCCGTTGCGAAAATATGAGATTTCATGGCTAGCTCCTTTCCGGTGATCAATGATTCGTGAGACTCACACTATCTGTATTACTTACGGCGCTGCAAGGGCCCCGATGTTCATACTCAATCGTCAGTATGCACTGTGGGCGCGGAAAAGTCAGCCTTTAAAGTGTTACGTTTGGGAGAGACTTGGTACAACACAAAAGTCATGAGTACACAGCAGATAATGCTGCCCGCAAGAAATACCATGTGGATGTTCGAGTAATCGAAAATCATGCCGAGTGGGGCAGGGGCGATAAGCATCACTGCGGATGGCAAATACTGTGTCGCGCCAATGCGAGTCGCACGTTCAGCACCACCTCCCCCATGCACAGCGAGAAGGTTTGTGCATCCGATCGCTGTCGCACAGGCGAAACCCTGCAGTAACGCCGAAAGTAATGTGATGACGAGTGATCTCCCAGGTATCGCCAGCAGTATAAGACCCGAAACGATAAGAGCGGCCGTAAAAGCCAAAGACCCGACAATCCCAAATCTTGCATAGAGAAACCGAAACATGAGGCCTGCGGTAAGTGAGCCGACGAGATCGCGAGTCACGAGGAATATCAGCACCCAAATCGCGATGTATGCGGGGGTCTCACCGATAAGACCGAGCGGGAAGAAGGCGTTACCGAGAATTGTCACGAGCACAATCGAGGCGTTGAGCGCAGAAGATGCCTGGAGACTGCGGGAGCGCAATAGTTGAATCGAACGCCCATATGGCCGGCTGCGCGAAGGTTTGTTCAGAGGTAAGCGAATGCTATCTTTGCGAAAAAGCCAACTAGCGACTGCGACCACTACAAGCATGATCAATGCAAGAACGATAAATGTCGTCGCACTCCCTGATCCGATCGTTGAGTACGCAACGATCAGTGCTGCGAATGCGACCGCAGTGCGCTGGGCGATTCCGTTCGCGGCCTGCATCCTGAGCTTGTCACCTCGCTCTGTAATATATGCAAGCCACACCACGGTGAGGGGCGTGCGCATCAGCCCATACACGGCGATAGGGATAATCCAGAGCCACAACGAGAATGAGACATGGGACACCGCCACGAACAACAGCGTCGCAAGTGCAAGTGGGAGGGTGCACCAGAAGAGGATGCGGCTACGTGTTCCGTTGTCAGAACGCTGTGCGACTGGGGCGACCACCAGAATTCCTGCTCCGAGACCGAGAGAAAGCATGAGCCCCGCGGTTGTGGCTGAGAGTCCGCCCTCAGTCACGAGTACGGTCGGTAGCGTGATTTGAAATAATGCGTCTGCGAGAAAGAGGAGAAATATGCCTGAGATGAGCGCAACAGGCACACCTCTCCCCTCTGCTCTCAACGGGTCATTCACGTGACAGTCAAGCTTTCACGCGAACCTACTTCATGATCTCCTTTAACAATCGTGCTGTCCTCTGGGTCCCAATACATGGTCGCGTTATCGCCGATCTTCAAGTCAAATGGTTCAAGTGCACTCATACGGGCGATAATTTCGGTTCCATCGGAGCGTTGCAGCAGGAGTTTCCGATACTCACCTGCATAAATGACGGATCTCACTTTGGCGTTGATCCTTGAATGACGCTCAGAGATATCCACTTGGACTGGTACGACATGCACGCGACTCGGGCGGATCATCACGAGATACTCATTACCTGACTCAATTTCAGCTGCACTCGCGGGGAACCGCACACAACCGTCGTCGTAAGACAGCTCAACTCCGGCTGCGCTCTGCACGGCGACACCGCTGAACAAATTGCTCTCCCCCAAGAATGAGGCAGATGTGCGAGAGTTTGGTGATTCGAACATCGCGGTCGGCGCATCAAACTGCACGAGATGCCCCAGTTCGAGCAGCGCAATGCGGTCGCTCATTGTGAGCGCCTCTTCCTGGTCGTGAGTGACGTTGATCACAGTGATACCGAGTTCTGAGCTCAGGCGACGAATTTCAACTTGAAGTGCCTCGCGCAGTCGCCGGTCGAGCGCACCGAGAGGTTCGTCCATCAGTAGCACTCGCGGCCTGGTCACAATCGCTCGTGCGAGCGCGACGCGCTGCTGCTGGCCTCCAGAAAGCTCTGACGGCTTACGCCCAGCAAATGCTCCTAACTCCACTGCGTCGAGTGCATCTTGCACCATCCCAGGCCGATCTGCCTTAGGGAACTTCTGCCTCGCAAGTGGGAACATAACGTTCTGCTCAACTGTCATGTGCGGAAAGAGTGCATAGTTTTGAAAGACCATACCAATTTGCCGTTTGTGTACTGGCAAATCCGTGAGGTCCTTGCCAGCGATGATTACTCGTCCAGAGTCAGGTTTGAGGAATCCTGCGATGATTCGGAGCAGCGTGGTTTTGCCCGACCCTGAGGCTCCGAGCAGCGTCACGAACTCCCCAGCGTCAACATCGAACGAAATGTTGTCCACTGCCACGAAGTCGCCATAGCGCTTGGTGATGCCCTCCATACGAACCGTTGATCCGGTGAACTCTCTAACCATGAGCTATTTGCCTTCCTTGGAGACCAAAACGTTGTTCTTCTTTTTGTTTTTCTTCAGCAGGGGTGCTGCGGCAATGAGTGTAAGCAGCACGAAGGAGGCAGCTGTCACAATGCCCGCCACAGCCGAAGTTGACGGTTCGGCCCCACCTTGTACATCTGAGAACATGTTTACCGGGAGCGTGCGGAACGTAGGGGATGTGAGGAACGACGCCACGATCACCTCGTCAAATGATGAAATGAACGCAAGAACTCCGCCAACAATCACCGATGGTGTTACCAGTGGCAACGTGATGCGAAGTAGGGTCTGTGCCGGTGAAGCACCACACACCTGAGCCGCCTCTTCAACGCTCGGAGTAATCGAACCTAGCGAGGCGAGCACGTTAATAAAAACAAACGGCATCCCCATGAGTGCGTGAGCAACAGCCAACCATATCGGCGTGCCCACTAGCCCAATCGCAGCACCAGTCACGTAGTAACCGAGACCGGAAACAACCGTCGGGACAACCATAGGTGAGACGGCGAGAGCAACGATCGTCCATCCGGGAAGTATGCCTCGACCACGAGCTGCGCCAATCGCAAGGAACGAACCAAGCACCATTGCGATCAACGCAGCGATAGCGCCAACCTGAATCGACGTCATGAATGATCCGGTCCAGCGTTCAGTGGAAAGTACCTCCTCATACCAGCGGAATGAGAAGCCCTGGGGCGGAAAGATGATGGTACGGCCCGATGTAAAAGATGTCGAGATTACGATCACCGTTGGGACAACGAGGAATACCGCCAGTAGGGTGGACGCGATTCGCGAGAAGTACCCTGGTTTCATTTCTTCTTTTCCGATCCTTCAATGCCGAGGATCTTAGTAACACCAACGACGCGGCCCACTCCGAGCAGAATGGCAAGCGCAAGTATGAGCAAGACAACTGCCTGAGCCGCACCGACACCGGGCTTCAGGAAGACTTCAATTTGTTGGACGATCGATGTTCCAACGTAGGAGCGCTTCGAGCTACCGAGAATCTGGGGCGTGATATAAAAGCCGAGCGCAATCACGAAGACCAACAACCCGCCTGCAACGGCGCCTGAGAAAGAAAGTGGCAACGTCACCCTAAAGAACGTAGAGATCCGTGACGCCCCCATGCTTTGGGCAGCGAGTTCGAGTTCTGGCGGGATACCACGCATCTGGGCGTATAACGTGAGCACAACATACGGCAACAGCACCTGTGTCATACCAACATATACGGCAAATTCGCCACCGCCCAAAGGCAGGGGTGATTCAATCACCCCTGCCTTTATCAGCGCCTGGTTGATTACGCCTGTGTCATTAAGCAAAATCTTCCAGGCATAGGTACGCACGAGTGTGCTCGTCCAGAAGGCGAACATCAGTGCCCCGAGAAGCAAGAACATCACACTCTTTGTCGAACGCACCATCGCGTAGGCGTAAGGATAGGCGAGTACGACACAGATCAATGTGACGCCAGCGGCCATACGGATCGTTGTTCCGAGCGACCGCTGAAACACCCCACTCCCTATCGCCTCAGCATAATTCTGTGGTCCAGGGTTTGTGAAGCTCTGGATCACCACGAGAGCCAATGGAACCAGGAAGAGTGCGACTACCGCAATCACGGCGGGGACGGAAACGAGAGCAAAGAAGTTAGCGCCCTTGGATTTCGTTGACCCTCGCTTCTTTATCTCGGCGAGATGCAGTGTGTCCGCGGGCTTTACGACTGCAGCCACTCTGAAATCCGCTCAGTCACAGCGTTGCGGTTTTCCATCCACCATTCCTCGTTGGGAAGGATGGGTGCCTGCTCGCCTTCGAGTGTGTTGACCGGTGCCGTTGGAACTACGTCAGCCCATTCGGCATCCTCTGCAACCTCCGCAAGCGGGTTCGCGGGACCATATGCGATTTGTTCAGGGAGTTTACCGTTGTTCTCCTTGTCAACCATCCAAGCGATCAGCTTCTGAGCGTCCTCGGCATGGGGAGCTCCCTTCGGAATGAAGAGGTAATCTACTGTCTGGATCTGCTGCCCCCACGCAATGTCAATGGGAAGGCCTTCTCGTTTTGCGATGGCCGCACGGCCGTTATAACAGGTTCCCATGACGACCTCACCCGAGGACACGTCGGTGATGCATTCTGAGTCATCAGCCATCACATCGATCGAATCTTTGATCGTGTCAAAGACTGACAGAGCACGTTCGATGTCGAGCGGATACAGGTCCTCACGTGCAACACCGTCATGGATAAGTGCTGCTTCGATGAGCCCGGGCCATCCGTTTGTGTTCGCGGGTAATAGACGTTTGCCAGGAAAATCTTCCGTGTTGAAGAAGTCACCGATTCCAGTCGGAGCATTGCCATCTTTGAACTTGTCTGTGTTGTATGCGGTCACGTAAGAAAATACGAAAAATGGGACAGCTTGCTTACGCATCTCGAAGGGACCGCCCTCGAACTGTTCACAGGGCACGATGTTGCAATCGATATCTTCAAACGAGGGATTGTCGTCAGCTGGAGCGAGCAAGAGTTGCATGAACACATCCCAAGTAACTGCGTTGCTATCCACCATCTGTAGTGCCTTTGCCATACTTGCGGGGCTGTCGTACATCACCTCGATTCCAGTTTCTTCCGAGAATGGTTGTGACCACGCCGCATCAATCGCCTTCTCGCCGTCACCTCCAAGAGTGCCGAACACCACAGCATCGCTTGTTGGGGCGCCGCTTCCGCAAGCAGTAAGTGCAAGCAGGGCAGCGGCTGCCCCGATCGCCATCAGTTTCTTTTTCACTTGTATAGCTCCTTCGCTATGTCAATAAAATTTGGGATGAGGTGGGTCTGGTTCCATCAGCACATTGATACCTGTTGTGAATGGACTATTTGAAATCGGTGAACGTTGGTGGGGACATTTCGTCGGCGGTGCGCCCTTTCCAGTCGCTCTCGGAGATTTGGCCCCACATTTCGTCGGCGTAAGCCTGGAGGCCGTCAATGGTGCTCGCTTCGTCTATGCCCAGCACGACTCCTTCCTCGAGTACAGTCTTTCCGTTGACAATCACGCGAGATATCTCACCCGGAGTTGCGCTATACACGATGTTTTTGACGACGTCGCGCACGGGTGTCATGAATAACGAGTCGAGTGACCAAAAAACCAGGTCTGCCTTCGCTCCCGATGCAATCCGGCCAAGATCTGGTCTGCCGAGGAAATCTGCGGCATTGATCGTTGCGGCGTTGAAGACATCGCCAGCGGTCGCGAGATTTGTATCCCGTGACGTCACTTTTCCGAGCACGGCTGCCCATCGCATGGCCTCGATCATCGATTGTGGAGCCGTGTCTGTACCAAGCGTCATGTTGACACCTGCCTGCTGATAGGAAGGGAAAGACTCCATCGCAATCCCTCTCCTTGCAAACACCCACGGACTGTGCGCGACGGAAGAACCAGTCTCCGCGAGCAGCTCGAGGTCACGTCCTTTGAATTGCACCCAGCTGAACCCGCTCAAGTAAATTCCGTGGCCAAGCAACGTGCGTGGGCCCAAGAAACCAATGTCGTGCAACCATTCGACGGGAGTCTTACCATGTCGCTGAACGATCTCATCGAATTCGAATACGGACTGGCTCGTGTGTAGTGTGATCGGAAGTCCACGGTCGTCACTCACTTTCTTCGCCGCGACCAGCAGCTCCTCAGTGATGGTGTCCACCTGTGCTGGAGCCAGAAATCCTCGCAGCCTTTCGTCGTCGAGCCCTTCGATTTCCTCCAGGAAACTTAGTGCCCGCTCATACGCGGCCGCTCCGAGATCTTCAGACCACTCATACGTCATCTTGCGACCATCCGAGGTGAGCCAGCGACCCGAGCGAAAACTTCCTGCGATATATGCCCGAATTCCTGCGCTTTGTGCCGCCTTAAGAACATCTCTCGGAGCGTGCCCCTGCTCCATGATCGTGGTTGTGCCGGTCTTAAGCAGCTCGATCATCGAGTACCGTGCGCAGTACTCGGCGGCACCTGGACTGATCGCACCCGAGCGAGCAGGCAGCATTTCGGAGAGCCCAGAGTATGAGAACTGTCGATCACCAACATCCTCGATCCAACTCTTGTCGAGCGGAGATTCGGCCGAGTGCAGGTGTGTGGTGATAAACCCGGGAGTAATAACCTTGTTCTTCGCGTCGACAACCTCGTCGACTTCGCCCTCCCAGCCAGAACCGACGTGAACTATCGTGTCACCCCTCATGATGATGACCCCATCGCGGAGAATCTTGTGTTCCCCATCCTGAAACGCGACAACAATTCCCGCCTCGATACGAGTCGTTTTCATTGGCTGATTCATTGTTCCCCTTCGTTCAAGATGAGCAGTGAACTCACCCGTGTTGAATGCTCCGTGTAACCCGACAAGTTCATGAGCCCGTATTGTCCTACTGACCTGGCTCATCAAAGAGATGCCAAGGGGACGGTAGTTCGTCAACGAGGACTTCGATGAGGATTGGTTCTCGAGGGCCTTCAAGAACTTCCACTAACTGGCTGCGAAGTTCTTCAGGCGACGCGACTGATGCCGAGCGGACCCCGTATGCGTCGGCAAGTTTCATGAAATCTGGGTTCGTAAGTTCACTGCCGAGAATACGATTCTGAAAGTGGTATTTCTGTGAACGATAGACATTGCCGTACCGGCCATCGTTAAAAACGATGGCTACGAGGGGGATCCCGTACCGCTTCAGCGTCGCAAGTTCTGGGAGAGTCCATGAGAATCCGCCGTCACCAGAGATTGAGACGACAAACCGTTCCGCGTCGATCGTCTGAGCACCAACCTGTGCTCCAATTGCGGTTGCAAAACCGTATCCAAGCGTGCCTTGGTATCCAGGAGAAATAAACGATCCGGGCACAGTCGTTGGATACATGATTGTTGAGAGATACCCAACTTGGGTGTATTCCGAAACGAGGATCGTGTCAGCCGCTACAGTCTCACTAATACTCCGCAGGAAGTCCCGCTGTGGCTGGACACTCTCGAGTCGTTCCAATGCCTCGCGCTTAGCAACCCCTAGGGCATTCATATCCCACGCTGCTGTGTATGAATCGCAGTGGACTCGCATCCATTCGAGAATCTGTTCCGTTGCGGTACGCGCATCAGACAGCACTGCGTGAGTCACCGTAGGTCTCGGGGAACCCAGATGCTCGATATCGGTATTGATGCTGATGATATTTTCTGTACCGAAATCGATGTGGCCACCAGCACCCGACCCCATGCGCGACCCAACGACAATGACAAGATCGGTGTCCTCGATAAGTAGGTCACGCATGTAAGGGTCGACGGCATGTGGGTGACTTGCATCCACCGCTCCGCGCCCATTTCTGGTTTGCATGATTGGGCAATTAAGTTGCTCGGCTAATGCAATGAGCATCTTCCCTGCACCTGAATTAATCGCACCCCCACCAGCAACAATGTGCGGCCGCCTACTTTGGCTGATGGCGTCGGCAATGTGCGAGAGTTGCTCATCAGAGATACGCGCTTCTGGAATGACTACCCGCGAAGATTCACGGGCATCTGTGAATGCTTCAAGCACATCGGGCGGAATTTCGAGCGCAACGGGTCCTGGTGTTCCACTTGTCATGTGGTAAAAGGCTTGCGTTACGAGATCTGGAATCTCACTCGCGTGCCGTGCCGTTCCTACCCATTTCGTCACCCCGCGGAGCGTTTGCGTCTGCTCCGGAATCTCATGAAGCGCGCCGTACTTTTTGGAGTCAATCAGGTCCGAGTTGATCTGTCCGCAGATCAAGAGCACTGGTGATGAGCACGCCAGCGCTGTCGCGAGCCCTGCCGTCGCATTCAACACACCTGGACCGGGCACTACCATCGCAATACCCGGTTTCTTCGTGGTCCGAGCGTAGCCATCCGCCATGTACGTTGTGCTTTGCTCATGCCGCGGCGCAACGAAGTTAATACGGTCTTGGTAGTCGTACAACCCATCAACGAGTGCGTACAGCTGTATGCCGGGTATTCCAAAGATGGTGTCAACATCGTGTTCTACAAGACTTTTGGCGAGCAGCTGCCCTCCGGTGATCTGTTGTGCCACGGCACCTTCCATTCTTCGTCGAATGTTTGCTGGGATTCTTCCCGGCGTAGGAGCCTTCCATACAAGCCAAGGTTCCTCAGTAATGAGAACTGTACCTCAGAAATGAGGAACCTGCAACGCAAAATAAAAAGCCCTGTTTGGGCTGCGTCCTGGGTTGCGCGGCTGTCAGAAACTTTCGGCTTCTATTCTCGACAAGTTCGTAATGACCTGCTCATTGCAGTAGATTCGCACATCACTTTCCAGTCTCTCGAAATGACGATGCATAAGTGTCCGCGCCAGTTCGGGCTCTCGTCTACGGATCGCATCGACCACCGCCCGATGCTCTTGCAATGCAGCATCAGCCGCTCCCCGATTTATCATGATCATTTCCATTGCGCGTTCAATATTGGGGAGGCTCGACAACAGGCTTTCAATAATGGCTTTAAACACCGGGCTATCAAGTGCCGCGACCATTTCCCGGTGCACGTCCACGCCTGCCCCGTCCTCGAGGAGGGTCCCACCACGGATTGACGCTTCCTGTTTCTCGGTGCATTGATCAAGGCGCGCCAATGCCTCGTCATCCAACCTCAGTGCCGCGAGGTAGGCGGCTTCCCCTTCAAGGGAACGACGAGCTCGCAGGTAATCAAGTAGCTCATCAACTGATCGTAAATCTAACGCACGCTCAAAATGTTCGTGTCGCTCAATTTGCTTTGCACGATTCCTTGCAAGCCTTTTTCCATCGGGCGTGAGAACTCGCCCTTTGCGGCCGATTGAGCGGGTCATACCCGCCGCGTCAAGTCGCACCAACATGCGTGAGGCGCTGGCCTCGCTTACCCGCACGTCTACGCCAGCTAACAGGCGGTGCGCAAGTCTCGCCCCCACTGGTTCGAGCTGCTCGAGAAGCAGCATGACAAGCACCTGCTCATCTTGGTTGAGATCCGAAAACGGATCCCTTGTTATCAATCCAGCAGGCATTCAGACCCTCTCTCCTCAAAGATATTTGTAACGGAACATCCAGTTACTGCGCCGAGAAATCCTCGCCGACGTTTCTGAGGTTGAGACTATTGTGTGTACCTGAAGCCGTGAACTCAGAGTCGCTGCGCGTCGCCAGTGACCGCGTGGGTTCACTGTAACACCGGTGACCCGACTCATAGTGAGGGCAAATACAGAGATGACAAATGTCGACTCTTTCGCGTGAGACAGGTGAATCTAGCGGGCCTTAGAACGCGAACCCGACGCCGAGCAGCACGCCATACGCGAGGGCGGCCACACTCGTAAGCTGCAACACGATGATGAGTTCGCGCGCGGTCTTCGCGGTGAGCGTGATGATGATCGCGGGGAGCGCTGCGACGA
>JBQEBC010000044.1:0-20795 GCA_052106035.1 Leucobacter sp. | reverse complement strand
GCCTGCAGCGCACCACGGGCGTCACGTTTGTGTTTGTGACACACGATCAAGAAGAGGCACTGAGCATGGGCGATCGCATCGCCGTGTTTAACCAGGGGCGCCTTGAACAGATTGGTACCCCCGAGGAGATCTATGAGAAACCTGCCAGCCGGTTCGTCGCAGACTTTATCGGTGAGACGAACTTTCTTGAGACTCCCGTGGAGCGCCGGGCAGGTGCCACGGTCGATGAGCTCGTAGTCACCCTTCCCGGCGGCAACCCGGTCACTCTGCACAAAGTTGTGCCAACGCCGGGAGGCACGGTCACGCTGACGATTCGCCCCGAACGCATTCATCTCACACCGAGCGGTGAGCATGTCGCAACTGGGGAAATTACCAAGCTCGTCTACATGGGCACTGACCTGCGATGCACAGTTACGCTCGCAGACGGCACCGAGCTTGCGGTGCGCGTGCCGCCGCCGTTTGACGAGGGGTTCCGGCCAGGAGCCGAGGTCAAACTGTACGCTGATGCGGCGTCACTCAGGCCGCTCACCTCGGAGACGCACGAATGACGCATCAGCTCGACCGCACCGGCGTGAACATGGTGCCAATCTCGAGACCGAGGCGCAGTCTTCGCACTCCGGGTTCGTTCCCCTGGTTTGCGGTGATTCCGGCACTCATCGTGGCCGCACTGTTCACCATCGGCCCACTCGTCATCATTGTCATTTTCTCATTCATGTCGCGCCCGCCGCAGGGTGGTGGTGTTATTTATGAGTTCACGCTTGAACCGTACGTCAACTTCCTGTTTCAGACCGACTTTTTGGGCAACACGGCGTTCGACCCGCGCTATCTCTCGGTGTTTGGCGATTCGCTCGTTCAGGCAGGCATCACCACAATCGTCTGTCTGCTTCTCGCATTCCCTATCGCGTTGTGGATCGCCACGCGGCCAGAAAAGTTCCAGAACGTACTCGTGCTCCTCATCACGATCCCGTTCTGGACGAACCTGCTCGTGCGCACGTATGCGTGGATGCTGATCTTGAACGATAACGGGATTGTGAACGGGGCGGCCTCAGTACTCGGTCTTCCCCGTATGGAGCTGCTGTACACCCCACTCGCCTCGCAATTGGGGCTCATTTATACGTTCCTTCCATTCATGGTGCTCCCGATGTATTCGGCGCTCGCGGGCTTCGACTTTAGGTTGGCCGAGGCCGCATATGACCTCGGTGCGAAAAAGATGACCGTGGTGCGTCGCATCATTCTCCCGTTCGCGACACCAGGCATAGTGTCTGGCATTTTGCTCGTGTTCATGCCCGCGTTTGGCTCGTACGTGCAGCCGGTATTGCTTGGTGGCGGCAAGGTGCTGCTCATTGGTAACCTCATCGCCTCGCAGTTTGGAGACTCCCGCAACTGGCCGTTCGGTGCTGCGCTGTCGGTGATTATTCTCATCATGCTCATGCTCGCGCTCATCGGTATTGCGTTCTATTCGAAGAAGTCTGGCAAGAAGGTGGAGATCTCACTGTGAACGCATCTAGATCGACCAGTCACGCCATCAAGAAACCAGCGCGGGCGCTGCGGTTGCGTGACTTCCCGGGCATCGCACCTATCGCCATCTTTGGTGTTGTATTCCTCTATATCCCAATTCTCATCACCACTATCTATGCATTCAACGATGGCGACTCTGCGCTCATTTGGAATGGTTTCAGTGTGCGCTGGTTCGGTGAGGTCGCACAGAACGCGAATCTCTTGAACTCGGTGTGGGTGTCGCTGCAGATCGCGGTCGTTGCGACGGTCGTTGCGACGACTTTCGCGATACTCTTCGCGCTCGCGGTGGATCGGCTGAAGTCGAAGGGGAGCGGCATTGCGACCGCTATTCTCACCGCGCCACTCGTGGTTCCTGAGATCGTGCTTGCGGTTGCGACCCTCGGGTTTATTCGGATGATTGGGCTGCAGCCCGGCATGTTTGCGCTCATGCTTGCGCACACGTCATTCTGTATTCCGTTTGCACTCATGCCGGTGCGGGCGAGGCTCAAAGGTCTAGGCTCCACCTACTTTGAAGCCGCGACTGACCTCGGGGCGAGCTCATGGCAGATGTTCCGACGGATCACGCTGCCGCTTCTCGTGCCGGGCATCATCTCGGGGGCGATTCTCGCGTTCGTAATCTCGCTCGACGATTTCATCATCTCGAACTTCCTGTCGGCCGCGGGCGCGACACCGCTGCCGGTATTTCTCTTCAGCTTGATTAGGCGCGGCGCGAGTCCCGCAGTGAACGTCATCGCGACGCTACTGCTGTTACTCGCGATCGTCGTCACCACCATCACTTTCCTGCAATCCCAACGAAGGAGTAAGCAACATGAGTAACACGAAATGGACGAGGCGAGCCGGCACGCTGCTCGCGCTCGGTGCAGCGGGCGCCCTCACCCTCACCGCCTGTGGTGGCGGGGTGACGGACGGCGGCGGTGGCGGCGAAGAAGCGCCCGCGGCTACCGACTACGTTGAAGCGACAAGTGGCGAGGTGAACCTCTACACCTGGAGTGATTACTACCCCGAGGAGCTCATCAAGAAGTTCACGGACGACACCGGAATCAAGCTCAACGTCGACTACTTCGATTCCAACGAAAGCCTCGAGGCGAAACTTCGCGCGTCAGACGGTGCCGGCTACGACGTCGTAGTCCCCAGTGACTACATGGTCGAGATTCTTGCGAACGATGGCCTGCTTCTCGAGTTTGATGCGACGAGTCTCCCGAACGGAGGCAACATCAAACCCGAGTTCCTTGATGTGTATTTTGATGAGGGCCGCAAGTTCTCAACTCCGTACCTATACGGCACCACGTCGTTTATGTATGACACCGCGGTGATTCCAGAAAAGCTCACCTCATGGGCTGACTACTTCAACCCGCCTGAGTCGGCTGGCAGGGTGGGCACGATGAATGATCAGACCGAGGTGATCAACTCGGCGTTGCGCGTCACCGGAGGCGATTTCTGCACCACAGACGGCGCGGAGTTGCAGGCAGCGCAAGACCTGTTGCTGGACTTCAAGCCTCGCGTGGGCACCATCAATAGTGATGGCATCTTTGAGCGTCTCGCGAACGGTGAGCAGGCAATGGCGATGATCTGGAATGGTGCGGGCCATCGGGCCATGCTCGAGCGTCCGTCGCTTGAGTGGGTGTATCCAGAAGAGGGCATGGCGCTCTGGCAAGACAACTTCACGATTCCATCGGGCGCGAAGAATGTGGATCAGGCAAAGACGTTCCTGAACTGGATGCTCGACCCGGAGAATATGGCGGTGGCTGTGAACTTCCAGGCCTATAACTCGGGCGTCGCAGGCACCGATGAGCTCATGAGTGAAGAACTGGCAAACAGTCCGGCGATCGTGATTCCTGACGACTACAAGTTGGCGCTTCCCGTTACGCCCTGTAATAACGAGGAGATGACGAACTATACGAAGATCTTCGAGACCTTCAAGGGCTAGTTGCCTTATGTGAAATGGGTCCGCGGGCAGCTTGCTCGCGGACCCATTTCATGGTGTGACCCGGATTCTCAATTTGTACGTATTATTGGAGTAACGTACTATTGCCTCTATGCATGACACCACAGCGCCCCAGCCATCACCGCACAGCGAAGCACTCGCGGAAGAGCTCGCCGTGCTTGCTGAGCGCGTAACCGCTCTCGAAGCGGCGTCGAGAGCGACCGAACGTGTGCCAGTACCCGCGCTCGATGATGCCGATCAGTTCTGGGCACTCAATGGACTGCGCACCCGCAACACTGAACACCCTGCGACCGAATCGGGAACCGTGATGCTCGTTGGTTCGCTCACGCTCCCCGATGGTTCACCGGTCGCCTGGCAGCAAGGAGCTGCCACCGAAGCCATGATCGAGACACCATGGGTCGACCATGCGGTGATGTTCAACGCGCTCGGACACCCGGTGCGGCTCGAACTCCTTCGCCACATCCTTTCCGGGGTGCACTCGACGGCAGAGCTTGCCGAGATTGCGTCGCTCGGGACGACGGGGCAGTTGCACCACCACCTCCGTCAGCTGGTCGCGGCACGGTGGGTGAGGCAGAGCGCTCGAGGTAGTTACGAAGTTCCAGCGGCGCGGGTCGTGCCGCTGCTCGTCTGCCTCGCAGGGGCTGAGGGATGAGCGGCGCAGCGCTCGCGATATATCGAATGCGCGCCCCACTCTACGTGGTGGCGGCGGTCGTGCTCATCGGAAATGCGCTTGTCGGACGCTTGCTCGCCGGAGGACAAGGGCTACGTCTCGGAATTGTGTTCGCGGCTATGGCTCTCGCCGCACTTTGCCTGGTGCTCACCTTCGTTGGCCCCCGATTGCTTCACGAGGTTCCAGTACGGGTCGTGCAATCACCGGTCCACGGACGGTGGCTGGCGATGAATAGCCCGGCCTCCGCAGTCCCGAGTCATGGTGTTCGCGCATATGGCCAGGCGCACGCGATTGATCTTGTGCACGCTCCAACTGACGAGGCTCGGCCAGAGCTTGGGGGCGAACTGTTCCGGGCGAATTCCGAATATCCGGCGTTCGGCGAACCCGTCTATGCCATGGTCGATGGCACGGTCGTGCGGTCTTCTGATTGGCGACGCGATCACCGCGCCCGCTCGAATAGTGTGGGCATCGCCTACATGATGCTCGAGGGGATGATCCGCGAAGTCGGTGGCCCTGGGTGGATCGTCGGAAACCATATCGTGATCCGCACCGACGATGGCGCGTACGCGGCCGTGGCGCACCTGCAGCAAGGTTCCACGTCGGTTCGGGTAGGTGAGCGTGTGCACTCGGGCGATGTGATCGGAAACTGTGGTAATTCGGGAAACAGCAGTGAGCCGCATGTGCACGCCCAGCTGATGGATCGCGCTTCGCTGTGGACGGCCCAAGGTATTCCGATGGCATTCGCAGGGGTCATGATCGACGATGGCGACGATGGTGACGATCCAGTCGACGCGTTGCCGTCGAACGGCCAGTATCTGCGTGCTGCGCGCCCCGCGAGGCGACGAAAAGCTGCGTAATGCGCAGGTGTATGCGGGGAGTTGCGCTGGTAGTATTGACTCGTCGTGACTGGCGTGCAGATGGAAACCATCGGGGAGCGACGAAGTTGTAAGGCCGCTCGCCTGGGCCGCAGATCCTGAATCACTATTTATTAGGGAGAAGCCATGTCCAACCAGTCAGCATTCTTTAACGAGCCACTTGAAGTCGTCGACCCAGAGATCGCCGAGGTGCTCAAGAACGAACTCGGCCGTCAGCGATCCACGCTCGAGATGATCGCGAGCGAGAACTTCGTGCCACGCGCAGTGCTCGAGTCACAAGGCTCGGTACTCACCAACAAGTACGCCGAGGGCTATCCAGGCCGCCGCTACTACGGTGGCTGCGAGTTCGTTGACGTCGCAGAAAACCTTGCTCGTGACCGCGCGAAGAGCCTCTTTGGTGCCGCGTACGCAAATGTGCAGCCACACTCTGGCGCGTCGGCAAACGCCGCAGTGCTCTCGGCCATTGCCGAGCCAGGCGACACCATTTTGGGCCTCGAGCTCAGCCACGGCGGCCACCTCACCCACGGTATGAAACTGAACTTCTCGGGCAAGCTTTACAACGTTGTTCACTACGGCGTTGACCCCGAGACGATGCTCGTCGATATGGACGTCGTGCGCGCAAAGGCGCTCGAACACAAGCCGAAGGTCATCATTGCGGGCTGGTCAGCGTACCCACGCACCCTTGACTTCGCGGCGTTCCGCGCGATCGCCGATGAGATCGGAGCAACGCTCTGGGTGGATATGGCGCACTTCGCTGGCCTTGTTGCTGCCGGTCTCTACCCGAACCCGGTTCCACACGCACACGTCACCTCGTCGACCGTGCACAAAACCATCGGTGGCCCCCGCTCGGGCTTCATCCTCACGAACGATCTTGAGCTTTACAAGAAACTCAACTCGAATGTGTTCCCCGGCCAGCAAGGCGGCCCGCTCATGCACGTGATTGCCGCAAAGGCGACCGCGTTCAAGCTTGCGGCAACCGATGAGTTCAAGGAGCGCCAGGTGCGCACCCTTGCGGGTGCAAAGCTTGTCGCTGCGGCGCTCACGAGCGACACCGCGAAGGCGGCAGGAATTGACGTGCTCACCGGTGGCACTGACGTGCACCTGGTGCTCGCAGACCTCCGCAACTCAAAGCTCGACGGCCAGCAAGCCGAAGACGCCCTGCACGAGGTCGGCATTACGGTGAACCGCAACGCGGTTCCGTTTGATCCGCGCCCACCAATGGTTACGAGTGGCCTGCGTATCGGTACACCGGCGCTCGCGACGCGTGGCTTCGGCGACACCGAGTTCGCTGAGGTCGCAGACATCATTGCGCTCACCCTGCAGCAGACGGGCGACCTCGATGCGCTGAAGACTCGCGTGACGGCGCTCGCCGATGCGTTCCCGCTATACCCCGGCCTCGAGAACTGGTAACCCCGTGGTAGCTCAGAAGCTTGATGGCACCGTGGCGGCTGCCGCGATCAAGCAAGAACTGGCTGTGCGCGTCGCGGTTCTCGCCGAGCGCGGTATTGTGCCGGGACTCGCAACTGTGCTCGTGGGTGAAGACCCCGGGTCACAGTGGTACGTCGCGGGCAAGCATCGTGATTGCGCCGAGGTGGGTATTGCCTCGATTAAGCGCGACCTTCCTGAATCAGTGACTCAGGAAGAACTTGAGGCCGTGCTCGACGAGCTCAATGCGAACCCCGAGTGCACCGGTTACATCGTGCAGTTGCCGCTGCCGAAGCACATCGACACCGATCGCATTCTCGAGAAGATGGATCCCGCGAAAGACGCCGATGGGCTCCACCCGACAAACCTTGGCCGTCTCGTGCTCAATGCGAATACCGAGATCACCACGCCGTTGCCGTGCACGCCGCGCGGGGTAATCGAGCTCGTTGAGCGCAATGGGCTGAGCTGGGCCGGTAAGCATGTCGTGGTAATCGGCCGCGGGATCACTGTCGGTCGTCCCATTGGGCCGCTGCTCACCCGCCGCGAGTACAACGCGACGGTTACTCTTACGCACACCGGCACCGCTGATCTCTCGGCTGAGCTGCGGCGCGCAGACGTGATCGTTGCGGCGGCAGGCGTCGAGGGCATTGTGCAGGCTGCTGATGTGAAGCCCGGCGCGATCGTGCTCGACGTGGGTGTCTCGCGCAAGACTGACCCCGCGACCGGCAAGAGTCGAGTCGTCGGTGACGTCGACCCCGCAGTCGCAGACGTTGCTGGGTGGATCTCGCCGAACCCCGGTGGGGTTGGGCCCATGACCCGCGCGCTGCTACTGAAGAACGTCGTCGAAATGGCCGAACGGGCGACAAACGCGTAGCGTTTGAGATGGTGAGGGTTAGGAGAAGCTGCGTTCGACTCGTTCGAACCAGCCGTTGAGCCCGGGCTCGTAGCGCGACGTCTCCTCATCTTCCTGCGACTGTTGCACCAGAATCTGCAGGGTGGATCGGAGATGCTTCTGAGCCGCGAGAGCTGCGGCCTCAGGGTCATGATTCATGATGGCCTCGTACAGCTTTCGGTGCGGGTCAAGAATCGCAGCAAGCGTACGTGTAGGAGTGGTAGATAGGCCGCGCGCGTGCATTTGAGCGCGGGTGACTTTCACGGCCTCGACTATACGGTCGTTCCCCCCGGTTTCCAGAATCAGCATGTGAAACATGAGGTCATTCTGCTGAAACATCGACTCGTCGTTTGTTGAGAGACTCGACTCCATGGCCTGGAACGCTGCCGTGAGTTTCTGCTTTCCCTCATCATCGATGAGGAGTGCCGCCTGGTACGCGCACGGCACCTCGAGGAGTAACCGCAGATTGTAAATTTCCTCAATATCTTTAATGGTGATCTGGAGGATCCGCACCCCGCGATTCGGTTCAAACCGAACGACGCTGTGCGCGGCAAGCTGAAGTAAAGCCTCGCGCACCGGCGTACGCGAAACTCCCATCTGCTCAGAAATTGCTGCCACTGAGTAGAGCGTTCCTGGTACGAGCTCTTTGCGGCTGATGGCGTCGCGTACGGCCTCAAATACTCGATCCCCGAGCGAGGGGTACGCAAGATCAATCGGTTTCATAGCTACGTTGCTCACTGTCGGAAAGGGATGTTAGATAGTAAAAACATATCGTCTGCGACTACAAGAATGATAGATCCGCGCCTTCGCTGCTCGGAAGAACCGTGTCGCTGTACAGACGCTTCCAGCCGCGTTCGGGCTTGTTCTCGGGGGGCACAAATGAGGCGAGACGACGCTGTACTTCTTCTTCTGGCACTAACAGATCGACGGTGCGGTTCGCGACTGAAAGGCGCACGAGATCGCCTGTCTGCACCGCGGCAAGCGGGCCGCCGAGTGCCGCCTCGGGCTCACCGTGCAAGACGACGGTGCCATACGAAGTGCCGCTCATGCGGGCATCAGAGATGCGCACCATGTCGCGCACGCCTTGCGCAGCAAGCTTCTGCGGAATCGGAACAGCTCCTGCTTCTGGCATTCCGGCTCCGACCGGGCCCGCGCCACGGAAGATGAGCACGTGATCGGCTGTCACTTCAAGGTCGGGATCATCGAGAATCTCAACAGGATCCGCGGGCCAATCGATAACGATGGCTGGCCCGGTGTGTTCCAAGAGATGTTCGCTTGCTGCGGCGACCTTGAGTACTGATCCATTCGGGACGAGCGATCCGCGGAGAATGACGAGGCTTCCCTCTGGTCCAAGTGGATCCGACAGTGGCCGCAGCACGTCCTGCCAATCTTCTCGTGCTGGAATCGTAGCGAGATAGTCGCCGAGCTTCTCACCAGAGCCACCGCTGACCTCGAGATTCAAGCGCGGCTCGAGCTCCTTCAACAGCGCGGGCACACCACCTGACGCGTCGAAGTCCATGAGGTACCCCTTGCCGGCGGGCTTGCAATCTACAAGTAGCGGAATATCGGCCGCGACGGTTTCAAAGTCCTTCAACGACAGATCGACACCGGCCCGACGCGCGATCGCGAGAAGATGCACGATGGCGTTGGTGGATCCGCCGATCGCGGCGAGCACCTTGAGAGCGTTCTCGAAGGCCTCTCGAGTGAGGACCGTGTCAGGAGTCAGCCCCTCGCGCACCATCTCCACAATGCGCCGACCGGTCTTTACTCCGTGGTTCAATCGTTCACCTCGTGCAGCGGGGGGCGTTGCACCGCCAGGCAATAGCATGCCAAGTGTCTCCGCCAGGCAGGCCATCGTCGACGCGGTACCCATCACGGCACACGTACCGGCGGTGGTGGCGAGGTTGCCACGTGCCTCAAGAATCTGGGCGCCGGAAATCGCATTTCCGCGATAGTCTGCCCAAAGCCTGCGGCAATCGGTGCAGGCGCCGAGACGTTGGCCGCGCCAGTTGCCGGTCATCATAGGGCCGACAACTTCAACCAGCACCGGCTTGGTGTTCGATGCCGCCGCCATGAGCTGCGCGGGCACCGTTTTGTCGCATCCACCGAGCAACACCGACCCGTCAATCGGAAGTGCGGAGAGCATTTCTTCCGTGTCCATCGCCATAAGGTTGCGGTAAAGCATGCTGGTAGGTGAAGTGAGAATCTCGCCCAAGGAGATGGTCGGGAAGACCATGGGAAGACCACCTGCCTCCAGGATGCCCCGCTTCACCGATTCGACCAGTTGCGGCATATCGCGATGGCAAGTATTGAAATCAGAGTTTGTTGCCGCGATGCCGATAATGGGTCGATCGAGATCGGTATCGTCGTAGCCGGCCGATGCAAGGAATGCGCGCCGCAAGAAGCTTCCAAAACCTTCGTCGCCGTACGACGTGCCGTTGGCCTCGATTGCAGAGAGAAATTCAGGGAAGTCCATGTGGTCCTCAGTAGGAGATTGGTTCATCGCGCTGTGAACGGAAGGGCGAGTGGGCGGATCGGTGCTCCGGTGGCACCGCGGATCTTGAGCGATGCGCCGATAAACGCAAATTCGTACATTTTCTCGCTCGCGAGTGCTTCGCAGTCGACGAGCTCCATGATGGGGACACCCGCTTCAGCTAGGAGATACGTGTGTACAACCTGCCAATTTTCGGGGTCGTTCGCCGGCATTTGCTCGAGCGCAGAGTTGTCTGCGCCGATCATCGAAGCACCGAGTCGTGCGAGGTAGGTGGCACCCTCAAGATTCAGGCCCGGGCTGTTATCGATGTACTTCTGTGGGTCGGGCCAGCGTTGCATGCGACCGGTGCGAACGATAGCGATGTCACCGGGGTAGAACGTGGTGTTCTGGCGTGCGAGGGCGTCATGGAGGTCCTTCGCGCCGATTCCGTAGTTGTCGGGAAGCACATCGACGCCGTGCAGGGCTGCGACGTCGAAGAGCACGGCGCGCGAGATGATGGGCGGAATCTTGTCGGCACCGCACTTGATCCAGTGGCGCGAGCTCAGGTGATCAACCTCGGTGAAACCGTTCCAAATCTTCTTGTTGTACCCAAAGTGGTTGAGCGTATCGATGTGGGTGCCCGTGTGGGTATACATCGATATCGCATCGCCGGAGTAGGCGACGAGCTCGTTTTGTTCGCGACCTTTCCCCGTGAAATCATCCTGCACCGTGCCGGTGGGGGTGTGAGTCATCCACTGCTGGAACGATTGATCGCCGGCCTTAACCCACGACGGCATCCCGATGAAAAGATCCACTGAGAGATCGATTGCGCGCGAAGCATCGGCGCGAGTGAGCATGTCTTTTGAACGCTGTGGATCGATGAGGTTGAGCATGCCGATCTCATCGTCAGGGCCAAATGGGCTGCGCGATACCTCACGGAACTCTGCAGCATATGCGGCAATTTTGTCTTTGTCGGCTTCAGAAATGATTGACGGAATGCACATTAGGCGCGATCCTTTCCAGCTAAATCAGCAGCGATATCGGCAGTTGGTGTGGTGAGGGTTCGGTAGAGCTCTGGTCTGCGACCGGTAAACACGGGAAGCTCGAAGACACCCGGTTCGATGATGATTTCTTTGACGCGGGAATCTTCAAGCGAAACATCGGAAGTAAACGTGCCGTTGTCGGACCTGGCGTCAACAAGCACCTCGCCCCGTGGCGAGATGATCTGGCTCCGGCCAATGAACTGCACGCCAGCTTCAACGTCGTTTCGGTCTGCGACCGCGAGGTAGACCAGGTTCTCGAGCGCGCGCACCCGCACGACGAGGTCGGCGAGAATTGTCGAAGCGCCGGCCCAGTTAGTGGGCATTGCGATGATGTCCGCACCTTGCAAGGCAAGCTCGCGCGCGCATTCTGGGTACCTGAGGTCGTAACAGATCATCACTCCGACGTTGCCGATGGCGGTCGGGAAGACTGGGCGGCTTTCGAGTTGACCTGGCGACACGAACCGGTCAGCGCCGAGGAACGGCAGGTGCTGTTTACGGTATGTGCCGATGAGGCCGTCTGGCCCGAAGAGCGCCGCGGTGTTGAATACCGAATCTCCGTCGCGTTCGAGGAAACCGATCACACTGTGGATCGCGTGTTCCGTATGGAACTTGGTGAGGGCCTGCATCGCGTCACCTGTGAGCTGCAGTGCATTTCGCTGCGTGCTTTCGAAGTCGTCATACAGATACCCAGTGAGAATGCACTCGGGAAAAACAATGAGGTCGACGTCCTGTGTAACAGCGACGCGAAGTTCCTGAACCACGCGTTCAAGGTTGAACTTCAGATCGTCACGACGAGCGTCGATTTGGGCGACCGCAATGCGTTGGGTGCTCGGTTCGGATTGAGTCATGTGTGTTGGTGTCCTCTCCATGCGTATTACGACTGCACTCGTGTCAGACCGCCGTCGACGACGATTTCCTGGGCGGTGAGATATGAAGCCTCGTCGCTGAGGAGGAACGCAACTACTTTCGCGATCTCCTCGGGTTGCCCAACTCGGTTAAGCGGCACATTGAGAGCCGCCTTGGCGAGGCCTGCGACTCCAAGCGAATTCTTCTCGTCGAGCGATTGAGGGGTCTCTACGAGACCAGGAATCACGGTGTTCGCTCGAATACCGCGGGGAGCGAGTTCGATTGCTATAGCTCGGGTGAGTCCGAGAATTCCCGATTTTGCCGCGCAGTAGTGAGTGTGCTCAGACCAGCCGTATGATCCGCCAGATATTGACGAAACGGACACCAATGCCCCACCGTCGTTCAGGCGCGTGGAAGCATGGCGAAAGAGTCGGTACACACCGCCGAGGTCGACATCGAGCACGCGGTCCCACTCGGGCTCATCGAGGTCGCTCAGTGGTGCTTTGCGGAGAATGCCCGCCGAGGCGACCACATAATCAAGGCTGCCATATTTCGAATGCGCTGCGACGACGAAGCGTTCGGTCGAGTCGTTATCGGCGACATTGAGCTCTTGAGCTTCGGCCGATCCACCCTGTTCACGGATCCGATCAACCACTGCGGTGGGATCGTGCGGGTCGCCCGGAAAGTATCCGATGAACACGTTTGCGCCGCGCTTCGCCAGTAGTTCGGCGCATGCCGCACCGATCCCGCTCGCGCCGCCGCTGATTATTGCGGTCTTGCCTGTGAGCGGGAGTTCCACGTCAGTGTGTGTATTCAATTCGTCTCCTGAGTGACGGGGCGAGCGATTCGTGCGTGTGTATGACTTCGTTGGTTACGGTGCGCAGCGGGGAACGTGATTGCAAATCAGATTGCATATTGCATGCAACATCTATGTTAGCATATCGTAGCGGTTGGCCGGAGGGAGCGCCGCCGCCGGAGACTATCGCCAAAGTTAGGCGCCCAGAGTCATACATCAGAGAGGATTTATGCACATGCACAATGAAGTACGTAGGGGGAGCGCGCGCGTCCGAACGTGGCTCAATAGAGGCGCAGGTATAGCTGCGACCGCAGCATTAGTGTTGACGTCGACCGGTTGTGCCGATCGGGGTACCGTCGATGACGACAAGATTGTTATTGGGTCGGTTATGCCGGCACTCAACAACGAGTTCTGGCAGTCGTACCTCGAGTTCCTCGAAGTGACAGCGGATGACCTGGGTGTTGAGCTGATCAACGTAAATGCGAACGAATCGGGCGATAAGCTCTCGCGTGGTGTCGACGATCTGATCGCGCGTGGAGTTGACGGAATTATTGCGGTCCCGTTCTTTGGCACTGGGCCGCGGGCGCTCGCTTCGGCTGAGGCCGAAGGTGTGCCGATCATGATGGTTGATGCCCTCCCCGAGGACGAGGTGCCCGAAGATTACGAACAGTACGTCGGGTTTGTTGGGCCGAACGATGAAGAGTCGGGCTACAAGATGGCAGACGCTCTTGCGGCAAGCATCACCCCAGACGCCGAAGGCAAGAAGAAGATCGTCGCAATCCAGGGCCCTCCTGGTACCTCTGTCGCTGAAAACCGTTTCGATGGTCTTGAGCGCTACCTTGAAGAGCACGCTGAAATCGAGTTGATCGGCACGGCGGTGGGAAACTTCTCGCCGGTGGAATCTCAGAACGCAATGGATGATCTCTTGCAGCGCCATGGCGACGAGATCCAGGGTGTCTGGTCAGTTGCTGGTGGCCCGACCACGGGTGTGCTCAGCTCCTTCAGCACCGCGGGGATCGAACCGGGTAAAGACATCATGATTTCGACAATGGATCTGAACCCTGACGTACTCGAAGCTGTCGAGCGTGGCGAGGTTGTTTTCGATATCGGAGGGCACTGGCTCGAAGGTGGCTTCGGTCTCGTAATGCTCTACGACGCAATCAATGGAGTGGAGTTTGAAGACGACGAGCGTGTACAGGTCATGAGCTTGCTCTCGGTCACCCAGAACACGATCGGGCAGTTCCGTGAAGATTTCCCAGGTGGACTTCCCGAGTACAAGACGGAGGAGCACTCCCGCTTTTTGACACCGGATGGACCTCCCACGGTTGAAGAACTCACCTATAGCACCGAAGTTGATCTGGGACTGGCTCCCTAACATGACGCACGACAACACAGTCTGGTCGGTCCAAAACGTCTCGAAGAGTTTTGGGCCGACCCGTGCGCTCGTGGACGCCTCAGTGTCGATCCGCGCTGGTGAGATTCACGGTCTTATTGGCGAGAATGGTGCGGGCAAGTCAACGGTTACGAAAGTAGCCACCGGTGTCCACGGAGCTGACTCGGGCGTGTTCAAGCTCAACGGCGCCGAATACGAACCGAAGTCACTCCTACAGACCGCGGAGATTGGCGTGAGTCTGATCTTTCAAGAGATTACTGTCAACCCGATGCTCACGGTTGCAGAGAACGTCTTCATTTCGAAGTTGTGGAAGTATCGCCGCGCCGGTCTCTTGGACCGGCGTGCACTGAATATTGAAGCGCAATCTCACCTAGAAGCACTCGGCGCAGATTTCTCGGTGAAGAACGATGTCGGTTCGCTGAACTTAGGACAGCTCAAGATTATTGAGCTCGCGCGTGCGATTGCTGAGCGACCGTCAATGCTGTTCGTGGATGAGGCAACCGCAGTGTTGGATGCCAATGGGAAAGAGCTGATCATGAAGGCTCTGCGAGCGCTTCGCGATCAGGGACTTGCTATTGGGTATGTGTCACACCACTTTGATGAGATTTTCTCGTTGACTGACCGCGTCACCATCATGCGGAACGGGAGTGATGTCGCGACACTTGAGACGAGTCGCACTGACCGTGCAGAAATTGAAAGCTTGATGGTTGGGCGCGCCGTTGCCGACTCCATGTTTCCGCAGAAGGCGGCACCCGGCGACGCAGACACAGTGCTTATTGCAAGTGACGTGACGCTCGAAGATCGCGTGCACTCGGCAAGCTTCGAGATTAAGCGGGGCGAGGTGCTCGGCATTGCGGGACTTGCGGGCTCAGGTGGTGCGGACCTCCTGCGGGTACTGGCGGGAGATCGGCAGATGACGTCCGGCTCGGTAGAGATCGAATCACAGCCATACAAGCCCAAGGGTCCAAAGGACGCGATGTTCCGAAAGGTGGCGTATCTCCCGGGAGACAGAGACCTTGAAGGTATCGTCGGCAACTTCTCAGTGCGAGAAAATATTGGGTTGTCACGTTTGCCGAAGTCGTTTGCCCCTGTGCAGCAACGTGCGGAACGCGACGTCGTCGCTGGGTTGATCGATACGCTTCGCATCAAAACGGAGTCCATGGACATCCATGTGGACTCATTGTCGGGCGGAAACAAACAGAAGGTGGTTCTCGCCAAGCTGCTCGCGATCGGCCCGCACATTCTCCTGCTCGATAACCCCACACGGGGTGTTGACGTAGGGGCGCGCGAGCACCTCTACGCAGCGATCTCGGAGGCTGCCAAGAGCGGCATGAGTGTACTTCTCCTGAGCGAGGATCTCAACGAGCTTCTCGGTCTTTCGAACCGGCTGATGGTCTTCCGTAATGGTGAGATCAGCCACGAATTTAACGCGCTCGACGGTGTCGGAGAACGCGAAATCATTTCCTACATGCTCTGAATGCGAGAGAACAATGTCGAATAACACGATTGAAAGCGCAGCTCAGCAAGCTGCGACTCCAACAAAACGTCCACGCTCATTCTCAATATCCATGTTGCGCAACCAATTCTCGATCATCATGCTCGTGGGGCTTGTGATCGTATTCATATCGCTCTCTGCGCAGTTCGCGACCTTCTCGAATGCGCGAGTCATCCTCGAGCAGTCTGCGGTACTCGTGGTGGTCGCAATTGGCGCAACCTTTGTCATTATCGCGGGGTCAATTGACCTTTCCGTCGGCTCAATCGCGGGCCTCGGCGCGGTGAGTACCGCGATTCTCATGGCTGACATGGGCCCGGCGATCGCGGTTCCTCTGGCGCTACTTATCGGCCTGTTTCTCGGCCTCGTCAACGGTGTGATTTTCTCGCTCGGCAAGATTCCTTCGTTTATTGTCACCCTCGGAATGCTTACAGCGGTACGTGGCGTGATTCTCGGAGTAAGCGGCGGCAGCCCGACCATGATCAAAAACGAAGGGTTTCTTGATCTCGTTGCGGGCCGCCACATCGGGGTCTCAAACGTAGTCTTCATTGCGGTGGTTATCGTCGCGATCGCCTACGTTGTGCTTGAGAAGCTCGCGTTTGGGCGAGAACTCCGCGCCATCGGCGGCGGCGAAAAGGTTGCCCGGCTCACTGGCATCAACGTCGACCGCACGAAGATCCTTGCTTTTGTCATTTGCGGCATGTTGGCGGTCATTGGCGGAATCATGATGGCTGCACGTAGCCGCGTGGGTGATCCTACTCAGGGTTCCGGCTTTGAACTGCAGGCAATTGCTGCCGTAGTGATCGGTGGGACTCCGCTTACTGGCGGCGTAGGTCGAATTCTCGGCACGGTCATTGGCGCGATCACGATCGGCGTACTGAGCAACGGACTCAACATCATCGGGGTGAGACCGTTCTGGCAAGAGATCATTACTGGCGTTGTGCTGGTGCTTGCCGTGGTACTTACGATCGACCGCAAGAAGATTGGCATCATCAAGTAACGTTCTGCGGAACATTGCATGATGTGCAAGAAACTGAGGAAGTAATGCACGCATATCAAATGACCGCGATCGGCTCAGCCGAGATTCGCGACATTGAAGAACCAGTACTTAAGCCAGGGCACGTCATTATTCACACTGAAGCAGCTGGTGTCTGTGGCACCGATCTGCACGTGCTAAATGACGGGGTGTACGTCGACCCTGATTCAGATCTGCCGGTAGTCATGGGGCATGAAGCCGTCGGGCGGGTGACCGCTGTTGCCGCTGATGTCACGAAGTTTTCCATTGGCGATCGTGTAGTAGTGGAGCCAGTACTCAACTGTGGAACATGTGCCAATTGTCTCAGAGGTGAGGTGAATCTCTGCGAACAGTGGACGCACCTGGGCTTCACGGTAGATGGTGTCTGGGCAGAGAGATTTACCGCACCGGTCGGTCGTCTGACAAGAATATCTGCAGACGTGCCTGCGGAAGTTGCGGCACTCGCTGAACCCCTTGCGTGCTCCCTGCACTTCCTGTCCAGGGGCGGGCTGACGGTTGGGCAGTCGGTCGTGATTTTGGGTGGTGGTCCCTCAGGGCAGCTCGCGCTAATTGCGGCTCGCGCGATGGGTGCCGCAACGGTCATTGTGAGCGACCCCCATGCTGAGAGACGTGATCTCGCCCTGCAGTTAGGTGCGGATGCGGTGATTGATGCGCGCCGCGACGATGTGCTGACCCGAGTGCGTGAGCTGACCGGTGGGCAAGGCGCCGATCTGGTGCTCGAGATCGCGGGTTCAGAATCGTCGATCTCAAGTGCGTTCTTGCTTGCCCGTCCAGGGGGTGTTGTGGTGCTCGGTGGGGTGTGCGGACAAGAAGAGCTGCTGATCAACACCCAGTACATGGTGCGCAACGAAGTTACGGTGCATGGCGCATTTGCTACTCGGTGGCAGATGGACAATGCCGTGCGACTACTTGAGCGCACCGATATTGACTTTGAGCCGATCGTGGGTCTCAAACTGCACTGGCACGAGGCGGGTCAGGGGCTCATTGAGATGGCTGGTCGGCGTGACATCTGCAAGGTTGTGCTGATGTTTGACGATGTAGAAGCGGAATAAGGAAACATACTCATGGCAAAGATCGAACACATTGAAGCTATTGTTGCGCGGGTGCCCGTCGCGAAGCCGACCCGTATCTCAACCCGCACACTCGGGCACCGCGAGTATCTCATCGTGCGTATTCGAGATGTCGATGGAGTTGTCGGCTACGGCTACACGTATGCCGGCACAAATGGTGGACTGGTGCTCCGCGAAGTCGTGAACACAGTCTTCGCCCCGGTGCTGCTCGGCGTTGAAGCGGATGGTGTGTTTGGTCTGTGGGAGGAGCTCTACCAGGAGAGCCTTCTGATTGGTCGCCGTGGCGCAGTAATTCGCGCACTTTCCGCAGTAGACATCGGGTTGTGGGATTTGAAGGCTCGTGCTCGATCAGTGCCGCTACCGGTGCTTCTTGGAGGCGATCTCAGCCCCGTCGAGGCATATGCTTCGGGCGGTTATTATCGCCCCGACGATGGAAACTGGGCAGACGCGGTGCGCCGTGAGATTGCCGGAAACATTGAGGCGGGCTTCACAGACCACAAAATCAAGGTCGGGGGCCTAAGTTATGCAGATGATGCGGCTCGCGTTGCTGCGGCTATTGACGTGATTTCTGGGACTGGCCGTCTCGCGCTCGATGCAAATAACGCGTACCGCAGCGTCCCCGAGGCCAGGGCAGCTCTGCGTGCCTTTGAACAGGCCGCTGGGCAAGACGGCCTCTGGTGGTTTGAAGAGCCGCTCTCAGTTGAGAATATTGCTGGTCACGCCGAACTGAAGCAGCTCAGCGAGACGGCTATTGCTACGGGTGAGATTCATCAGACACGATGGGATTTTGCGGAAATATTCGAACAGCGCGCAGTGGATATTATCCAAGCCGATGCGGGAGTCATTGGTGGTATTTCTGAGTGGATACGCGTCAGCCATGCTGCCGAAACGTTCAACATTGGCATCGCACCGCACTGGCACGCAAATGTGCACGCCGTGCTTTCCGCCGCGACCCCGGGATGCTTTACGGTCGAGCACTTCCTGCTTGAGAAAGACATCTACAACTTTGAACAACTAGTTACTCGGGAGACCCGTCAGCAGTATGTTGACGGCAAGCTCGTGCTCCTGGATATCCCGGGCATTGGGTTCGAATTTGATGAGGCTTCGCTCGAACGCTTCACAGTCGCATAACTCACTCTCATTGTCGATTGAAAGCCACTATCGGGGTAGGGAATCCCCGATAGTGGCTTTCAATCTGCGGCTGATAGCGTAATGCCGTGATCGTACATACCTTCGCGCCGCTCGCGCAGACCGAGTATCAGGGCTTTATCGGTTGGGTGCTTGATCTGATGGACACCCTTGGTGAGATCGGTGTGGGCCTCGCGGTACTGATCGAGACCTTCGTCCCGCCGATTCCTTCGGAAGCCGTGCTGCCTGGTGCAGGTTTCCTCGCGTATGACGGCCGAATGAACTTCTGGCTTGCGTGGGCGATGGCGACGCTCGGCGCACTCGTGGGCGCATGGATTTGGTACTGGATCGGCTACGCCTTCGGGCGCGACCGAACCCGCTGGGTGGTTGGCAAGATCCCGCTTATGGATCACGAAGACTTTGACAAAGCCGAGACATTCTTCGCGAAGTGGGGCGCGGCCGCGGTGTTGTTTGGGCGGTGCGTGCCGCTTGTACGCTCGTTCATCTCGATTCCCGCGGGTATCGAGCGCATGAATTTTCTGAAGTTTACGTTCTACACGGTGCTGGGCTCCGGTGTGTGGAACGGGCTGTGGGTGGGGCTCGGGTTCGCCTTTGGCCCTGCTATTAAGCCGGTGCTTGAGCAGTGGAGCGGCGTCATTAGTGACGCAGTGCTCGTAGTGATCGCAGTACTTTTTGTGTGGTTCGTAGTCGCCCGCGTGCTCCGCAACCAGCGACGCAAGCGCGAACTTCCCGCGGAATAGCCTCGCAATATCTCACGATTAGTGTGTAGGACATAGCCCAAGGATCAACGATTTTCGTGAGGTCACATTGCGCTCACGGAGGGCCTATGGCCCTGAGCAGGCGGCTGAACTAGGGGATTCAACCGCCTGCACTTATATAGACACGAACAATCACGCGAATCTGATGCGAAGCAAAACTGATTCGAATACTTTGTTTCACGCATCGGAGCGCATGTCATCGGTCTCGTTGTCAGGTGGATGAGAAAGCTATGCCTGGCTATTGACGTGGGTTGCTCCGCAACGTAACATACAACCAAATGGTTGTAGATATGAATCTTTCGGATGAGCAAGTGGATCGGATCTTTCGGGCACTCGCTGACACGACGCGTCGCGACATCGTACGTCGCACCCTCTCAAGTGAGCTTTCGGTGTCTGAGATCGCGCGTAGCTACGAGATGTCGTTTGCCGCGGTGCAGAAACACGTTGCAATTCTCGAGGCAGCCGACCTTGTCGCAAAGATTCCGAGTGGGAGGGAGCGCATCATTCGAGGGAACCCCGAAGCCATTCAACGCGCTCAAGCGCTCCTGAACCATTTCGAACAGCTATGGCGAGGCCGCATCAACAGGCTTGACGCGTTACTTGCCGACGATGACTAAGTACAACCGAATATCTACAGAAGAAAAGCCATCCAACGAAGGATTCCTCTTATGCCAGTAACCGCAGTACGCCAAGACCTCGAAGCACTCACCATGACCGTCGTCGCTGACTTTTCTGTGCCCGTGCGCAGACTCTGGGACGCGTACCTTGACCCACGTGAGATTGAGCGCTTCTGGGGGCCACCCACCTACCCCGCGACATTCCCGAGGCACGACGGCGTGCCGGGTGGGCTTGTCGACGTGTCGGGTTTGACCGACGTACCTACCAGGTGAATGGAGGTCGTCATGAACGGCACGAATATCAACGACAGCATGGAGCAAGTGGTCGTCTACCTGCGCATCAGTGAGGATCGGACGGGTGCGGAGGCTGGGGTTGAGCGGCAGCGGCAGGACTGCATCGACCTCTGCCACCGGCTCGGCGTTGCTGAACCTGTGGTGTTTATGGATAACGATATCTCCGCGTACGGGAACAAGAAACGCCCCGGCTACCTCGAACTCCTTGAACGGGTGAAGCTCGGCCCCACACGCATCGTGGCCTGGCACGTGGATCGGCTTTATCGGAAGCCTCGCGAGTTGGAAGACCTCATCGATCTCGTGGAATCGCACCCGATCCGCATCGACACCGTCAAAGGCGGCGCGTTCGACCTGAACGCGCACGAAGGCCGGTTAATGGCGAGGCAGCTCGTCGCGATCGCGTCATACGAATCAGGGCACAAAGCTGACAGGATCAGGCGTGCGAATCGGCAGAAGGCGGAGCGGGGTGAGTGGCATGGTGCCCCGAAGTACGGGTACGGGCT
>JBQEBC010000043.1:0-22493 GCA_052106035.1 Leucobacter sp. | reverse complement strand
TTTGGGGTGTGCCAAATTAGCGCGGGTCGTCCTCATCGATAACGAGATTTGCCTGTGTTACCGGTTCCATTGCTCGCTTTTTTGCGCCTGGCATCAGGATCGCGGCAGCGACGCCAACGGCGATGACAGACGCAACCATGACAGACAGACGAGCCGTGTCAATGTCACCGTGGTCGGTGAAACTGAGCTCAGAAACGAGCATCGCTACGGTGAATCCAACGCCTGCGAGGGCACCGACTCCGATGATCTCGCGCCAGTGCACGGTCGTGCCGAGCGTTGCCCGGGTAAAGCGTGTGACCGCCCAGGTGGTGAGTGTGATACCAATTGGCTTGCCGAGCACTAGGCCGATCATGATGCCGAGAGCGATGGGGTCGAAGGGGAACCCGGATACTTCGCCGAGCGGAACACCTGCCGCAAACAGTGCAAAAATAGGCACGGCGATGAGGGCCGAGAGCGGTTGGAACCGCGTATTCATGCGTTCCGCAACGACGTTCCCACCCTTGCCGCGAACTGGCACGAGGAACGCGAGCGCGACGCCAGCAATCGTGGCGTGAATTCCCGAGTTAAAGAAGAGACCCCACGTGATGATGCCGAGCGGCAACAGAATGAACCAGGCGCCCCAGAAGGACCGTGCAAACCATTCGCCCTTCCAACGTGTAAGTACCGCAAAAATCGCGGCTGGGATCAAGGCAAGGAGGAGCGGGGTGAAATTCAAACCATCGGTATAGAAGACTGCGATGATCGTGATCGCAATGAAATCGTCGACGACTGCCAGCGTGAGGAGGAACATGCGGAGAGCCGGGTTGATGCCAGGCGCAATCAAACCAAGCACAGCGACAGCAAACGCAATGTCTGTGGCAGTGGGAATCGCCCATCCGTGTAACGAGTCTGTTCCCACATTCACCGCGAGGTATATAAGGGCGGGAACTGCGACGCCACCAAATGCTGCGGCCACAGGGACAATTGCAGTTGCAGGGGATCGCAGGTCGCCTTCGACGAACTCGCGCTTGAGCTCGAGACCCACCATGAAAAAGAAGATGGCGAGCAGCCCGTCGGAAGCCCACATGCCGATCGTGAGGTTGAGCCCGATAGATTCCGGGCCAATGACAGTGTCACGAATAGTCAGGTACCACTCTGCGATGGGAGAATTCGCGGCGATAAATCCGATGAGTGCCGCAACCATGATGATGAGTCCGCCGACGAACTCGACGCGCAGGTACCTTGTGATCCGACGGGTCTCACGGCGACTGATGTATGAAAACAGGCGGCGCTGATGCCCACGTTGACTCCGCGCATGTGGTGCGTGTGGAATCGGTGTGGTTGGCGTTGGACTCGTCATCGAAATCTCCAGGATCTTGGGGTTGGCCAATTAGTCGTCGACCAGGCTTCCCGACACACCTAACGCACCGACGCTACAACATCAGGCGGCGTGCAGCAAACGAAATCACTGTGAAAATGCGCTTGTGACGCGTTGAGCTACTCAGAAATTTCTGCGTCACGGTCTTGCATCGCGACCGAAGAAATTGCGAGCACCAATGTGGCCGCCCATACGCCCCAAACGACATATCGTCGCCAATCCTGGCGCATGGAACTCGTACGTTTAGCGGTAGAAATGGCGCTTGCAGCTGCGCCAATGACGCCAAAGTTTGTGACGTACTTTCCAATTGAAACGTGTGGTTGAGCCATTGGGATCCTCCGGAGCGTTCTCGCAGGTGTTTGTGCCGTTGTGCGTTCACCCACCAGACTAACGCGTTGGAGGTTGCGCGTGCCCAATGAGTCGCACGGAGTGCGCTACGCTTGACGGTAATAGTGCTTCGAGTGATGTTTGAGAGAGGGAGCCCCATGGCAAAGCAAGGCGAGAACCTGTTTGAAGAGAGTTCACAGGGCGCAGTAAGTGGCGTCACGGCGCTTGTATTCGTTCTCTCCTTCGTGCTTTCAATGGGAGGGCTTGTGCTCATGAGCTATGGCTTCCACCCTGAGCTTGGCTGGGGTAAGGAAATGTTCATCTTCTCGGGTGGGCTGCTTGCCACGATCATCGGCTTTATGCTGCCGTTCACTTTTTTGCCTGCGATCGGCAAGTAGACATTTAACTTTCATGAGGCGGCGTGTAGGGGGTCATTCCTATGCGCCGCTTTGTTGTACATCGCCCGAATGGGCAAGACACAGAGCGTAGGATGAATTCATGGCTGAAATCGATATGAAACCACGTAGTCGTGATGTAACTGATGGCATTGAAAAGGCTGCCGCTCGCGGCATGCTTCGTGCGGTCGGAATGGGCGATGAGGATTGGGATAAGCCCCAGATCGGCATCGCCAGCTCATGGAACGAGATCACGCCCTGCAACCTCAGTCTTGACCGGCTTGCCCAGGGCGCCAAAGAAGGCGTGCACTCTGGTGGCGGATATCCCATGCAGTTCGGCACCGTCTCCGTGTCTGACGGCATCTCCATGGGCCACGAGGGCATGCACTTTTCACTTGTCTCGCGTGAGGTTATTGCGGACTCGGTCGAGACCGTAATGATGGCCGAACGCCTCGATGGTTCCGTTCTGCTCGCGGGTTGTGACAAATCACTCCCCGGCATGCTGATGGCAGCCGCCCGTCTCGACCTCGCATCGGTGTTCCTGTACGCCGGATCGGTGGCGCCCGGATGGGTAAAACTCACCGACGGTACTGAGAAGGAAGTCACGATTATTGACGCCTTCGAGGCAGTCGGTGCGTGCAAAGCAGGCACGATGAGCGAGGAAGATCTCAAGCGCATCGAGTGCGCAATTGTCCCGGGCGAAGGTGCCTGTGGGGGGATGTATACAGCGAACACCATGGCTTCGATCGCTGAGGCGCTCGGCATGAGTCTGCCAGGCTCTGCCGCGCCCCCCAGCTACGATCGTCGCCGTGATTACTACGCGCACCGCTCGGGTGAAGCAGTCGTGAATATGATCGCGAAGGGCATTACTGCTCGCGATATCCTCACCATGGAAGCATTCGAGAACGCGATCACGCTTCTCATGGCATATGGCGGATCGACAAACGCGGTGTTGCACTTGCTCGCAATTGCGCGCGAGGCTGAGGTGCCACTCACACTCGCAGATTTCAATCGCATCGGTGCGAAAGTGCCGCACCTTGCCGATATGAAGCCGTTCGGAAATTACGTGATGGCTGATATTGACCGCAATGGTGGCGTGCCTGTCGTGTTGAAGGCGCTGCTCGACGCTGGGCTTCTGCATGGAGACGCGCTTACGGTCACGGGTAAGACGATGGCAGAGAATCTCGCAGAGTTGAACCCAGACCCGATTGACGGCAAAGTGATTCACCAGCTTGATGACCCGATCCACGCAACCGGTGGGCTCTCAATTCTTCACGGCTCGCTCGCACCCGAAGGCGCGGTCGTCAAGACTGCCGGGTTTGACGCCGAGGTTTTCGAAGGTCCTGCACGCGTGTTTGAACGCGAACGCGCCGCCATGGATGCACTTACTGAAGGCAAGGTGGGGAAGGGCGACATCGTGGTGATTCGCTACGAGGGGCCGAAGGGTGGACCGGGTATGCGCGAGATGCTCGCGATCACCGGAGCCATCAAGGGCGCGGGACTCGGAAAAGATGTACTACTATTGACTGACGGCAGATTCTCAGGCGGCACAACCGGCCTGTGTATCGGCCACATCGCGCCCGAGGCCTCTGATGGAGGCCCTGTGGCGCTCGTGCAAGACGGAGACCTTATCCGGGTCGACATCGCAGCGCAAACGCTCGATCTGCTGGTAGACCCCACTGAGCTTGAGGCCCGACGTGCAAACTGGGCCCCGCTTCCCCCGCGGTACACACGCGGCGTATTGGCGAAGTATGCAAAGCTCGTACACTCGGCATCCGAAGGTGCCATCACCGGCTAGATCTTTGGCTTCGTCATAAGCCAGCACTGCACCGCGATCCATCTCCCACGAAGAAAGCATGAAATGACTTTGGAGTCGAACGATATTCCACGTCAACCAGCAGACCCGTCAGCGCGCGGGGAACGCATGACCGGAGCCCAGGCTGTTGTTCGCAGTTTGGAATCACTTGGAGTGACCGACGTGTTCGGCCTTCCCGGCGGAGCCGTCCTTCCGCTCTACGACAAGCTCATGGATGACAACGAACTGAACCACGTGCTTGTGCGTCACGAACAGGGTGCCGGCCACGCTGCAGAGGGTTTTGCCTCGGCAAGTGGTCGTGTCGGCGTCGCGATCGCGACGTCTGGCCCCGGCGCCACGAATTTGGTCACCGCGATTGCTGATGCGTACATGGATTCTGTGCCCATGCTCGCGATCACCGGCCAGGTGTTTTCCCACCTCATGGGTACCGACGCATTCCAGGAAGCCGACATCGTTGGTATCACGATGCCAATTACCAAGCATTCTTTCCTCGTGAAGTCTCCGGAGGAGGTGCCGGGAGCGATTGCTGCGGCGTACCACCTTGCGTCGACTGGACGCCCTGGACCGGTGCTGGTTGACATTACGAAGGATGCTCAGGAGGGCGAATTCGATTTTGTGTGGGAACCCAGAGTCGACCTCGCGGGCTACCGGCCGATTACCAAGGCAAACAGCAAGCAAATTCAGGCTGCGGCTGACCTGATCGCTACAGCGGAGCGGCCCGTTTTTTACGTTGGCGGCGGCGTCATCCGTGCAGGTGCTTCAGAAGAGTTGCTGCAGCTTGCAGAACTCGTTGGCGCGCCCGTGGTGACCACGCTCATGGCTCGCGGGGCCTTCCCTGATTCGCACCCGCAGCATATGGGCATGCCCGGCATGCACGGTACCGTTCCTGCGGTCCTTGCGCTGCAGGAAGCGGACCTTCTCATTACACTCGGTGCACGTTTCGATGACCGGGTGACAGGTAAGGCTGCACTGTTTGCTCCCGATGCCAAGGTGATCCACGCAGATATTGATCCTGCCGAGATCGGCAAGATTCGCGCAGCAGACGTGCCGATTGTCGGTGACGCGGCCGAGGTGATTTCTGACCTTATCGCTGCGGTTTCGACCGCAAAGGTGAGTAAGGAGTTTGCTGATCTTGAGACGTGGTGGAAGAGACTGCACCTGTTGCAGGAACGTTACCCGCTCGGGTTCGCGCCATCGCAGGACGGGCTACTCTCACCCGAATACGTGATCCAACGCATCGGTGAGCTTACCGGGCCAGAAGCCGTGTATGCCGCGGGTGTTGGGCAGCATCAGATGTGGGCCGCCCAATTCATCAAGTATGAGCGTCCGAACTCCTGGCTGAACTCAGGCGGTGCCGGCACCATGGGGTACTCGGTTCCCGCTGCGATGGGGGCAAAGGTCGCCGAGCCTGACCGCGTGGTGTGGGCAATCGATGGCGATGGCTGCTTCCAGATGACGAACCAGGAACTTGCGACGTGCGTCGTGAACAACATTCCGATCAAGGTTGCGATCATCAACAACTCGTCCCTCGGCATGGTGCGCCAGTGGCAGACGCTCATTTATGACCGCCGCTACTCGAACACCGAGCTGAATACGGGCCACGGCTCGATCCGCGTCCCTGATTTTGTGAAGCTCGGCGAAGCATACGGTTGCCTCGCGATCCGCGTGGAGAGCGAAGACGAGGTTGATGCAGCAATCAAGCTCGCGCTTGAAACGCACGACCGCCCCGTCGTCATCGATTTCGTCGTGAGCGCAGATGCCATGGTGTGGCCGATGGTTCGCCAGGGCACATCAAACAGCGACATTCAGTACGCACTAGACCACAGCCCAGAATGGGGGGATGAGTAAATCATGAGCCGACACGTACTTAGCCTCCTCGTCGAAGACAAACCAGGCCTGCTTACCAGGGTCGCTGGGCTGTTTGCCCGCCGCGGGTTCAACATTGAATCCCTCGCGGTGGGACCAACGGAGATGGTGGGCCTCTCGCGCATCACCGTTGTCGTTGACCAGGACGAATTTTTGCTTGAGCAGCTCACAAAGCAGCTCAATAAGCTCGTCAACGTCATCAAAGTTGTCGAACTCGACTCCGCAAGCTCGGTGCAGCGTGAACACATGCTCATCAAAGTGCGCGCCGATAACCAGACCAGATCACACGTGCTCGAAGCAGTCACCCTGTTCCGTGCGCGCGTCGTCGACGTGGTTCCTGACGCCCTCACCATCGAGGTGACGGGTGACAGTGGCAAGGTCGATGCCTTCTTGAAGGTACTCGAACCTTACGGAGTCAAAGAGATCGCACAGTCTGGCCTCATTGCGATGGGGCGCGGATCAAAATCCATTACCGAACGAGTTTTCAAGGCGTAACGCCTGATTGACCACAAAAATAAGGAGAACCTCAGTGGCTGAGATGTACTACGACAGCGATGCAGACCTGTCGATCGTTCAGAACAAGAAGGTAGCAGTCGTTGGATACGGCTCCCAGGGACACGCGCACGCTATGAACCTGCGCGACTCGGGTGTCGAGGTTGTCATTGCGCTGAAGGAAGGGTCTAAGTCGACCCAGAAGGCAGAAGAAGCTGGCTTCGAGGTCAAGAATGTTGCTGACGCAACTGAGTGGGCGGATCTCATCATGATCCTCGCTCCCGACCAGCACCAGCGCTCAATTTTCTCTGAGTCGATCAAGGATCGTCTGACCCCAGGCAAGACTCTTGCTTTTGCTCACGGCTTCAACATCCGCTTCGGTTACATTGAGGCGCCCGAGGGTGTTGACGTAATCCTCGTAGCCCCCAAGGCTCCCGGCCACACTGTGCGCCGTGAGTTTGAGGCTGGCCGCGGTATTCCCGACATCATTGCTGTTGAGGTTGACGCGACTGGCACCGCTTGGGACACCGCAATTTCGTACGCGAAGGCAATCGGTGGCACCCGTGCAGGCGTCATCAAGACGACCTTCACCGAAGAGACCGAGACTGACCTCTTCGGCGAGCAGGCTGTGCTCTGCGGTGGCGTAAGCCACCTCGTGCAGGCTGGCTTCGAGGTGCTCACAGAGGCTGGTTACCAGCCCGAGATCGCGTACTTCGAGGTGCTCCACGAGCTCAAGCTCATCGTTGACCTCATGTTCGAAGGTGGCATTGCGAAGCAGCGCTGGTCGATCTCTGACACCGCTGAGTACGGCGACTACGTATCGGGCGCTCGTGTGATCACGCCAGACGTGAAGGCACGCATGCAGGAAGTTCTTGCGGACATTCAGAATGGCGCATTCGCTACTCGCTTCATCGAGGATCAGGACGCCGGCGCACCGGAGTTCCTTGCCCTCCGCGAGAAGGAGCAGCAGCACCCGATCGAGACCACCGGTCGTGAACTGCGTAAGCTCTTCGCATGGCAGCAGCAGGACTCTGATTACGTCGAGGGTTCAGCAGCGCGCTAACCCACGACTACAGGTGTGCCCGTCCGAGTTTCTCGGGCGGGCACACCTTTTCTATTGGTGTCATCTGATTCGATGGCAGAGAACCGCTATGACCGACGCACTCTCATGGAATCTTTGGTGTCTCTTGGGCAGCAGAATACGATTCATAATTTCTCACCGTTGCGTCGATGTGTAGATTGTTGACTTATATAAATCGTTTTACTTTGCTAGTCTGGGCACTTCACTGCCGATGAGACTACTTGATTCTTCTCCGGCCAAATCTGTTGATGGAGGCCAAATTAATGCACACCTATCCGAGCTATCCCGCTCCTTCAGGTCGCGCCGTCACCGAGTTCGTGAATAGTAACCCATTTGCCGTTATGGTGACTTCAACCGATGGGGCGCCGGTTGCAACGCACACGCCGATTGTTTTTCCGCCGGGGGCTGAACTGGGGGAGACGCTCATTGGCACCCGACTTTGGGGACATGTCGGGCGCATCAATGATCACTGGAAGCTCATTGCTGACAAGCCAGAGGTTCTATTGGTGTTTTCCTCGTCGCACGCCTACGTGTCGCCAAGTAGCTACGAGTTCACTCCAGCGGCACCGACGCTCGATTATGCGACAGTGCACCTCACTGGTCGCGTCTCACTTCTCGAAACAGAAGCAGAGAACCTTGCAGTCGTGGAACAGACAGTTGCCCAATTGGAGGGGCACCGGAGCGAGCAATGGAACCCGAGTGGCTCACGCGAACTATTCGAGAAAATCATTAATGGGGTGGTCTCGTTCACCATCGATATTGAAACCGAGAGCGCGATGTTTAAGCTCAGTCAGGATATGCCTGAAGACGTGCACGCTCGTGTGATGACCGACCTCACGCAAGGCGAACATCGTCACCCAGATGTCGCGGGCCTCATGAAGCAGGTCGGGGTAACCTGTCCCGTAGCGCACGAGTAGAGCGAGAGTACGCTTATTTGCGCACTGACGACGGGCGTACGAGGAGTTCTGATTTCACGAGCCGTGACGTTTCCGGTTGCTCGCCACGCGTGATGGCTGCGAGCAGTGCGACCACCTCTCGTCCCAGCTTTTCAGGATGTAGATTGATCGCCGTGATCGCAGGCTGCGCCGTCCGCGTTTGTTCGGCATCGGTACCGCATGCGAGGAGGAAGTCCTTGGGTGTGGCAAGGCCACGCTCACGCATCGCATCCTGAATTCCGGCGGCGTGGCGGCCAGTTAATGCATAGATTGCGTCGGGCACACCCTCGGAAATGAGGTCAGGTACGATTTCTCGTCCACCCGCTTCACCAAGACCTTCGGGTACGCGAAATACGCGTTCTTTTGTGCCCTGAACTTCGCACCATTCCCGGTAGATCCGCTCAGCATCTGCGTTCCAAGAGTTCTCGTCTACGCCGCCAACGAACGCAATTGTTTTCGCGCCCTGTTCCGCGAGGTGTTCGAGTGCTTGTTTCGTCGCATCGGCATCGTCCGAAGCCACCCAGTTCACGGCATTCGGCCGGCTGATGTCTCGACCGAGCGTCACATACGGGATCTCGCGCTCTTCGAGCAGGGCCACAACCGGATCATTGTCAGTGGGGTCGGTCACGATGTATCCGTCGAGAGAGAATGCTAGGGGAGTGACTGGGCCTTTGACGAGGTCAGCTACTTGCATCAGACTCAGTCCGTGGTCCAGCGCGCTAATTGCCGCGGCGCCTGAGAACTTGAGGAAATAATCTACCCCGGGTGGACTGTAGTTCTCGAGCGCATCGAGGGGACGCAAGACGATTCCGATGACGCCGATCTGAGAACTCCGGAGCCCTCTCGCCAGGGCATCGGCTTGGTACCCCATAGACTGAGCCACGTCACGAATGCGCTCGCGTGTTTCCTTGGCGAGAGTGCCTTTACCGTTGAGCGCGTGAGAGACCGCGGTGATGGAGACGCCTGCGCGCGCTGCCACATCCTTGATGGTGATGTTGTGGTGCCGGGCCAATGATGCCTCCTTGGGGCTCTTGAATGAGGATACCGGGGTCGCGCATTGGTTGGTGGGGAAGCGGTTCGTTGTGTTGCACCATTCATAATATTGAAGTTGCATAAAACGATTTATGTATGTACGTTAATTCTTCAAGGGCATGACTGCAACTTGTGCGTGCCGCAGGAGCCTTCGAACTACTACTCGTTGCCAAAGGAGTCACAATGATGTTGACCAAGAAACACGCCCGAATTCGGGCCGCCGCAGGAGCCGTGCTCGCATTCGGTGTGACATGCTCGCTCGCTGCCTGTGGGGCGTCAACTGCGTCACAGGGTGGAGCAGTGCAAGAAGAGGCTGCGCCCGGCTTTCTCGCCGTTGCCGACGACGCGCTGACCGGTCAAGGAGACCTGACCGTTCAGCTCGACTACGACACGGCCGAAGCCGACGGGTTAAACCCGCAGACCGCGCAGACTGCTCGCTCGTGGATGATCATGGGTCTCGTGTATGAGACGCTCGTGACTACCGACGAGAACTTTGAGATTCAGCCAATGCTTGCGTCTTCGTGGGAACAGCCCGATGACACGACGTACGTGTTCACCATTGACACCGAAGTAACCTTCTCCAACGGGCGTGCACTTACCCCAGAGGACGTCGCTGGAAGCTTGCAGTCGCAGATGGAAAGTCTGAGCGTCTGGTCAGGGCAACTCGGTCCGATCGAGTCTGTCGAAGCCAACGGTGCTGATCAAGTGATCGTCAAACTCAGCGAACCGTATGCTCCGTTCCTTGCAGCACTTGCGAATACACCGGCGGCTATTCTGCCTATGCAAGAAGTCAACGACGGCAGCCTCGACCTCACAACAACGATGCTGGGCACCGGTCCGTACACCGTTGCGGATCATCGCCAGGATGAGTCATGGACGTTTGATGCAAACCCGGACTGGCACGGTGGAAGTGATATCGCAGTACAAACCCTTGAGCTGCAAATCGTGGATCAAGAGTCAACCCGTCAGGCGGCGCTTCGCGAAGGTAGCACAGATCTTGCGAACTTCGTGAACATCGACTCACTCACCCAGCTCGGTGCCACCGAGAACCTCAAGGTCGTTAACCAAACTCAGAGCGACCTCTACTACGTCTACGTGAATTCTCAGAAGCCAGATACGCTGTTGAACGATGTAGATGTGCGTTTCGCGATCAATACCGCAATCGATCGTCAGGCAATCGCAGATATCGTGTTCGCCGGGGAGACTCAACCGACCGGAATCACCCCGTCGAATCTCCCGGGTGCGTGCCTCGTTGAGGATCTACCGTCAGAGCAAGCCTCGATCGATGAAGCGAAAGCAACCATCGAAGCGCAGGACGCGGGGGACATTACGCTCGACCTTATCGTCTACACAGCAGAGCCCGTCATGGCGCAAATCGCGCAGCTTGTGCAGCAACAACTCGCAGAAATTGGAGTGACAGTCAATATTGAACAGTTCGATACGGCTACCTATAACGAACGCGTCTTCACCGCGCAACCGGGCGACTTCGATCTCTCAATCGGCTGGTTCGCAGGATACGCAGACCCATCAATGGTGACGAAGTGGTGGAACCCAGAACAAGCATTCTTTAACGTTGGCTTCACTGGAGTGCACGACGACCTGAACGAACTGATTGCCGAGGGTGCGCGCGAGACTAATCCAGAAGCTCGCGCGGAGGTACTCACAAATCTGTGTGCTACCGCAGATGAGTATTCCGAGATCGTTCCACTCGTGCACAGGCCCTCGGTTTTGGGCTTCAATGCCTCACTTGTCAGCCCAACGGTGCAGACAAATGAAGGGTATGGCAACATTCTGCGTAACATCACCGACTATCGTCTGGCAGGGGAGTAATCAAGGATGTTGCAGACCCTTCGCTGGTCCGCTGGGCGGGTGATGAGCGCGCTCGTCACCCTGCTCGGTGTCTCCGTGCTTATCTTCGTAGCGATTCGGCTCATGCCCGGCAGCTACGAGGACATTATTCTGGGCCCGCTCGCGTCAGGTGACGATCGGCAAGCGCTTGCCGAAGCATTCGGATTGAACCAGCCGATCTTCATGCAGTACGTTGCGTGGATCGGGCAAGTAATGACCGGAGAACTCGGCACCTCGTATGTCACGCAGACGTCGGTTTCAGGCGAGATGCTCTCACGTATACCGGTTACCGGCATGCTCACGGTAATGGCAATGGTCGTGACCCTGGTGGTTGGGATTCCGCTAGGGATCTGGACGGGAATTCGAGCGGGTGAGAAACAGGGCGGAGCAATTGGCCGGGTGGTGTCGAGCATTGGGATCAGCGTGCCGGAGTTCGTGCTTGGCAGCATTGTGATCTTCGTGTTCTCGCAGTTTACGCTCGGGTTGCAAGTCGGTGGATTTGCGAACATTGGGTCGGGGCTTTGGCCGACGTTTCAAGCGTTGTTACTTCCTGCCCTCGTGCTCTCAGTATTCTGTGTCGCAGCTACCGCGCGCACCACACGTGATGCAGTGATGAGCGTGCTCGTCGAGTCGCATATCACCGCGGCTGTTGCTCGCGGAGAGACGACCTGGCATATTGTGCGGCACCACGTTATCCGGAATGCGGGGATACCTATTCTCACGCTGATGGGAACGATTACCGCATATCTGCTCGGCGGCGCGGTTATCGTGGAGACTCTCTTTAATTTGCCTGGACTCGGGTCATATATGGTGACTGGGCTTGGCCGCCGTGACTTCGCAGTTGTGCAGGCCACTGTGCTCTTTGCCGCAACGATCTTTGTTGTGCTGAGCCTGCTACTCGACCTCATCACAAGTGCGATAGACCCACGTGTCGCCGTCACGGGAAAGGCGAGATCATGACCACCTACTCCTTGCCACTGTCGAAGAAGAAGCGCGCGATGAAGATTCGCCCGCGACGTGATGGACTGTTTGTTGCCGCAGTCTGCGCACTCGGGCTGATCGTGATTATCGCAGTAGTCGCCTGGTTTATACCGTTCGCCGGGGATCCGGCAAAAATTGTCGGTCCGCGCCTCAGCCCACCCTCAGCTGCATATCCATTTGGAACAGATTCGCTCGGGCGATCGGTACTAGCGAGACTCCTTGAAGGAACCCGCACCACGCTTGTACTCTCAACTCTCGCGGTCGTATGTACTGCTGTAATCAGCGTAGTACTCGGTCTGATCGCGGGCTACGCAGGAGGTGGAGTGCGTGAAATCATCATGCGATTGAGTGATGTGCTCTACTCATTTCCATCGATCGTGCTTGCAATTCTTATCGCCGCAGTTGTTGGACCCGGTCAAGTCGCGGTTCTCTCGAGTATCGTGCTCGTGACCGTGCCTCTCATGACCCGTATGGTGAGCGCGGCGACGATGGCGGTTGCAAAACGAGATTTTGTGACCACCGCAAAAATCAGTGGTGTTTCGGCGCCGGTAATTCTCTTTCGGCATCTCCTCCCGAACGTCAGTGGCACGGTGGCAGTGCAGGGCACATATGCTCTCTCGGTAGGTATTCTCGTCGAAGGTGGCCTGAGCTTCCTCGGCTATGGCGTACAGCCACCCCGTTCATCGCTCGGTTTACTCATCCAAGAGGGTGGCAGTTACATGTTGCAAGCCCCATGGCTATTGTGGGGTCCGGCAATCGCGCTCGTGATCGCGATTCTCGCTATCAACCTCATTGGAGACACGATGCGTGACCGTCTCGACCCGCGCGAGGCAAGGAGCCTGGTATGAATTCTCCCGTCGTTTCTCTCCGAGGATTCACCGCTGAATACCGGACCCGGCTTGGGATAACTCGTGCGCTCGACGGCATTTGCCTTGATGTCGTACGTGGCGAGTTGCTCGCCATCGTCGGAGAATCGGGGTCCGGCAAGACCACCGTGTCACAGGCGATCGGCCGTATGCTGCCGCGAGCCTGCCACGTCATTGCAGGATCAGTGCACGTACTTGGCACTGATGTAGCGTCGCTCACGCCTGATGAGATCCGAACACTTCGACGTCAGTCGATCGGATTCATTCCACAGGATCCGATCGCCTCGCTCAACCCTACGATGCGAATCCGCCGCCAACTTGAGTTGGCCCTCAAGCCACTCGGCAAACCGTACGACCTGGAATCTCTGATTGATCTCTTGCACAGCGTAAAAATCTTGGAACCAGAGCGAGTGCTCAAACTCTACCCTCACGAGGTATCGGGCGGCATGGCGCAGCGCATCGCGATCGTGCTGACCATGGCACGTGAACCAGAGATCCTCATCGCCGATGAGCCAACTGCGTCACTCGATGCTCAGGTGCGTGACGAGATACTGACGCTCATTGTCGACCTCGTCGAGCGTTCAGGAGCGAGTCTTATCTGGATCAGCCATGACCTTGGTGCAGTTCGTCGATGGTGCAACCGAATCATCGTTATGCACGAGGGGCGCATCGTTGAAGAAGGTGCCACCGAGCAGGTATTGGATCATCCGCAGGCTGACTATACTCGTACGCTCGTTGCCGCAATCCCGACGCGCACCGCGTCAAAGAGCATGGATTCCACACCTGACATGTACCCGGAGGAGACAACGCGATGAACGATCACGCCCCCGTACTGCAGCTTCAAGATGTCAGCGTGAGTTTCACGAGCGGCATAGGCACGAAGAAACGCACCGTGCACGCGATGAACTCGGTAACTTTTGATGTTTGGCCGGGAGAAACGTTGGGCCTCGTAGGCGAATCAGGATCCGGGAAAACGACCACCGCGAATGTCGCATTGGGGCTGCAACGTCCCGATTCTGGGGAAGTGCTTTTGCTGGGAAGACGCTTCGCGCGCGGACGACGGGCGACCGCTGGCGAACTTCAAGCAGTACTCCAGCACCCCCACTGGTCTCTGAACCCTCGCCGCAAGGTTGGTGAGTCTGTGCGCGAACCATTGACTGTCGCTCGGCGCGATCTTGATCGTGCAGAGCAGCGGAGACGAGTCATGGATCTCATGGAGCAAGTCGGTTTGAACCCGGCCCTTTCAGACCGATACCCGCACGAACTCTCAGGTGGGCAACGTCAACGCGTCTCCGTGGCTCGCGCACTCGTGACGAAACCTAAGTTCATTGTGTTTGACGAAGCAGTGAGTGCGCTCGACGTCGCGGTGCAACTGCAAATCTTGTCACTCATTCGTGAATTACAGAGAGAACATCAATTCGGCGCACTCTTCATCTCTCACGATCTCGGTGCGATTGAACGCGTCGCGGACCGAGTCGCGGTGCTGTTCCGTGGTGACCTCGTAGAGACCGCGCCGACCCCAGAATTCTTCGCCGCACCACAACATTCGTACTCGAAACAACTCTTGGAGTCCTTGTGAACGACACCCCTGTGAACCCCGCTTATGCCCTCAAAGAAATCGACTCTGGAATCGTGCCTGATCCAGCGCCACGGCTTGCGGGACAGCCGACGTTCGGCGGCCCGGGAAATAGTGACTTTACACTCGTGCCGCAGCGAAGCTCCGGACGCGAGACATTGCGTTTCGATTTTCCTGGCGTGCGAATCGGCTCAGCGCATTATGATGAGGGACCGACTGGAGCCACAGTGATCCACTTACCCGGTGGGGCACGAACCGCAGTAGACGCGCGCGGTGGAGCTGTGGGCCTTTCGGGGGGTTATGACTTCAACCATGCAATCTGTCTTGCGGGAGGCTCCGTGTACGGCCTCGAGGCAGCGGCAGGAGTGAGTGACTTGCTCCTCGAACAGGCGGAGAGCCGAACTGGGTTCGCCGACCTGCAACTGGTTTCTTCAGCGATCATCTATGACTTCTCGGCTCGTTCAACCGCCGTATACCCCGATAAGGCGCTTGGACGGGCGGCACTTGAATGGGCGGTCGAAGGGGAATTTTCGCAGGGGCGTGCGGGGGCAGGTTGGAGCGCGTCATCTGGAAAAGTTGACTGGAATCGTACTGAGATCACGGGACAGGGCGCGGCATTTCGACAACTCGGGGACATCAAGATTCTCGCTGTGGTCGTCCCAAACCCGGTGGGCGTCATTCTCGATCGCTCCGGCAACGTTATCCGAGGCAATTATGATGCCGAGACCGGCATCCGTCGCCACCCGGTGTATGACTACCAAGAGGCCTTCGCCGAGAAGATGCCGCCGGTTACGGAGTCTGGGAACACAACAATCAGCGCGCTAGTGACCAACGTGCGGCTCAACTCCGTTGAACTCAATCAGTTCGCCCGCCAAGTGCATAGTTCAATGCATCGCGCGATCCAACCGTTCCACACCGACATGGACGGTGACACGCTATTTGCGGTTACTACCGACGAGATCTCACTCCCAACGACACCAGACTCCTCGCGAGGCAGACTCTCGGTGACGGCGACGGCACTAGGCAGTATCGCTTCAGAAGTGATGTGGGATGCGCTGCTCGAGGCGGCCAAATAGACCTCAGCTGAAACAACGCCAGCACAAACGACGAGTAGACGAGAACGCAACATTCTGGGTGGAGAGATCTTGCTCCACTCCCAGGCTGAAGGAAAACATACGTGGACATCATTACCGCAACCATCGGTGGCACTAATCCCGCAGATCGCGGACTTGAAATCGGATCCAACTACGGGGACGAGATCCGTGAATCGGTGCGACTGTATCTCGAGTTTTTCGAAATCAGAGGGATTGCAGCAGCGCGGGTTTGTGAGATCGCGGAAAGCTGCCTTTCCGCACTCGAACAATGGGCTCCGAACCTTGCCGCAGAATTAACGGCGACTGCGAAGGCAGCGGGTGTGGAAGCATGGCAGCTCGCGGCGGTCAATGCGCGCACCGAAGTATTGGCCATTGTTGCTCCGGACGCCGAAGGGGAATGCTCGACCGTTGTCCACGCGCCGAGGGGCCCTGCCGCACCGCTCACCATTCAAACCTGGGATTGGCATGCGCACCTGTGCCCTAACGGGTTTGTCCTCAGCTACATACCCGATGTGCCAGCTGGCGTCGCCCGTCGGGTCGGACGCGTCACTACGTTTACCGAGTGTGGAGTGCTCGCAAAGATCGGAGTGAATGATGCGGGGATCGGCGTGCATTTCAACATCTTGCATCACGCGGAGGATCGTGGAGTCGACGGAGTACCAGTGCATGCGATTGCCCGCCGCGTCCTTGACGAAGCAACGTCGATCGATGAGGCTGAAGCAATTATTCGTTCCGCGCCCGCGAGCGCATCTACCGTGCTGACTGTGATCAGCCGCGAAGACGTCGAACGGCGAGCCGCGTGCTTCGAAATCTCACCAGCACGGGTTGCAGTCGTGCGGCCCGACGAACAAGGGTCGTTATTACACACGAATCATTTTGTCGATGTTGCGCAGGTCTCGGGTGAGGCCACTCGAGATAAGTCCACGACCTATGCTCGCTTTGCCCATATTGGTGAGCAGCACGCTGTGATGGCCCTAGCCGGGACGAGTATCGAAGATCGCGCCGCACGCATGTGCGGAGATGCGGGTGCGTTGGCGCCCGTGTGCTTCCGTCCGGACCCTCAGGAGCCGCTCCATGAACAGTGGACCACGCTCCTCACCGTTGGACTTGACCTCGTGAATGCGAAACTCGAGTTCTATCCGGGCTCTCCAGCCGCGCTTTCCGAACATGGTGCGCAGCGCTACCCCTAGTTGTTCATTCGCTCGGGGCTTCGAGCGAAGCGAGAATTGTTGAGATTACTTGGGGAAGCGCGTGCGCAACGTCCAACGCTGTGATCGGGCCGGCTTCGGTCTGAGAGTGGCCGCGGTTTGATGCAACACGCGCCGCTGAATCGTGCAGAAGCGCAGCGGTAGCTCCGAGCTGCGCAAGAAGGTCAGGGTTGCCAGACACCTCGCGTGCGTGAGTGGCCACGAGCGCGCCAAGAATGCCAGCAAGCACGTCTCCAGTGCCCGCCGTTGCGAGCCATGGTGTCGCAACGCCATAGGCGTAGATCGCACCACTCGGCGAGGCCGCGATGGTGTGTGATCCCTTGAGCAACACCGTCACGCCCAGATGTCGCGCAAGGGTCAATGCAGCTTCTTCCGGGTCTGAAATCTCGGATCCGCCCATATCAACGAGCCCGGCCGAGATCCAGACCTTACGGAATTCGCCTAGATGCGGCGTGATGATTGTCGGAGAAGTGATCTGTGTGTCAGCGATCAGCCCGAGGGCGCCTGCGTCAGCGACAACCGGTGCATTGCCTCCGAGAATTTCGGTGAGCGCTGCAGTCTCAGCAAAGCTGCGTGACTGGGCATCCGTTCCGCTTCCGACAAGCCAGGCATCGCAGCGGGCACGATCCGCCTCACTGTCGTCAGAGAATACGGTCTCGGGGCGCGCGGCAAGCACGGCTGCTGCAGGGGAAGGTAGCCCGAACCGTGGCGACATCTCGTCAAGCTGCGTGAAATACCGCACGAGCCCCACACCTGTGCGCCAGGCAGCTTCTGCCCCAAGCACGGCCGCACCGGGATATGCGGCTGAACCGGTGCGCAGCCCGAGCACGCCGCGAGAGTACTTGTGAGAATCGGCGTCTGGCACACGCACTAGGCGTGCGGCATCAGAAGCCTGCCAGTCTTGAATATCGACCATGTGCGATTATCGCACGCGCCCGTGTGTGCTCCGAGGACGCGCCAAGTCCGAACGTCGAGCTAAGTCCGAATGATTCAGGCCAAAATTCTTCGGACTTGGCGTGAAATTCGGACTTAGCTCGATAGCGGTGAAGCCGACCTACTCGTCGGTGCTCACTTCGTCGGTGTTCGCCTCATCACTTACATCCGCGCCAGTCACATCAGCACTCGCTGCCGCAAGCGCAGCCGAGGCTTCAGAGATCTGCTCTTCGGTGTACCCACAGACGCGGGCCTCCGATTCCCACTTTTTCGTCAGGCGATCTTTGCCTGCGGCGTGAGCATCAGCAACCGTGCCGGTGTAAATTGTGCCATCGGCGGACTCCCGGTTCACATCAGGGACATCTGCGCAGAGGTGGAAGACCGACCCGCCCTTCACCCAAGTGACCTCGTCAGTGCCGCCGTTGAGCGCTGTGACAATAGCGCTCTCTTCGGCGTACTGCTCCTGCGAAGGTGGGGAGTAGTCTGCTCCAAACGCGAAGGTCGCGACCGCCGCAATCACGATGCCGATCGAGCCGGCGAGTGCCTTCTGCTTGCCATCCATGTTTTTGTTCGTGAAAATTAGGATGATGAGCGGGAGAAACGCGATGATTGACATGATCGCGCCGAGCTGATTCTGCACGAAGAACCGAACAGTGTCCTTCTTCGACGCAGGGTCAAGACGGTTTGCCTTCTTCCAAAGCACCGACCCTACGCTCGCCAGCACACCGGTAAGTACGATGCCGCCGATGAGCAGCCACATGTTCACGGGGCTCTGGCGGAGCACCCAGAAAATCAGTGCTGCTTCGACTCCGATTGCGAGGATCCATCCGATCCACGCACCGATACGAAGTTTGGTGGCCTGTGATTTCGCATCGGCAGTTGGTGACCAGACCGGGCCGTTGTCAGGCGAACCGTCTGCTGTGTCACCTGGAGTGTTCGCTGCCTTGCTCGCACTGCTCGCGCGTACAACCTTTTTCTTGCGGGATTCTGCCACGATGCTGGTTCCTTTAGATGAAGTAGAGATGCGGTGCGTGGTGAAGCGAACACTGCGAAGAACGATGCAGTGCGCACTCACGCATGCACTCAGTTTAGCCATGCTGCGAGTCAGTAACATGGTCGGTATGCGGAGTGGAGTCGGCGATGAGCGTGAAAGCGCGATCCAGAGTGGATGGACCGTCGAAGGGCGACCCACTGAGCCGGAGAGTGGCGCGCCCGAGCGTATTGCGCCGGCACTGAGTCCGGCTGAGATCCATGATGCCTCTGTGGAGGATGGCGGCGACCTCTCCGAGGAGACAAATCCAGCTCAAGAGAAGCCGGCGCAGATGAGCAGCCTGACCGTTGTTCTGCTCGGTGTGACTGGCGGTATCGCCATGCTCTACGCGTGGGTGTGGATGAGCTGGGCCCAGTACTACGCGACGGTCAACACGGCAGTGGCCGCTGGTAGCGGCTCTCTCGGCGGCATCCTGCAGCAGATTGTGTTCTGGATCGTACCGCTCGCCCCAGTGCTCTGGTTTCTGAGTGCGCTCATAATGCAGCGCCACAATCAGCGACGGCTCGCACTCGCGCTCGTGATAGGACTGATTGTCACATTCCCACTGCCAATGGTGCTCTCGAGCGGAGCAGCACTGTGAGGGCGGGGCGAATCGTGGCTTGGGTCGCGGGAATCATCCTCGTAGGACTGTACGGATACGCGACGGTGGCCGCAGTCGGCAACCTCATGGGAATGTCTACATTCTTGGGAGGTGCCCTTGGCCCACTTCCGTGGACGCTCCTTGGGGTAGCGGTAGGTGTGCCAGCGCTCGCGCTTGTCATTTCGCTGCTCGTCGCGCGCGGTCGCGGGGCAGGCGTGCGCCTCCTGCTGATTGCCACGGGATTGTGTGTTACCGCGGCGATCCACCTAGAAATCATGCATCTAATTTCGTAACACGTTCGGTGGCTCGTGTGTGCGCGGTCTAAACTGGAAACCTGCGTGCCCACGCAGACGCCGTGCAGATGCCGTGACGCCTCTGAGTTGCAATGCTTCCATGCTTCCACGCCTCTACCACCCCACAGAGAAGGAACCACTCGTGACAAAGCCGGTCGTGCTGATCGCCGAAGAACTTTCCTCCGCCACCATCGCCGCGCTCGGCCCCGACTTTGAGGTGCGTAACGTCGACGGCACAGACCGTGCGGCGCTGCGTGACGCGCTGCAGACCGCAGACGCCGTGCTCGTGCGCTCTGCCACGCAGGTTGACGCGGAGGCACTCAGCTGGGCGCCCCAGCTAAAGGTGATCGCGCGTGCGGGAGTCGGTCTCGACAATGTCGACATCAAGGCGGCTACCCAGGCTGGCGTCATGGTCGTGAACGCTCCCACCTCGAACATTATTAGTGCGGCGGAGCTCACCGTCGCGCACATTCTTGGCCTTGCCCGTCACCTCCAGCGTGCCCACGGGTCGTTGTCGGTTGGTGACTGGAAACGTTCATCCTTTACCGGCACCGAGCTCTACGAAAAGACCATCGGTATTATTGGCCTCGGCCGCATCGGTGCGCTCGTTGCCGAGCGTCTTCGCGGGTTTGGTGTGGAGCTCATCGCATTCGACCCGTACGTGACCGCAGCGCGCGCCCAGCAGCTTGGTGTGCAGCTCGTCACGCTTGAGGAGCTCGTTGAGCGCGTGGACTTCCTGACGATCCACATGCCACGCACCCCCGAGACGCTCGGCATGATCGGGGCAGATCAGCTGAAGGCCATGAAGCAGACCGCGTATGTCGTGAACGTCGCTCGTGGCGGCCTTATCGACGAGACCGCGCTCGCCGCCGCGCTTGCAGCTGGGGAAATCGCAGGCGCCGCGCTTGATGTGTTCGTGCAGGAGCCACCCGCGGATACCTCGCTCGTGGGGCTTCCGAACGTGAATGTTACCCCGCACCTTGGCGCTTCGACCGCGGAAGCACAGGAGAAGGCCGGAGTCGCCGTCGCGAAGTCGGTACGTCTCGCACTCGCTGGTGATCTCGTGCCCGACGCGGTGAACGTTGCTGGTGGCGTCATCGACGAGTACGTGCGCCCAGGCCTTCCGCTCACTGAAAAGCTTGGTCAGGTGTTCGCCGGTCTCGCGACTGGTGCACTCGCATCAATCGACATTGAGGTGCACGGCGACCTCGCTGAGCACCGCGTGGAGGCGCTGCGTCTCGCAGCGCTCAAAGGCATCTTCTCGAAGATCGTGAGTGATCCGGTTTCGTACGTGAACGCACCGCTCCTTGCCGAGCAGCGCGACGTTGAGGTTCGTTTCTCCGCGGATTCGCTTGCAGAAAGCTTCCGTAACGTCATCACGATTCGCGGGTCACTGACCGACGGTACTCAGCTGTCGGTGTCGGGCACGCTCACTGGCCCGAAGCAGCTCGAGAAGCTTGTCGGTGTGAATGGGTACGACGTGGAGCTGCCGCTCACCGAGAACCTGCTCGTATTCAGCTACACCGACCGTCCGGGCATCGTGGCCGCCTATGGTGGACTGCTCGGTAAAGCGGGCGTCAATATCGGAAGCCTGCAGATCGCTCGCGACGAGAAGAAGGGGACCGCCCTGTCGGTGCTCACCGTCGACTCACCGATTTCAGATGAGGTTGTCGAGGCGCTCAGCGCGGAGATTGCTGTCGATTCGATCCACGCAATCTCGATCGACGTGTAGAGCTCGCGCTCTCAACGCACGGAACGCCATGAGTGCGCCAGAGAACAACCTCGTAGAGGTTGAGTTTTTGGCGCTGCACGAGCACGGGGAACGCTTCACCGGCCGAAGAGGTATTGAAGTTGCGTTCCCCGAGCGGCTCGTGGCGATCTGGGCTGACGACGGCCCCTCAACGCTCGGGGGTGTCATGACACTCGAACGGTTCTTCGTTGAGGCCGCAGAGTATTTGGGGGAGCCCGACGACGAGTGGCTGCGGCCATTGCTTCACCGGCTTCGCATCGGTGATAACCCGACCCTGCTTCGTGATGAGGCGATAGCGGCGTATCGGTCAGTGCACGGCGCGGACCCACAAATCAAACATTGGAAGCTTGAGCAGAGCATGCTCGATCGCGCGTAAAACTGTGAGCTGGAGCACTCGGCTATCGCAGAATTCGCGCCTCGGGCGTAGGCTCGGCACATGGACACCCAGTCAGAGCTGACGGAACTCGAGTTCACGGTGTACGGCTTCATATCGAAACCACCCGTTGACGTCTACGAAGCCGTTGCTGACCCGAAAATTCTCAGCGAGTACTTCACGACCGGTGGTGCGATCGGGCGCGTTGAAGCGGACAAGACCGTGCAGTGGGATTTCGCAGATTTCCCTGGCGCGTTTCCGGTCACTGTTCTGGTGGCGCTCGCGCCTGAAGTCATCACGTTGCGGTGGGGTGGCGATCCCGCGGCAACCACACAGCCGCTTGGCACAGAAGTAACCTTTGAATTTAAACCGGTCGATGGCGGATCGCGCACCGAAGTTTGCATTACAGAACGCTCCTGGAAACCGACGCCCGAAGGCGCTGCCGGTGCGTTTGGCAATTGCATGGGGTGGACAGGCATGCTCGCGGCGATGAAGGCCTGGCTCGAATATGGCGTGAACCTGCGCGAGGGGTTCTATAAATAACCAATAATCAGGGCATTCTCGCGGCCCGGTGGTAGCCTAGGGGAGCAGGCATTCGCCTGCGTCAAAGATGAACCGAGCACGCCGGTCGGTGGGCTG
>JBQEBC010000042.1:0-22596 GCA_052106035.1 Leucobacter sp. | reverse complement strand
TGCGGTCAGGATCGTTCACAGTCCACACGTGCACTTCGGTGCCGTGTTCGTGCGCAGCCTTCACCAGCCGTCGGCTGAGTACTCGAATCGGACCCTGTTTCTCAGGGACCTGGAGCGCATCAATTCCAGCGAAGGAACGAGCAATCATCGAGCGCGATCTCGTGGTAAGCGCGGCGAGGATTTGCGCCATTGACCGTTGACTGGCACCTGCTGCGGGTCGACTTCCTACAGGCGAAGCATGAACTGCAGCGTCGATTCCCCGTAGCCGGTGGGCCTCAGTGAAACTCGTGATGAGCACCCGGTCTGACGCAGATCCCCCAATAACGCGGCCCGCCGGCACGGCGACACCCGGCGCTTTGAGATCCAGATTCCAACGCGCTGCGGGAAACTCCGCGAGAGCTGACTCAAGTGTCAGGAGACCACCGCGATCAGCCATGAGATAGGTGAGCTCGACTGCGCTTATCTCGGAGACACGTCGCGGATCTCCGAGCGTACGTCGCAGGTCACTATCGTGGAAGAACACGACAGTACCGTCGCTTGTCAGGTGACAGTCAGATTCTAGGTGCGTTGCCCCCGCAGCAACTGCGTTCGCGAACGCGCTACGTGTGTTCTCCAGGATTCCCTCACGCGAGAGCGCCTCTGGCACGTACCCACGATGCGCGAGAATGCGCGGGCGCGGCCCGCTGAAGTAGGGGTGAGACATGTCTACAAGCCTATGACTGCATAGTCTGTGGCGAACGTACGCTCGACAGATTACTCAGCTTCGCCTGCTTGATCCCGAAGACGCACGAGGCGTTCATGGCCCGACTCTTCAAGTTCCGCAACATCTGAGCGAGACTTAAGGAAGCTTGAGAACGACTTAAACCCGAGGGCCTTTTCGTTGAACGATGGATCCATGCGCCGCATCTGCCGCTTCACCGCAGAACTATGCAGCCAACCCGAATCGTCCTTCTCCTGGCTCAGCCACAGCGCGCGGATGAGCAGCCCAGTGATCTCGGTCTCCTGGTCGTCAAAATCGACATCTTCGATCGTGAAGACTTGTGCGTTCTCACTGGATGATTCGGGCTCTGGGATCGAGCGCACGGGCGTTTGCGTCTTAGTGGCGTTTTGAGTCTTTGTCTTGCGTTGGTTTCGTTTCGGCTGTTCACGTTCAGGGCGCTCGACACCTGGGAGCGAGTCATAGGTAGCAAACTCATCGCAAGCGGCAGTGAGCGCCTTCGCTGTCGACCCCGCGACCCCAATTCCCACCACATATCGACCAAGCCGCTTGCAACGTTGAGCGAGGGGTACGTAGTCAGAATCTCCTGCGACGATCACGACGTGACTGAGATCATCGAGACGGAACATATCTTCGACAGTGTCAACCGCGAGCCTGATGTCCGCCCCATTCTTTGCATACGCCGCCGCAGGAAAGAGCTGCACAAGATCAACCGCGCGCGAAACGAGCTGCTGACGGTAGACAGCATTAATCGGCGAAGACCAGTCCGCATACGCACGGGTGAGCACCAACGTCCCAAACGAGGAGGCGTAGTCGATAATGGCTCCGACGTCGACCACAGCAGCTTGCAAACGCGCCGCAATCTCAGCATCCGTCGGATTCTCTACTATGCGCTGCCGATCGCGACCAAACGAGTTTCGACCGTGCACTTGGTCATACCAAGAGAGCACGATGTTGTCGAAGTCGAGGTAGACCGCAACGCGACCATTTTGTGAGTCAGCCATGCGACCAGTCTGACAGGAAAGACTCGCGCTCACGTACATGCAGCTGTTTGCATGGTTGAGTCGTTACTCTAAGACTAGCTTTCGGCATCCGCCATAGGCTCCCCAAAGGGTTTTTATTCGCCCATCAAGGAACAGGTGTCGTTCATGACAGCAACCCTCGCCCCAGATCTTCAGGGTCTCGGACCGCTTCGCCCGACCCGAGCGCGAACAGGTGATTATCCTCCAATTGCCCGCGCATACTCCAGTGTCTCTGAAATCGTGCGCGAATCGGGTTTGCTACGACGTGCCAAGTGGTTCTACGCAGTCGTCGGTGTGGGCATCACGCTCGCACTTGGCGGCGCGATTACGGGATTCATTTTGCTCGGCGACAGCTGGTTCCAGCTTCTCATCGCCGGCGCCCTCGGTCTGATTTTTACTCAGATCGCTTTTCTCGCTCACGAGGCTGCTCACCGCCAAATCCTCTCGCTCGGCCCCGCAAACGATCGCCTCGCAGTTGTTCTCGCGGGCAGTATCGGTATGAGCTACTCCTGGTGGGACTCGAAGCACTCTCGTCACCACGCGAATCCGAACAAAGTTGGGAAAGATCCCGACATTGACATCGACACCATCTCGTTCGTCGAGGAAGACGCAGCAAAGTCGCGCGGCTTCATTCGCGCAATCACAAAGTACCAGGGCTGGTTGTTCTTCCCTCTCCTCACGCTCGAGGGGCTGAACCTGCATAAGCACAGCCTTGTGCACCTCTTCTCGAAAGAACCCGTGAAAGGTCGTTGGATCGAGCTCAGCATCATTGCCGCGCGTTTCGTAGCCTTACTCGTTCCTGTCTTCTATTTCCTCCCAATCGGCATGGCATTCGCGTTCCTTGGTGTGCAGTTCGCCGTGTTTGGTGTCTACATGGGTGCTTCGTTCGCTCCCAACCACAAGGGCATGCCCGTCTTTGACCACGACGCAAAGTTCGACTTTTTCACCAAGCAGGTTCGCACATCACGCAACATTCGTGGCGGATGGTGGGCAACGACGCTGATGGGCGGTCTAAACTACCAGGTCGAGCACCACCTCTTCCCGAGCATGGCGCGGCCGTACCTTTCACAGGCGCGGAAGATTGTTCGCGAGCATTGCAAGACTCTCGATGTTCCGTACACGGAAACATCGCTCATTCGCTCATATGCGATCGTGATTGAGTATCTGAACCGCGTGGGTCTCGCAGCCCGCGATCCGTTTGATTGCCCCATCAATGCCGAGTACCGCAGGGGCTAGTACCGCAGCCCCTGCGCTTGGGGTTAGACCCGCACGCGAATCGCGGCCGGCTGCACACTGATCTCGATGCGACTGGTCGCTTCGAGATCGTCACCGTCGACTTCGAATACGCGGGGCTCTGCAAGCTCGAGTACGAGCTCCGTGACACGGCTGTGAGTAATGCTCTCGCTATTCTCGGCCGAGTTCTTCCTCGTGAGCAGGCGTTTCAAACCGTTGTCCCACATCATATTCCGCATCGTATCAAGCCAGCCTGCAACGCCTTCTGCGCTCAGCACGAGGACGTCCAACTCACCATCGGCTGGATCTGCATCGGGAAGCAGGGTAATCCCACCCTGCAGCATGCCGCAATTACCGATGATCAGCGTATGTGCGTCTTCAACCGCTGGCTCTGCGTTTTGAGCAGTGAGAGTAACTTCGATGATTTCACTCGCAGACATCGCTCGTCCGAGTGATTCGATGTAGGCAAGCCAACCGGCCTTATCTTTGAGGTCGTCATTGGTTTCCGTAATCATGTGGGCGTCAACTCCGAAACCTGCCATAACAGCAAATGCGTAGCGTTTGGTGCCGTGAGCGACATCGATTTCAGCCCAGCCTAGGTCGAGCGAACGCGCGGTTCCGGTAAGCGCACGCGTGAAAGCTGCAGATAAGGAAATGAGTGGGATCCCGAGGTTTCGGGCCAGCAAATTTCCGGTGCCCATCGGAATAATCCCGAGCTCCGCAGAAGCTTCGGTTTCGCCGAGGTGCTCTGCCACCGCGCGTACGGTGCCATCACCCCCCCACTGCCAAAACGACGGTAGCTCCAGCATCGAGCGCATCTTGTGTGGCCTGTTTTCCTGGGTCATCTTCTCGTGTTTCGTGCCACGAAATGCCTGCGCCCTCGAACTCAGCTTCGCCCGCTGCGTCAAGTGCTGGAGCAAGCGCCTTTTCCAGAGCTTCTCGCTTTGATTTAGATGGGTTCCAAACGATGCCAATGTGCGTTGCGCTCATAGCCGTGAGACTAGCGTCTGCGCCAGGCATTTTCAACGGGGTGTTCCTGCCGACTCCACGGGGCTTGACTGGTGTGAGCTGCTCAGTGCAGCCGACTACAACCAGAACAACCGGATGGAGCAAACATGTCAAAGTTGTCAGGAAAACGGGTAGCAGTACTCGCTACCAACGGATATGAGGATTCTGAACTGACGGAACCCAGGGAGGCCCTTCTCCAGAACGGCGCAGAAGTTGACATCGTGTCGATAGAGTCAGGCTCAATTTCAGGCAAGCGCGGTCATAACGTCGATGTTACTGCCACGACTAAGGATGTGAGCGCAGATGATTACGACGCACTTGTGCTCCCAGGAGGGGTGATCAATGGCGACAAGATTCGTCTCGATGCCCACGCGGTCGAATTCACGCGAAACTTCTTTGCTCAGCACAAGCCAGTTGGTGCGATCTGCCATGGTGGGTGGATCTTGACAGACGCCGATGTTGTTCGTGGGAGGAAGCTTACCTCGTACCCGAGTCTCAAAACCGATCTACGCAATGCGGGTGCCGACTGGGTAGACGCCGAAGTTGTCGTGGACAACGGTCTCGTCACGAGTCGTACTCCAGAAGATCTTCCCGCCTTTAACAAAAAGCTCGTAGAGGAGATCGGCGAGGGAAAGCACACGGGGCAGACTGCATAACACAGTGACTTCAATTACGGCCTAGCTGATGCGCGGAGGTGTGTAATTCTGCCACCGCCAGACTGGCGACACCGGCGTTTTCGATAAGCGAACACACCCAGATACCCACGAGGGCCATGCCTGCCATGCTCAGCATGCAAATCGCCATAATTCGTAGCCGCCGTCGTTGCTCTGAAACGACGAACCGTGTGACAAGCAGCGCTGAATAGATCACGATGAGCACGAGTGCAACACCCAATGCAACCGGCGCCGAACGGCCGCTCCCGAAGAGCACGAGCGCACCAAATGGAACGAGGCTCATACTGAGAAATAGCCCACCCATTACGATCCAGATCATTCCGTGTGACCGTTGCAGCGAAGGCTGATTGATCATTTTGGTGGGATCGGCTGGCGGCTCAGATGAGTGATTTTGCGAAGTGGTCATATGGCCAGAATTAACACGGACTGGTCATCTCGCGCAGGGGGTTGCTATTTATCGAAGTCGCTGGGCGCCTCGACAGAGATGACCAAGCCGCGGTTCTCATACGATGATTTCATGAGCTCCTCAATCCATTCTCTAGAGAGTTCTTTAGGCCCGTCATCAGAAAGTTGGAAAACTATTGGGGTGTCAGACGATATCCAAAACGATGTTGACTCGCAGGCCTGCTTGTCCGTGATACGCACGACTGTGAAAGGAAACGCTTCCTGGGCGCGAAGCTTGGCGAATACGATCGACCGCACATGTGCAAGAGTGCGGTCATCGATATCGAGCTTCAGCGTGTTTCCGTAGATCAGAATGCCCATGACTACTTTCAGGTCAGCTCAGTGAGAGGAGCGGATGCCCGCCACTCAGACCTTAACTGTCTGACCTACCACCCCGTTGGGTGTAGACCGATTGCGCGCCGTGCTCTAGAGCCCTAGGCCACAAAAGATTTACACGGCGCTACTTCATGAGGACTCATCAGTGGGAAGCATGCCGTGCGAGATACCCCACCGCACAGCCTGAGCTCGTCGCTCGACACCCATTTTTCGATAGGCAGATCGAATATATGACTTGAGAGAATTCACCGTGACGTAGATTCGCGCGGCTATTTCTGGATTTGTATACCCTTGCGTGATGAGCGCTATGACTTCCGCCTCGCGCAGACTGAGCCCCTCGCGTCTCCCGGGCCATACGCCCGCAGATTCTGACTGCTGCTCGGGTGCCTCAGCACTCTTCGGCCTGACGACCTCTCCCCCGCCGACACGCTCGAGCAGTTCAACAAGTTCAGATGCTGTGAGAGATTTGCTGAGATACCCCCAACTCCCCTTCGCGAGTGCCGCGGAGACGAGGTCTTCATGAGTGTTCCAACTGTACAAAATCACACGGCCGGAAAGTGGGTCTGCAATCACTTCATCGATATCACGTTGATCGATCTGAGCGCGGCCAAAGGTGTCGTACAGGGTGAGGTCGACCGGTTGGTCTGCTTGACCCCGCACATCGGTTTCGACCACGTTGATACGATCGGCGAACGGGGCAAGCATTGACCTTAAACCGGCGACCACGACTTCGTAGTCATTGGTGAGGCGAACACGTAACGGTAAGGATTTCACTCTTCCAGTATGGGGCTCTTCACTCGATTAATTTAAGATCCGCACTCGCGGGCCCCTCAAGTCGTTGTCCGTCGGGCGAGAATCTGGATCCGTGCAGTGGGCAATCCCAACTACGTTCGGCTTCGTTCCAATCGAGCACGCCACCAAGGTGTGTGCAGATGCCAGACACTTTGCAGAGGCGCCCATCGACGCGAGCGACGCCGCGCGGCGCGGCTCCTTCACTGAAGACCACGCCTTCCCCCTCCGCAAGATCGCCGATGTCTTCTCTCTCCCGCGTTTCTGCCTTCACCCAATCAGTGGTGAGTCGAGCAGCCACCGATGCGTTTGCGCTCAGTGCGTCACGCATCGCTGGAAGCGTGAGGGTGTACTCCCTGAGTTTCTGTGCCCACTCAAGTTGACCACCGAGCATGTCAGCCGCAACCGTGAGCGCGGCCGCCACGGCGTTCGTCATCCCCCACTTGTTAAATCCCGTTGCGGTGAAGATACGGTCTCCGCCGCGTGGCAATGGGCCCGCGAAAGGGATTCGCGCGTGACTGCGGTAATCCTGCGCAGCCCACCAGGTCTGTCTTTCTGCGGCAGGAAAGTGACGCCGCGTCCACGCATCAATGCTCCGTAGCTCCGCAATGCCGTCACCTCGGCCGGTGACATGCGAGTCACCACCCACGACGAGCACGTCCTCGCCCTCCGCGCCTGTCGCAGTCCGAAGCGAGCGAGGTTCGCCAGCAGAGAGATACATTCCACGCGGAAGTCGAGCATGAGGTACCCGGTATGCGGCGACATAGGATCTCGACGGCTCGAGCTTCGCAAAGAACATGCGTCGGTCGAGAATCGGAATGCCAGTAGCGAGCACACATCGCTCCGCTGAAAGTACGCTCTGATCAGCAACCACGTCGACTCCGCCATTGCGGCTACTCACATCGCGAACCGGGCAGTTCGTGACGATCGATCCACCTCGCTCTCGCAACTCCCTGGCAAGCTCAGCGAGCACCATACGTGGTTGGAGCTGTGCCTGGTGTTCAAGCATGAGCGCACCAGACGTGTTGAATGGCAGACCGGTCTCCTGCGCCCATACCGCGTCTACGCCCGCGATAGAGGCTGCTTCAAGCTCCTGTTCAAGTGCGACGACGCTCTCTTGGTTCGTTGCGTAAGTGAAGGCTGGCCGCACATCAGTCTGCACACCGTACGATTCGAGCTGACGGAGCAACCATGCCTGTCCTTCGCGGTTCGCCTCCACATACGCACTCAGCACCTCATCGCCCGCGTGCTCGCGGATTTCAGATAAGACAGTTCCCTGCAACAGGCTGAGCTTGCCGGTCGTATTGCCCGTGGTGACTGAACCTACTTCTCTCGCCTCCAACACCACCACTCGCTGCCCTGCACGAGCAAGGAGCACTGCGGTCGTGAGGCCGAATAGCCCCGCGCCGACCACCACCGTGTCGCATACTGTGTCACAGCTAGAACTCTTGAATGGATCCGACGGGATCCTCGGGCCGGTAATGTCCCAGAGTGAACGTGGGCGCTGGAGCGGAGCGATCATATGTCTGAGAGTACGAGCGGACAAGCCGACTCAATAGACCGTTGACAAGCAGAAACGCGCCGACTAGCTTCCCCGAATTCGCTCAGTAAGTGAACGGAGCGCCTCGCAAATAGTTTGCTCCATGACATCGACGGGATCGCCAGCAAAGCGATGATGCTCAATTATCGGGTCTTCACCCGTTTCGACCGCGGCGACATACACGGTACCGGCGGGCTTGCCCTCATCAGGGCCGGGCCCGCCCACGCCCGTGAGCGCCACAGCGTAGTCGGCGCCGAGCAGATGCGCCGCGGAGCACGCCATCGCCGAGGCGGTTTCTGCGGTCACCACTGGCCCGTGTGGGGCCTTGAGTAAGGTGTATTTCACCTCTGGGTGGTACGCCACGATGCCGCCTCGATACCACTCCCTTGCATTGGGGGCTGCCGAAATCGCTGCAGCAAGCTGCCCGCCCGTAAGTGATTCCGCCGTAGCGACCGTGCAGTGACTGTCATTCACTGCCGCGACGAGCTGCTCAATACAGCGATCAACTGCATTCCCGAGCGCCGACTCCACCATACGTAATCCTTTCACGCCGCCAGGTCAAGCGCTCTTTTTCGACTTTGACGATTCACTCGTTCCCTCTGCAGCAGCCTGTTGTATCGTTGACTTCTTTGCCGATTGTTCCTTCGTCTTCTTTGGCGCCGTCTTCTTTGGCGCGGACTTTCTTGGCGCAGCCGTCGAGGCGCGAGGTTTCTTCCTGACTCCGCGTTTAGCCGCACGTGATCGCGCGACGCTTTGTTTGAGTGCCTCCATGAGGTCGATGACCTCACCGCCTTCGTGTTCCGTCTCACCGAACGTTTCGTCGGTGTCGAGCGCATCGCCCGAGCGACGTTTCGCGTCGATGAGTTTGCGCAACTGCTTTTGGTAGTCATCAGTGAACTCTTCGGGTGTGAAGTCAGCCGAGTAACTTTTCACGAGCGAGGCTGAAAGTTGAAGTTCCTTGGGGCTGATGCGAACGGTCTGGTCCAGTGCCGGAAACGCGGGCTCGCGAACTTCATCGGGCCAAAGAAGCGTCTGGAGGACCAACACATCGTCACGCACTCTGAGCGCTGCGAGCCGCGTCTTCTGCCTCAATGCAAACTGCACAATCGCAGTGCGATCAGTCTTCTGCAGTGTTCGACGCAGGAGCACGTATGCTTTCGTCGTCTTTCCTCCAGGCTCTAGGTAATATGTGCGCTCGAAAAGAATCGGATCCACCTGATCGCTCGGCACGAATTCTACGACTGAAATTTCGCGGTCGCGCTCTTGCGGGATAGACGCGAAATCTGCTTTCGTGAGCACAATCGTGTCTTCGTCATCAACGTATGCGCGGTCAATGTGCTTAAATTCGACTGTTTGACCACAGATTTCACATCTGCGCTGATATCGGATCCGCCCACCGTCACTATCGTGCACCTGGTGCAGGTCAACGTCGTGATCCTCAGTCGCGCTATATAGCTTGACTGGGACGTTCACAAGCCCAAACGTAATTGCTCCGTTCCAAATTGCTCTCATGCGTACAGTAAAGTCCACTCCCGCGTCAAAGGGCTATGCCTTGCGCAATCCACCGGTGATCCTGTACATATGGCAACAGATGGGCGAATCGTGAGCGTGGGCGGTCACAAGCTTCGTGTCACGAATCTCGACAAGGTGCTCTATCCCGCTACCGGCACGACAAAAGGCGAAGTAATCACCTATTACAGTGCGATTGCGTCAACGATGCTTCCACATTGCGAAGGGCGTCCCGCTACAAGAAAACGGTGGCCAGATGGCGTCGGAGAAGACGGCAGAAAGAACTCGTTCTTTCAAAAGGACATCGGCGACGGTGCGCCAGACTGGGTACAGACTGGCGAGATCCAACATAAGGATCACTTGAACACGTACCCACTCGTCAACGATGAGGCGACTCTCGTATGGCTCGCGCAACTCGCGTCGCTCGAAATTCACGTTCCCCAATGGCGATTTGATGCTGAGGGTGATGCGCAATATCCCGACCGAATGGTATTTGATCTTGATCCGGGAGAGGGTGTGGAACTCACCGAGGTTGCGCAGATCGCCGTTCTCGTCCGCGATCTCCTCCGCGATATGGGGCTCCCATCGATCCCACTCACAAGCGGAAGTTCGGGCGTCCATCTGTACGCCGCACTTGACGGCACACAAAGTTCTGATGATGTCGCACAGGTTGCGCACGAACTCGCTCGCGCGCTTGAGGCGGATCATCCCGATGAGATCACGAGCTCGATGAAGCGCTCGCTTCGTCCGGGAAAAGTGTTCATTGATTGGAGCCAAAATAACGCCGCAAAGACAACCATTGCACCGTATTCATTACGTGGACGGATCACTCCCACCGTTGCCGCTCCCCGAACCTGGCGCGAGCTCGCTTCGCCGCATCTGAAGCAGCTCACGTTCGACGAAGTCCTACAACGCGTGGAGAAGCGGGGTGATCCGCTTGCAGACCTGCTTCGATCGGGATCGACAACCAGGAAGCGAACCGACGACAAACTCAGTGTGTATCGCGCAAAACGCGATGCAACTCGAACGCCGGAACCGGTTCCGACCGACGGTTCGGGCGCCGATGATCTTTCAGATAGTTCGGAGGATGACAGTCTGGGCGAGAGTGACGCGTTGCCCCGTTTTGTGATTCAGCGACATGAGGCACGCAGGCTTCACCACGATTTCAGGCTGGAACACGACGGAGTGCTCGTGAGCTGGGCCCTGCCGAAAGGGCCACCGACAGACCCAACGGTGAATCACCTCGCGGTGCCAACGGAGGATCATCCAATGGCGTATCGCCATTTCGAGGGAGTAATTCCAAGAGGAGAGTACGGAGCCGGACGGGTAGAGATCTGGGATGCCGGACGCTACGAGCTCGAAAAATGGCGGAATGATGAAGTGATCGCCACGCTGCATGGCAGGCCCGGCGGCGGACTCGGCGGCTCACAGCGCTATGCACTATTTCGCTCAGGCGAGTCGGATGGAAAGCCCAGGTGGATGATCCACCTCATGAAGCCGCGAGATGAACCTGACGCAGATGAGCCCGTAGGCGTCGACGCACCGAAAGTACCTGTTCCCTCTACTCACGGTTCGTCGAGTGACTACGCCCCCATGCTCGCGGAACCCGGGTCACCCGAAGCATTCGCTCGCCTCGATGAAACGGAATGGGCATTCGAAATGAAGTGGGATGGAATTCGAGCGATCGCCTCCGTCGACGGCGAGCGCATGGTGCTGCGTAGCCGCTCTGGTGCCAACATGACAAGTACCTATCCGGAACTCCGGGAGCTTTCCGCTGGCGTGAACGCGGATGCCGCAGTGCTCGACGGCGAGATCATCACCCTCGGGCCCGACGGCGCCCCGAGCTTCAGTCTGTTACAGCAGCGCTTCGGGCTCACGTCAACGCGCGACATTGCGAGAGCTAGGCGCGACGCCCCTGTGTCGCTACTCGTGTTCGACGTACTGAGCATAAATGGCCAAGACTGTAGGCACTTGCCATATCTCCAACGCCGCGAATTGCTACTCAGCCTCATCGAGCCAACATCCTCAGCACCAATTGCGGCACCTGACGTATTTGACGGCAATGCCATCGAAGCCCGCACAGTGAGCGCCAAACTCGGGCTTGAGGGTCTCGTCGCGAAACGTTGGATGAGTCCTTATCATTCGGGAACACGATCCGCGGACTGGGTGAAGTTTCCGTTCATTCACACGGAGGAGGCAGTCATCATCGGTTGGAGAGAGAGCCCATCAGACTCACTCGGCTTCGCGTCACTCCTACTCGCGGATCGGCAAGCTTCCGGTGCACTTCGGTATGCGGGCCGCGTCGGTACCGGCTTTACAACCGCAGAGCGACGAAACATTCGAACTTTGCTTGACCCGCTTCAATGCCCCGAACCAACCACCGATGTTCCAGTGGCCGCGCGGCACGACGCACACTGGGTGCGAGCTGAACTCATCGGAGAGGTGACTTCGAAGGGGCGCACACGCACCGGTAGCTTGCGCCAGCCTGTATGGCGAGGCTTGCGCCCCGACAAATGAACGTCAATCCATTTCTACGTCATCATCGTGTCCGCGCCTGGCTGGAGACGAGGAGACATCTTCCCCTTGCTCTTCCAGTGCGTCTCGCGGATCCTCGCTCGTTACTTCCACTGATTGTTCATCCCCCGGAAGCACTGCCGGCTCTTTTGCGTCGCGATGATCTGTGACGACAAGCTCTTCGTCCTCACTGCGTTCCTCGTTCTGCTCCCAAATCTCAGCCATCACAAATCTCCTTTTCGCACGCGGCGTGTACTCCACACGATCTATTCGACATACGGGTCAGTTGGGGTAGCCGTGCTCGCACTCCGCCTTCGAGCAAACAAGATCAGTGAGATCAAAAAGATGAGTGCCCCAGCGCCCATCAGAAGGTAGCCGACCATATTCAGGTCGATCCATTCCACCGTCACATTCAGCGCAAACGCTAATACGGCACCTATAACAAAAAGCACAATGCCAGATCCCATGCCCATGATTCCTCCTTCGGTAGCTTTTGCCCACTCTCTCGGTTCGGATGGCACGTTCACCAGGGGGTTGACAGCCACACGAAAGCTGTGCGGTAGCAATGAAGCATGATCATTCGTTCAAGCGCTGTTCCCGCAACTCCTTCTTGGTTGCCTCCTGCTCCGTCCGCACCTCACGTGCTGCGACCTGGAGCCGGTCTTCTGCGCGCCGCCTGCGATACTGCGCCAATGTTCTCGCGCCGAAGCGCTCGCGCACACGGTCTTCGGCTTCGGCGGCCGCGACGACGATGTACGTGCTGGCGATAAGAATTACCTGGGCTGAGAAGTTGAACCACAATAGCAGAGCGACGAGGGTCGCGAACGAGGCGAGCAGCGGGTTCGACGATGCACCGCGCACGAACAGGCTCGACAGTTCCTGCAGCACAACGAGTCCAACTCCCCCGAGCATCGAGCCGATCCAGAGCGCCTTCGCCGGAGGCTTCACGCCTGAGAGGAGACGGAACACTAGCGCGATCGCGAGGGTATCGATGATGAACACGACGAGGATTCCGATGGCGCGCGTGGCTACATCGACGAAACCGCTTCTTGAGAACCCGAGCCACGACGCGAGCATTTCGACGCCCATGGAACTCACGACTGTAAATGCAGCCGCTATCCCGAGCAATCCCCCGAATGCGATGGCAACGAGCAGGTTGCGCGCGAGTACCCAGAGAAAGAACCCATCTTCGTGCACCTGATCGGCGAGCCTGCGCAGGGCACTTCGCAGGCTCGTAATCGCCCCGATAGCGGCGCCGACAAGACCGGCCAGGGAGGCGATGCCGACCAATGTGAAGCCCGTCGGCGCATCAATCTTGCTGGGGTCCACCACATCGGTGATTCCTGGAATCACGCTCTCGAGCGTCTCGGTGAGCGCGCGCATCGCATCAGGATTGTTTCCGAGCCAGAGCGCTGCAAGTGAAAAGCCGAGCAGCACTGCAGCGAACACGCTGAACAGTGCGCGGTAGGTCACGCTGTCGGCGAGACGCGGCCCCTGATGCTCGGAGTATCGGAGGAAGGTGCGCACGAGTCGCCACTGAAGAGCTTTCGCTATGAGTCTCCGAAGGATTCCTTTGACTCCCCCGTCTTGGCTCTCGGTGTTCTGCTCCATAGCCGCATCGCCTCTCTCGCTTCGGGTTCACGTCGAAGGGCACTTCGAGTACATTTCGATCTTGGCACGGCACGGCGACCGACTGAAAGGGGTTGCGCTCCTGCGACCTGAGCCCCTAGACCGATGACTTCGGCATCGATGTGCTCGCCTCGAAGGGACCATACGCCAATCCGGTGACGCTCACTACCCCCTTGTTCGAGAATATTTGCGCGGAGAGGATGGCACCACATAAGAGACCGCAGAAAATCGATTGAAGGAGAAGTGATGCGTGCGTTGACCTGGCAGGGCAAACGAAATGTAAGCGTCGAGACGGTAGACGACCCCGAACTCGAAAGTCCAGACGATGCCATCATTGAGGTGACATCGACGGCAATCTGTGGGTCGGACCTCCACCTCTACGAGGTGCTCACACCGTTCATGGATAAGGGCGACATCATCGGGCACGAATGCATGGGCAAGGTTGTCGAGGCGGGCCCCGATTCACGGCTCTCAGTTGGCGACCGGGTCGTCGTCCCGTTTACGATCTCGTGTGGGGAATGCTGGATGTGCCAGCGCGGCCTCACCTCGCAATGCGAAACGACGCAGGTACGCGAGCACGGCTCAGGAGCGACACTGTTTGGTTATTCGCGACTGTATGGATCGGTGCCGGGCGGGCAAGCCGAATATCTTCGTGTGCCGCGTGCGAACTTCAACCCGATCAAGGTCGGAGATGCACTGCCCGATCATCGGTATCTCTTTCTGAGCGACATTCTTCCGACGGCCTGGCAGGGAGTGAAATACGCGGGCATCGGCGCCGGCGACACTCTCGCTGTGTACGGGCTCGGGCCAGTCGGACAGTTTGTCGCTCGCATCGGCAAACATCTCGGCGCCGACGTACACGCGATTGATCCGGTCCCTGAGCGCCGCGCTCTGGCGTCACGTTATGGGGTGAAGGTGTACGACCTCACGAGCGACGTCAATGACGAGATTCGTGATGCCACCGAGGGTCGCGGACCCGATGCCGTCGTTGACGCCGTCGGCATGGAGGCACACGGCTCCCCCGTGGCGAAGGCCGCTCAGCAAGCGGTCGGTGTGCTTCCTGACCCAGTGGCGAGAAAGCTCATGGAGACGGGAGGGCTCGACCGCCTCGCAGCCCTTCACGCGGCAATCGACCTCGTGCGTCGTGGCGGTACGGTCTCGCTCAGCGGTGTGTATGGTGGTCAGGCGAGCCCGATGCCGATGCTCACGCTCTTCGACAAGCAGATTCAACTGCGCATGGGCCAGTGCAACGTAAAGTCGTGGGTCGAAGACCTGCTGCCGCTCGTCGAGGACCCGACGGATCCGCTCGGCACCGAGGATCTTGTCACGCATCGACTCCCGCTCGCAGAGGCCCCCGAAGCCTACGAGATGTTCCAGAAAAAGGAAGACAACTGCATCAAGGTCGTGCTCGACCCGCGCGTCTAATCCATCCCTGCGGCTTGGTCACGGACTGCCTTGAGGTCACTACTCGAACGCTTCGTCCCCGATCCCTGCGATGTAGGCCGCCTGAGCGATGTGCTGCGCCGCATCCATAGTGATGCTCACCATGCGCACACCGAGCGTGACTGGTGGATCCCAGTTCTCATCGATCACCCGGTCAAGATCGCTGTCGGTCAGCGTCTCAAGATAGGCAACCTGGGCGTCGATTGCCGCGTCAAAATATTCGAACAGCAGTGCGGGGCTCTTCACGATGACCGCGCGTGCTTGTTCCGGAGTGTGCCCGTAGCCGTGGTCATTTGAGTCGAGGGCGAGGGCGAAGCGTTCTGCGAATCCTCTCGCAGTCCAGAGAGGCTCAGAGCCTGCAAGCTCTGAGAACTGCTCATCGATCACCCGACCCGAGTGCCAGAACAGCCAGGCAATGGAGTTGTCGTGGTGCGGGTGTGCATTCACGAGTTCAGCAGTGAGCACCTCGCGAAGTGGACCCGCGACCTCCTGCGGGCGGCGAGCCAGGTCAATGAGCAATTCGATCGCAGTCATGTGGCACACGATACGCCCGTTTACCCGCACACGGAACCGTCTGGCTGCTAAGACACTCCTTCGAGTTCAATACGGAGGATCCGGTCGTCGTCACCGCCCGGGCTCCCCCGCCCGTCAGTGTTATTCGTGAGTACCCAGAGCGCGCCGTGCGCCGCAACCACGTCACGCAGCCTGCCGTACTCACCCACGAAGTACTCACGCGAGGCGTCAAGTTCATCGAGCGGAACCTTCCGCAGGCGTTCCCCGCGCAAATTCGCAATGTAGATCGTCTCGCCCGAGATCGAGATGCCGCTCGGGCTCGCCTCTCCTGGTTCCCACTGCTGCACGGGGTCGACAAAGCCCTCCGTATCTGCGATTCCCTCTGCCTCTGGCCAACCGTAGTTGCTGCCTGGCTCGATGACGTTAAGTTCGTCCCAGGTGTTCTGCCCGAATTCGCTCGCAACCATCGTGCCGTCGTGTGACCATGCGATGCCTTGAGGGTTACGATGTCCGAGCGTGAAGACGGGTGAACCAGGGAAAGAATTGTCGTCAGGCACTCCCCCGTCCGGCGTTAGGCGAAGGATCTTTCCTCCGAGCGAATCAGGTTCTTGTGCGCTCGAAGGTTTTCCTGCATCTCCCGTGGTGACATAGAGCATGCCGTCGGGCCCGAACGCAATACGGCCGCCGTTGTGGTTCCCCGCCGACGGGATCCCGGCAATGATCAGCTCCGATGCTCTGAGCTTCAGCGATCCCGACGCACCCATAATCTCGAAGCGTTCGACTCGGTTGTCGTCTGCAGAAGTGAAGTAGGTATAGAGATATCCGTCGTAAACGGCGATGCCGAGGAGTCCGCCCTCGCCCTGCGGCGAGACCCCATGGATCGTCGCGACCTCGCGTGTTTCGCCACTTTCGGCGAGTTCAAGAATGCGGGCGGAGTCCCGCTCACTCACGAGTGGGGTTTCGGCGCCTTCCGAATCGGTGTGGAACGCGAGCGACCACGGCGCTTCGAGGCCATCGGCGACGACTTGCACCTCGCCCAGAGCGGTCGACGCTTCTGATTCGGCGTTTGAACGCCACCCATCACTCTCACTACTGGGCGCTGAACATCCCACGCTCAATACGAGAACCATCACCGCAGCTGCGCACGAGGCCATCACGCTTCTCCGTGGTCGCCTCATGCGCTTCTCCTATTCATCGTGACCCGTCATTCGAGGCCAAGGAGCATTTCAGGGAATACACGGTAGCCAAATAGGACTATCGGGCAGATACTGGCACGACAGTGTGTCTTCCATTATTCCCACAAAGGAGCAGTCATGTCATACAACGTTGGTTATTTCGTCGGAAGTCTCTCCTCCACCTCAATCAACCGAGTGCTCGCGCAGGCGCTCATGAAGGTCGCGCCAGACGACCTCGAGTTCACCGAGATTCCGATCGGCGACCTGCCGCTCTACAGTCAAGATTTTGATAATGACTACCCCGCAGAAGGACAAGCGCTCAAGAAAGCTATCGAATCGAGCGATGCGATCCTCTTTGTCACCCCGGAGTACAACCGCTCGATTCCGGGCGCACTGAAGAACGCGATCGATTGGGCGTCTCGCCCCTGGGGCAAGAATTCGTTCGACCACATGCCCACCGCCGTTGCTGGCGCCTCGATCGGTGCGATCGGTACGGCGGTGGCGCAGCAATCGCTGCGCGCGGTGCTGTCGTTTTGCAACGCCCGCCAGATGACTTCGCCAGAGGCATACATTCAGTTCAGCCCCGACGTGTTCCAAGATGACGGCACCGTCACCAATGACGACACCCGCGAATTTCTCAGCGGGTTTATGGCCGAGTTTCGCGACCATATCGAGCGCGTGCACACTGTGTTGCCTCGAAAGTAGCAGCGCAGTATCGCCGAAGATCCAATATCGAATACACCGCAGCAACACCAGGGTCTAGCGATTCCGCGCTCATACGGATACTGTCGCAACATGACTCATGTACCTGCGCACCACTCGATCAACTATGTCGAGCTCGCCGTCACCGATCTCGGTGAGGCGAAGTCGTTCTACACGAATGCCTTCGGCTGGGCGTTCAAAGATTACGGCCCCGCATACGTAGGAATCCTCGCGCCCAACGGGTTCGATGAGGTCGGCGGGCTGCTGCTCGCGGACGGGGCGAGACCGGTCGGCGGCCCGTTCGTCATCTTGTACTCCGCGAACCTCGACGCGAGCGCAGATGCAATTCGGGCGGCCGGCGGAACCGTCACACAGGGCCCGTACGACTTCCCCGGTGGAAGACGCCTGCATTTCACCGACCCAACCGGCAACGAACTCGGCGTGTGGGCGGAGCACTGATCGCTCAACACGTCACGCGTCGTCCCACCCCTCTTGGGGTGTCTGGCAGTTCTCTCTGAACACGAACTGCGAGGGCGGCCGGCGTTCCCGACTCGACCAGTCGATCGCCGGTCGGCCAGGCTGCTCAGGAACATATCCGAGACGATACAGCGCCATGAGTTCGAGATCCTCCGGCACCCCGAGTAACTCGGTGAGCCGCTCCCACTGTTTCGGCATCTCCATCGGGAATGAGATGAACTGGATTCCCATACCAAGCTCGACCGTGGTGAGCCACACATTCTCCATCGCCGCCCCGAGGCTGAACTGGCAGTAGAAATCGGCGAGCGCGTGCGCGGTGCGCTCACGTCGATCGAGCATGGCTCCGAGAATGAGGGGAGATCCAGCCACAAGCTTCCGATTCTCCTCACCGAGAGTGTGCGGCACCCGCAGCGCGCGCATCGCCGCGACTCCCGCCGAAGTGAACACGGCCTTCGTGAACGGCCTGAGAGCAGCGGGTAACTTATCGAAATACATGCCAGATCGGTGCTCAGCCATCTCTTCCGCGCTGAAGCGAAAGTGGTGCTTGTAACGTTCGAAAAATGACCCCTCTGAAATGACCGACCGCATCGACTCACCGCTCACGCGCGCGATGGTCTCGATCGTTTGCCGCTCTTCAATAAGGACGAATCGCCACGGCTGGCTGTTGAACTGCGACGGGGCCGAAGCAGCCGCTTTGATGAGAAGCTGCTGGTGCTCGGCGGACACGGAATCGGGCAGAAACGGCCCGTTCGTCGTGCGGCGGTTGAAGAGCACATCGAGAAATTCCATGCGGTGTTTCCTTTCATGAAACTGAAGGCATACGGTGTTCGGCGCTCACAGCTGGACCACCCATAAGGCGAGGGCAGCGCAGTAGCAAGGCGCGGCAGAGAGCCCGAGCATTGCGTGGCGTGAGGAATGGGCCCGCACGGGCCTCGCGGCAAACGGGAGAAACGCGAGCGGTACGAGCGCGAGTGCGAGACACAGCGCCCGCACCCACTGTGTGGGTAGCGCGAATAGCCCTGCAAGCACCGTGAGTGCTACAGTCACGGCAAAGAGGGTGCTGTGCCATCTTCGGTGCACCCGGCGCCCGCGAAGGCTCAGCGTGCCAATCGTCACCGTCGCGACGTATGCGAGCACGGCAAGCGGGGTCCAGGGCACCGCCTGCGCCAGTTCCAAAGACCACCTCCAGGGATTCGGTCGTGCACCATTGAGTAGACAGGTGTGGCGTGGCTCGTGTCAAGGGCTTCCCATGGTCATGCGGGGTGAGGTTCTATAGTCAAATGAGCGCGTATATTCTTTCCGTTGGTACCGCCGTGCCGCGCGCGCGGCTCGAACAACACGAGGCCCGGGATTTCTTCATCGCGCAGTCCGGCATCGACCGCCTGGCATCGCGGCTCATCCGATCCGCATTCGACCAGTCAGCGATCGATTCGAGATACACAATCGTCGGAGCTCCGGGCGAATGGCTGTCGGAATTTGTCGACACGGAGGGCAGGCTCCGCGCTCCGTCGACAGGTGAGCGAAATGCGATCTATCGTCGCGAAGCACCTTCCCTGTTCGAATCAGCAGCCCGCGATGCCCTCGCGCGCTCTGGGCACGAGGCGAGCGAGATCACCCACATCATGACGGCATCATGCACGGGGTTCTTCGCGCCTGGGCCCGACTTTCTACTCATAAACGATCTCGGCATCCCTCGTACGGCGGAACGCACCCACATTGGGTTCATGGGGTGCGCGGCGGCATTCCCTGCTCTGCGCGCCGCCGCTCGCGTGTGCGACGCAAACCCCGCTGCCGTCGTGCTCGTCGTCTGCGGTGAGATCTGTTCGATTCATCTTCGCTCGTCCCGTAACCCCGAGCAGATCGTCGCTTCCGCGGTTTTCGGAGACGGGGCAGCCGCCGCGATCATGTGCTCCGACGCTGCGCAGGCGCCCGGCTCGGTGCTCGAGGTCGGCAACTTCAGGACAACGATCACGAGCGAAGGCGAAGGCGCCATGGACTGGACCATCGGCGATCACGGATTCGAGATGCGGCTCACCCCCGAAGTTCCTCGCATCATTGGGCGCGAGATCCGAGGCGCTGTCGATGAGCTGCTCGGGGCCGGGTCGGATCCACTCGCTTCACCTGACACCTGGGCCGTGCACCCCGGCGGACGAAGCGTGCTCGACCGGGCCCAGAGCAGCCTCGGGCTCCCTGATGCCGCGATGCAACACTCGCGCGACGTGCTTCGCGAATACGGCAACATGTCGAGCGCGACGATCCTCTTCATTTTGCAGCGAATCATGCTCGATGAGTCACTCGGTACCGCCCGGGTGGCTGGTCTCTGCTTCGGACCGGGACTCACTGTCGAGGCTGCGCGCTTCACGCGCCGCGCGTCTAGTGCCCTGGGCGGTACTGGCGAGACGACTCCGCAATGAACCTCTCCGAGCGTGACACCCGTCTACTCGAGCTCATGGACGACCCAGACTGTGATCCGCAGCGTCTTCGCCGCACCCTCAAGCGGTTTACGCTCATCAACCGAGTCGTGAGCCACTGGGACGGCGCCTATCGCTCGCATCTTCAGCCAGTGCTCGCCGGACTCGTACCCAGGGGGCGACCTGTGCGCCTCCTCGACATCGGTTGCGGTGGTGGCGACGTGCTTCGCCGAATCGTGCAGCACGCGCGCTCAGACGGAATTGACGTCGTCGCACTGGGGATCGATCCAGACTCAAACGCGATCGAAGTCGCGAACAGAAAATCGACGACTCACGGCGTCATATTCCGGGAGACGACGAGCGGCACACTCGTGCGCGAGGGCGAACGCTTCGACATCGTCGTCTCAAACCACCTGTTGCACCATCTCACTGCGGCGGAATTCGATGCTGTAGTCGCTGATTCAGAGATGCTTTCGACTTCGCTCTGCGTGCACTCGGATATTGCGCGTAGCCGACTCGCATTCGCGACATACGCGGCCGCGGCGGCACCGTTCTCCCCAGGAACATTCGCCTACGTCGATGGCCTGCGAAGCATTCGGCGCAGCTACACCTCCGCCGAGCTCGAGCCGCGACTGCCAGACGGTTGGCGCGTCGAGCAGCCTGGATGTTTCCGTCTGCTCGCCGTGCGGGGATGGGACAGAGATGAGGCGGAGTAACTGACAAATGCGTCGTCATGTTACGAACGACTTTCTCATTCCCGAAAACAGTGTGCATTCTAAGTAGCATGCCCGAACAGATCGATACCCGTGCGTCTGCACCCGCAGGTCGAGTGCACATCGACCGTGCAGAGCGTACCTTTCCCACGAAGGACGGCGCCCACACCGTGCTGCGCGACCTGGGTCCGTGTTCGCATTCGGCGTACGCGCACCGGGCGAGTTCGAGTCAGAAACCGATCGCGCTCAGGCTGCCCGCGCCACTGGAGAGAAATTCATAGATTCGTTCCAGCTTGCAAGTCACCTCGCAAATATTGGCGATGCCCGCACGCTTGTCATTCACCCTGGTTCGACGACACACCAGCTGCTGTCCGCAGAACAACTGGAGCAGGCAGGCGTACCCGCCGACCTCATCCGTATATCAGTGGGCATCGAAGACCCTGAAGACATTCTGTGGGATCTGGATCAGGCTCTCACCCTCGCGACAGGAGAAACCCGATGAGCGACGCGCCCATTTCTCCCTCACCGGCTGGCACAGTGTCGGCTCACGCTGACCGAACCTGGCAGGGGCCGACCGCCGCGGAACGCCTCGGAATCATGCGGCGCGCATAGTCAATCGCGATCGTGGGCGCATCGAATAGCCCGTCACGCGCAAGTTATTTTGTGGCGACCTACCTACTGTCAAGCTCTCCGTACGACGTGTATATCGTGAACCCACGCGCAAATGAGATTCTCGATCAGCCTGTCTATGCTTCGCTCGCAGATCTCCCGGTTGTGCCCGATGTCGTCGACGTGTTCAGAAAGCACGACGACTTACCGGGCGTTGCCCGCGAAGCCGTCGAGATTGGCGCCAAGTCACTTTGGTTGCAACTCGGCTCGTGGAACGAGGAGGCTGCGTCAATCGCTGACGAGGCGGGCCTTGACGTCGTCATGGATCGCTGCATCAAGATTGAGCATGCCCGGTTCCACGGTGGGCTCCACCTCGCTGGATTCGACACTGGTGTGATCTCGTCAAAGCGTCAGATCGTCGCGAAGTAGCAGTCTGCGCGGGGTGATATCGAGAACGCGGTCTCGGTGTCACCCCCATACCTGACCTAATTGAAGTGGATCGCCTTGGCAACGGCATCGAGCTCTGCCGCGATCTTCGCTTCGTCCCCGCGACCCGCCGCCTTGAGAGCTATGCCCGAAGCGCTCGCAGAGAGCAAGTGCTTGAGTGCCCGAGAGAGCGGACGAAAGCCCTCAGTTGCAACCGCGACATCTGGAGCTGAGTGGTCAAGCCCGAGCGCTGAGAGCGCCCCGCCGATTGCCCCCGCCGCGAGATAGTCCTCAACAGCGAACACCCCGTTGTCGCCAGCAAGCACGAGGTTGATTGAGGTACGACCCAAACGAGCAATCTGTTCGTCGTACACGGCCTTCGCAGTGGCGGTCGCGTTGCGAAGCGACCCGATGAACACCTTTGGGCCATGCCCCAACGAGGCGGCCGCGGCAGCAAGTTCAGCTGCTTGGTTTCCGTCCACTACATCGATCGCATCGATCACAACGACAATCTCTGATTCGGCGAGTCTCGTTAGCCCGTCGCGGCCCCAGGCGAGACGTACTTGATAATTCGATTGTGAGCGCGCATCAGACATAACTTCAGCCTACGGTCGCACGCGATTGTGCGACCGTTTATTGCACCCAGTTTCGCTCACTCCCGGGTTCTAGTCGGAAGCGCAACATCTCATAGGTTGTGGTTGTTCACGCCAT
>JBQEBC010000041.1:0-22596 GCA_052106035.1 Leucobacter sp. | reverse complement strand
CGTCGCGGATGCGCACGAGGGTGTCGCCGATCTCGACGCCGTCGTACACGCAGCCACCAGCCGTCTCAGTCATGCCGTAGCTGCGGCGCAGTGTCACCCCGAGCGCGTGTGCCCGGCGGCGCTGCTCGAGTGACACCGACTGCCCACCCACGAGCACCGCATCGAAACGTGTGAGCGTATCCGCCGCATCTAGATCGCTCTCGGCAAGGTCGAGCAGGCGCGTGAGCTGCACCGGCACGAGTGAGATGTAGCGGCGGTCGTGCTCCATGCGGTCTGCAAGCTCAATGAGTGCGCGCGCGTCGGCATTCGCCGGCGCAAACAGAGGATCGATGCGTGACGCCGAACTGCGCACGAGCATCTGCAGCCCAGAGATGAGATGGGCAGGCAGCGTCACGAGCCACTGCCCCGGGCCGCCAAGCTCGTCACGGGTGGCGTCAGCGCTGGCTTTCAAAGCATCCGCAGAGAGCGCAACGGCCTTCGGAGTGCCACTCGATCCCGATGTGCGCACTACGACCGCGGTGCCCGCCGGGAGCGGAAGCGCTTTCAACGCCTCGATCTCTGGGTCACCCGGGTCAAGCCCGGGCTCGAGTGGGAGTACGGGAGCGCCGCCCATCAGGGCATCGTCGAGGGCTGCAATGAGCCAGGCGCGATCCTCAACCGGAATCGCGCGAAGAACATGGTCGGTCACCCCTCCAGGTTACCGCTGTCGCAGAAACCATGTGGTTAAGGCAGTGCGAAAAAATCCCTCAACCATCGATCGACTTCACGCATTACGCTGATGTCGACGTATCCCGCTGACTTAATGAGTCGTTCTCGAGTAATAGTGCGTGGTTGCTCCGTCATAGCGAATGTCGGAGCAGGAAGGTCAAGTGCGGATCCGTGCAGCCGCACATGATTTGGCCACCCACGATCCTTCGTAGTGGCTGGGACGACAATTGCCAAAGTATTTGCTTGCTCTAGAAACGCATCGCTTGCCACGATCAGTGCCGGTCGACGGCCAGCTTGCTCACGCCCACGCACCGGATCCAGGTCGGCCCAGACAACCAACCCCCTCCGAACGTCAATCATCTGCACCATCATTCGGACTAATCGTGTCCCAGGCTTGGAATTCATCCCAGTATTCATCGCCTGCACCGCGGAAAGCTCGTCCAAATGCTTCCATACGCTGCCGGCGCTCATATCCGTCTAACAGACCTTCAATGAGGCCTGATGCAGTGAGGCCACGTTCTTGCGCATCCCGATTAATACGGTCGCGCAATTGAACCGGAACTTTAATCGTCGTTGTACCCATGGCCTAAGATTACCGCCAGGTATACCGATGTGTCTACCTATATTGAATGGCGGCTTCTCAGTAATAGTAGGGGAAGGGAGCCCAGTCAGGTTCACGCTTCTCGAGGAACGAATCGCGGCCCTCGGCAGCCTCATCGGTACCGTAAGCGAGGCGGGTGGTTTCGCCCGCGAAAATCTGCTGGCCGACGATGCCGTCGTCAACCGCGTTCATCGCGTACTTGAGCATCCGGATCGCAGTCGGCGACTTTCCGAGAATCGTACGCGCCCATTCGATACCGGTGGATTCGAGGTCTGCGTGTGGCACGACCTCGTTCACGGCCCCCATTTCACGTGCGCGCTCGGCGTCGTATTCTCGGGCGAGAAAGAAGACCTCACGAGCATTCTTCTGTCCGACCTGGCGAGCAAAGTACGCGCTGCCGTAGCCAGCGTCGAACGAGCCCACGTCTGCGTCGGTCTGCTTGAACTTCGCGTGCTCGCGACTCGCGATCGTGAGGTCGCAGACGACATTGAGCGAGTGCCCACCGCCGGCAGCCCACCCGGGCACAAGAGCGATGACGACCTTCGGCATGAAGCGGATCAGCCGCTGAACCTCAAGAATGTGCAGGCGACCTGCGCGGGCAAGCCCCTCGGGCCCGACCGACGTTTCGTTGTCTGAATATTTGTACCCGTCGCGCCCACGAATGCGCTGGTCGCCGCCTGAACAGAACGCCCATCCGCCGTCTTTCGGGCTCGGGCCGTTGCCGGTGAGCAACACGGCACCGACCTTCGGGTTCACACGCACCCGCTCGAGCGCATCGAAGAGTTCGTCGACGGTATGGGGGCGGAAGGCGTTGCGCACCTCTGGCCGGTCAAACGCAATGCGGGAAATGCGCCCATCGAGGCTCAGGTGAGCGGTGATGTCGGTGTAGCCTGCGGCCCCCGGAGCCACTTCCCACACGCTCGGATCGAAAATGTCAGAAACACCGTTGTCAGCAGCATGAGTCGTCATGCCCCTAGCTTAGAGCGACTAGCCTCCGGCATCCGCTAGCCGACAGCCACTCCGAACAGCAGACCGATGAGGTACGTCGCTACCATCGTCGCGCTGCCCATGAGCACGTTGCGAAGGATTGCCCGCAAACGCGGGGATTCGCCGAGCGCGGAGCTGATCCACCCAGTGAGGAACAGCCCCACGAGTACCGCGAGGCCCGCAGCCCACACACGCGAGTCGCCGAGCGGCAACAGTATCATGACGAGCGGGATGACGCCGCCGATCGTAAACGCAATAAACGACGAGATCGCGGCCACCCACGGGCTCGTGTACTCGTCGGGATCGAGGCCGAGCTCGAGCTCTGCGTGTGCGGCGAGCGCATCGCGCTCCGTGAGCTCCTCTGCGACCTGTTTGGCGAGCTCAGTTCTCACACCGCGGTCTTCGAGGTAGCCACGTAGCTTCGTGAGCTCTCCGTCAGGGTCTTTCTCGAGCGCAGTCTTCGTTTGTGCGATGAGTGAGCGTTCGGTGTCGCGCTGCGTGCTCACCGATACGTATTCGCCGCCCGCCATTGAGAAGGCGCCCGCCACGAGCGCCGCGATGCCCGCGGTCGCAATTGCGATGACGTTGCCTGGAGTCGCCGCGGCAACACCAATCACGACACCCGCCACCGAGACAATGCCATCGTTCGCACCGAGCACGCCTGCGCGCAGCCAGTTGAGCTTCTGCCCAATCTTCGCGGTCTGCGACAGTTCCTTGCGTTCGCGGGCAGGGTGCAGCGCTGTCTTCGCTGCCGAGGTTGCTGTTGCAGTCATGTTCGCAAAACCCTTCGCCGATTGGTGCCACGTATAGCACTATCTTGCGCCAGATTTCGGGGGTTCGCAAGCAAGGTTAGGCTTACCTTTCCCCTGTTCACAGCGCTATTCCCTGCGTCAACTGAGGGCGAAACTGCGAGGTTTAGCGCAGGCTCGTGATCTCGGTGACGCCCGCCAACAGGTGCGTGTGCGGGGTGCGGCCGAGCTCGTCTGCATCGTGCGCACCTGAGAGCACGCCGACGACGTACCGTGCACCTGCACGAGTGCCAGCCAAGAGATCATTTGGGGTGTCGCCGGCGACAAGCACCTCGCGCACGTCAACGACACCGGTTGCCTCCATGGTGTGGAAGATGAGATACGGAGCGGGGCGAGATGCCGCAACCTCATCTGACGACACGACGGCATCGAGGTGGGTGCCCACCCGCCAACCGGCGGATTCGAGTAACACTTCGGTGACCGGCGTCGAATACCCGGTCTGTAGTGCGACCTTCACGCCCGCGTCACGAAGCTCAGCGAACATCTCGGTGACTCCCGCGAACGGCTTCGGCGGGTTCTCGCGGTACCTAGTGTTCAGCGCGTCAGTGAATTGCGCATACACCTGCTGCGCATCGGCCGAGCGTTCGAGCGCACCCAGCATCCCCTCGATTGCCTCGAGCTTCGACGTGCCCGTCCACTGGTCGAGCAGTGACTGCGGCACCTCCGTCTCTGCGGCCTGTGAGACCGAGTCGCTCAGCACCTCGTAGACGGTGTTGCCGTCGTCGAACGTGGTGCCAGCCATGTCGAGTGAAACCATACGGAATGACATAGATATCTCCTAGATGAGTTCGGCCTTGGCCGTATTACAGCGTTGAGGCGATGGTGTTGCGTGACGCACTGATGAGCGCGGCAGATTCGGCGCGTGAATTGCGGATGCGGATGTTTGCGAGGTCTGAGCGGTACCGGTCTTCGGAGTATTCGAGCACGAAGCCGGATGCCGACGTTGTGTTGCGGCGCACCCGAAGAATCGGGGTGCCAAGATCGACCTCGAGCAGTTCGGCATCGAGCGCGTTCGCGGGAACTGCGTCGACGAGGTGAGTGCCCTCGTCGAGCGGTGCACCCTGCGCGATGAGGTAGGCGTAAATCGAGCCGCTGTCGGTGTCGAACTGCAGGAGCGACTGCCCAACAGAGTCGTGAAATGTCGAGCGCTCAATCATGGTCGGCCGGTCGTCGATGAGGCGCAGCCGGGTGAGGTGCACAAGGTAATTACTGTCGGGGTACCCGAGCGGCACGTCGGGGTCGGTGCTGTCGCGGCGTCGACGCGAGATCTCAATGGTGCGCTGGCCGGGCGTGCGCCCCTGAGCTTGCACCCACGATGAGTACGAGAAGAAGTCGTCGATCGACTGCGCGAGGGGCTGCGCGTGCACGACTGGCCTGCGTCCGCGGCTCGTATGGATCAGGCCCTCGACTCGCAAGGTTGAGAGCGCCTGGCGGATCGTGCCACGTGAAACATCGAATTGTTTGGCGAGTGATGACTCCGAGGGAATCTCGCTACCGATCGGAAACTCCTGCGTTTCGATCGCACGTCGCAGGAAGTTTGCGATCGCCACATGCTTCGATTCCTCGGTTGGCTGCTCGTTCATGTTTGGGAGTCTATACAAGTCACCAACCTGTCAGGCAGGTAGGCCCTCGCCAATCACGCGAGATTGCGTCGATACCAATGTAAAGGGAAGCACTTTTCTCGCACAAAAGTGAAGACTGTTTCGATACTTATTAGCCCTGATCAGGTTTTTTCGTATCATCTGCAAAGCAAATCGGAACATTCGGTGACGAAAAGCCAACAGCACGTGAAGCCTGAATGACGAGTGCGTGATATTCGAAACTTGTCCAGTCAAGCCGTGCTTACATGGTGATCGTGCTCGAACAAACCACCGCATTCACCCCGTCCAGCCCCAGGCTTTCACCCACGAAATACGACCTCGTCATCGTCGGAGCTGGCATCCTCGGCCTCTCCCACGCGTGGCATGCGCTACGGCTCGGGCTTCGCACCGCGATCGTCGAACGCAACGAGTTCGCGGTTGGTGCGTCGGTACGAAACTTCGGCCACGTCGGCATCTCGATGCAGTCGGGTGAAGCCCGCCGCTACGCAGAGGTCGCGCGTAACGAATGGCTCGCCATCGGCGCGAAAACGGGCATCGACGTGGGCGAGGTCGGCACCACCGTTGTGCTGCGCAACGACTTCGAGGCCGCAGTGATGGCTGAATTCGCAGCCACGCAACACACCGAGGTGCAGCTACTGAGTGCCGAGCACACTTCGAAAGTGCTCGACATAGATGCGTCGCTCGTCCAGGGCGGGGCACACCTTCCCGGTGACTTGAGGCTTGACCCGACCACTGCGATCGCCGCGCTCGCTGAGCACCTCCAGCTGCAGGGGGTCGACTTCTACACCGACACACACGTCGGCGCAGTTGCTCCGGGCACGGTGAGCACGAGCCGCGGAGTGCTCACCGCCGAGCACATCGTCGTCACGGTGAATCACGACATTGACCGCTTCTTCCCGAGCATCGCCGAAACCTACGAAATTCAGCGGTGCCGGCTGCGCATGCTCGAGATTGAGCCGCCGCGCGGCGTGCGGATCAGCCCCGCAATTCTGACGGGGCTCTCGCTGCTCAGGTACGACGCATTTCGCGAACTTGACTCGCACGACCCACTTCGCACGCACTTCGAGGAGACGAGTCCCGAGCTCCTCGAACACGATCTCAACCACATGCTCACCCAGCGCCCCGATGGAACTCTCGTCGTCGGGGACACGCATCACCGCGAGCGCACCGAGTACCCGTTCGAGCTCGAGCGCAGCGACGAGCTGCTGCTCAGTGAAACTGCACGACTCTTCGGGGTCGACGGTCTGAAGGTGCGCCGTCGCTGGCGAGGCATCTACGCATCCTCTGCCGACACGAACTTCGTGTGCGAGACCCCGCTCCCGGGAGTGCGCGCGGCGTCAGTCACGACGGGCATTGGCATGACGACCGCGCTCGGCTTCGCAGAAGAGTCGTTGAGCACTCTCCTCGAATCTTCATCACGATTCCTCCTTGAAACTTCTCCTCGGTAATCCACCTCCAGACCACCCAATCCATCCCGACTCACCCAACACGTTTGAAAGGCGCATCATGAAAAAGAAGCTCACCGGAGCCCTCGCGCTCACCGCAATTGCCGGAATGATTCTCACCGGCTGCTCGTCAGCGTCACATGCTTCTGACGACGGTGACTGGACCGCACCCCCGGTTATGGAAAACCTCCAGGCACAGGCCAAGCCGTTCACGACCTACGCGCTCCCCGATGAGTGGGCGAACTACGGCGCTCTCTTCGAGGCGTTCTGCGACGAGAACGAGCTCGACTGCGAGCACGTCGACAGCGACATGTCCTCCGGCGAAGCCATTCAGCGTTACGACGCAGAGAAGGGCAACCCAATCGGGTACCTGAGCGACATTGGCGGCCTCTGGGGTCAGGTCGCAGAGGGTGCGGGCGTCACCGCCCCGTACATCCCGAAGGGTGCCACTGACCTGAAGCCCGGCCAGTACGGCGAAGACGGCGGCTGGACAAACACGTTCACCGGCGTCGTCGGGTTCCTCGTCAATGATTCGGTGTCTGAGGCTCCCCAGACGTGGGACGACCTACTCAGCGACGAATATGCCAACGGAAAGATTGCCTCGTCAGGGCTGAACGAACCGATCGGCGGCACCCAGCAGGCAGTCGACCTCTCGATCGCGCTCGCCAAGGGTGGGGATGTCACCGCCACTGATGCGACCTGGGAGTTTCTCAACGAGCTCTTCGCGACCACCAACGTCTCAGACGTTGCTCCGAGCATCGATACGTTGATTCGCGGCGAGTACGGCGTGATGGTGCAGTACGACTTCAACGCGATCGCCGCGATCGAGCAGGCAGCAGAGCAGGGTGTCGAGCTCTCGTTCGTTGTGCCGTCTGACGGATCGATCTACATGCCCTCCTCGATTCTTGCGAACGGGCACAACGCCGAGTCGATGGACTTCATTAAGGGGTTCATGGATTACGTGCTCACCGACGAGGCTCAGCTCAAGTTCGCTGACTTCGGTGCTCGCCCGATCCGCTTCGTGAACGGCGACCTTGAGGTCCCTGAAGACCGCCGCACGCGCTGGCTCCCAGAAGAAAACTACGAGAACACTCAAACGTTTGACGCGACGTTAATTGACCCCGAGCAGTTGCTCGCCGATTACAACGCGAACGTCAAGAACTAGGTACTCGACGGGCTCCTGGGTGGAGCGGCGCACTATCGTCGCTCCACCCAGCCCCACGTCTCACTCGCATAGAAAGAATCGAGACCCGTGAAGTCCCACAAGCTCATTCGCACGCTTCCCGCGGTGCCAATGGTGATACTCGGATTCGCATGCCTCATCGCCCCGATGCTCATGCTCATCTACACCTCGCTACAAACCAACGACGGAGTTGGTTTCGACAACTTCGTGCAGGTCATCACGAACCCAGTTGATCGCTCGGCGATCTTGAACTCGGTGCAGTTCGCACTCTGGCAGACCCTGCTCTGCGTCGGGTTCGGCACCCCTATTGCGCTTGCACTCCTCAAACTCTCGAGCAAGTCTCGCGGGTGGGTCATGTCGACAATCAACGTCGCCTCAAACTTTGGCGGGCCAGGCCTCGCGTTCGCCTTCCTCCTGCTCATCGGCGCAAACGGGATGCTCACGATTCTCTGGGGCAAGATCTTCGAGCCCACCGAGTTTCCGACCCTAGGTTCCATGGTCGGGCTCAACATCATCATGCTCTACGTGCACCTCCCGCTCTATCTGCTGCTCACGCTGCCGAGCTACGCCCTGCTCCGCGACGAGTGGCGTGAGGCCTCACGCATGGCGGGAGCAGGCACGTGGCGCTATTGGAGCCGCGTCGGCATTCCCGTGCTCACCCCATTCGTCGCGGGCAACGCGTTGCAGGTGTTCATGTGGGCGATGGGCGCGTATGGCATCCCCTATGTCGTAACGCAGTCGCCGAGCTCCGTTGACCTTCTGTCTGTGCAAATCGGGCTCGGGGTGCAAGGCGGAATCTTCGGGCTCGAACGCCCGGCGACACTCGCAGTGCTTCTCATCATTCAAGCCATCGCACTCATCTGGCTGTATCGAACCGTGCAGCGCCGAGGGGAGAAGATCCTGTGACACACGCACCTACGCTCGAGAAACCGAGCACCAAGACGCCAAACGTGAAGATCAAGCGGTTCTCATCGAAGCCAGGTGGCGGCCTCAGCCGCATGCCACTCGTGCTGCTCTTTGTATACCTCGGGCTGCCGCTCCTAGCGCTCCTGCTCTTTAGCTTTTCGCGCCAATGGGGCAGCACGGTACTCCCGTCTGCCTACACGCTCGAGCACTGGGGCACAGTGCTTCAGAACCAAGACGTGCTGCTCGCCACGGGACGGTCGCTGTTCGTGACCGCAATGGTGTGCATCATCAACTGGATCATCGTGATCCCTGCCGCGTACATCGCGGTGGTGGTCTCCCCGAAGCTCAGGTCGCTCTTTCACGGGCTCGCAATCGCACCGTTCGCACTGCCGTGGATCGTGATCGCGGCCGGCATGCAGCTCACGGTCGGCGAGTTCGCCCCGCAGCTCTTCGCCACAGTCGGTCTGCTGATTGTCACGATCTGCGCGGTCACCTTCCCGTACCTGTATTGGGCGGTGGAGAGCTCACTCATGACGAACAACGTGAAGCAACTCTCTGAGGCCGCGCAGCTCAGCGGTGCGGGGTGGTGGCAGACCATGACGCAGGTCGTCGTTCCCGCAGCTCGCAAGGGCATCATGAGTGGCACCCTGCTCGTCGCATCGTCTGCGTTCGGCGAGTTCGCGATCACGCAGATCATCATCGGTGGCGCGTACGAGACCCTGCCGCTGTGGACGCTTCGCATGTTCCAAGGCAGAACCCCAGGAGCTGGCACGGAACTCGCAGCGGTGTCGTTCGCGATCTTCCTCGTCTTGTTTGCCATCTCGCTCATTTTGAGCCGCATTGATTCCGACCCCTCACAGCCGACGCTCGGTGGGGCACAGAAGTTGAAAACCAAAAGAGGAGTGAAGCGATGAGTACTGTCTCGGTACAGAACGTTCGGAAGGCGTACGGCGACCACGTCGTGCTCGACAATGTGTCGCTCGACATTCACGACGGTGAGTTCGTCTCACTGCTCGGGCCATCAGGCTGCGGCAAGACGACGCTCTTGCGCGTGATCGCAGGCCTACAGACCTTCGACTCGGGCAGCGTGAAGTTCGACGATGTCGACATGACGAACACCCCCGCGCAGAAGCGCGGCATCGGCATGGTGTTTCAGCAGTACTCGCTGTTTCCGAACATGACGGTGCGCAAGAACATCGCGTTCCCGCTGCAGGCCGCGCGCATGCCGAAGGATGAAATCGAAAAGCGCGTCGACGAGATGGTCGAGCTCATCGGCCTCCACAAGCACGAGAACAAGCGACCGAAGCAGCTCTCGGGTGGGCAGCAGCAACGCGTAGCCCTCGCCCGCGCGCTCGCCCCGAACCCCCGCATTCTGCTGCTCGATGAGCCGCTAAGCGCTCTCGATGCGCAGGTGCGATCGCGCCTGCGCGATCAGGTGCGCGAGATTCAGAAGGAGGTCGGCATCACCACAATCTTTGTGACGCACGACCAGACCGAGGCGTTCGCGATGTCAGATCGCATTGTGCTCATGGGTAGCGAAGGCATTCTGCAGGTCGCGGAGCCGAGCGAGATGTATGCCCGTCCCACCCACCGCGAGGGCGCGAACTTCATCGGCCGCCGCAACGACATCAAGGTGACAGCCGAGAACGGCCGCCTGCGCTGGGAGGGGCTCTTCGATCTCCCCTCCCCGGTCGCAGACGGCGAGAAGGTGCGCTGCTCGTTCCGCGCCGAGAGCGTGCACGTGTCGCTCACTCCGGGTGCCGCTACGCAGCAATCTTCTGCACAACAAGACTCAGCGCACTGGATCCCGGCACAGGTGAAGACCCGCACATACCTCGGTGCGACGAGCTCGCTCAAGCTCAAACTTGCGGGTGACGAAAAGCTCAAGGCCGTCGTCACCGGCTCGCTCGCCGTGCACATCGAAGACGACAGCGCCGTGCACGTGAGTGTGGATGCGGAAGACATCAACGTGTACTCCAAGGGCAGGCTCGTGGCCATCGGTACGGAACAGGTAGTGGCTACTCAGAACGAAGCTCGAAACGATGTGGCAGCATGAGCAAGAAGGTTCTCCTCATCGGCATCGACGGGGTGCGGCGCGATGCGCTCGAGCAGGCAACTACGCCGCACATCGATGCGATCGCTCAGCGCGGCGGCCGCGTTGCGATCGACATCGACGAGCGGTGCCACACGATCTCGGGGCCCATGTGGTCAACGGTCTTGACTGGCACATTCCCTGAAGAGCACGGTGTGCACGACAATATCGAGCAGCCGGCCGAACGCACGCCCGACGTGTTCTCGCGACTTGTTACCGCGGGCAAGATTCAGATGCCGGTGGCGGCGACCTCATGGCCACCGCTCACCAGTCGGGTGGATTGCGGCCCGATCGTGAACCCCTCACTCGTACGCGCATTCACCGCGCCGCTCGTGGTTGAGGATTTCGACACGTACGTGCCAGGCGACATCACGGTGCGCGATGCGGCTGTGGAGTTCTTAGGCATCGCCGAGGTCGATGCAGCGTTTGTGTACTTCGGGCAGGTCGATATCGTCGGGCACTACGACGGCATTGGCGAGAGCTACACTCAGGCGATTGAGCGCTGTGATGCACACGTCGGTACCGTGATGAGTGCGCTTTCCGCGCGGGCCGATTGGGCAGACTGGATCGTCGTGCTGACTACCGACCACGGGCACCTTGACACCGGTGGGCACGGGGGCCGCACCCCAGAAGAGTGCGAGATCTGGGCCGCAAGTGACAGCGCAGAACTGCTTGCCGGCGTCACCGGTTCCCAAGACATCGCCGGCGCAATAGAAAGGGTATACGCCTAACCGGCTTCAGCACCCAAACAGCATCAAGACAGCGCTCAATCAGAGCTACTGCTTGGGTGCCTTTGGTTGCGGCGCTTTCTTTGACTTTGGCTTCTTCGGCTTTGGCATGGGGAGCGCAGCAGCCGTGAGGTCGATGAGTTCGGTGAGCCAGTCGCGATCCTCCCACCGGTCGCCGCTCACTCTGAAGTACATCTTTGAACCGGGGTACGCAGGTGCTTCCTCGGGCGTACCAATGTACGCCCGCCCTTCCTCGGTCGGCTTCACGAAGAGCTCGTCGTCACACACGAACGCGACCGGTTTATCGTCCAGGTACAGACAGTACTCACCAAACATCTTGCGCGTGCGAATGCCCGGCAGCGCCGTCAGTTGGTCGGTGAGAAACTCCATCGTTTCGACTCGAGTGTTCATGCCAGAAGCATATTCCCCAGCACCGACAACCGGCGAGAAGTGGGAAGATCGACGCATGGAGTTTCCCTCGCTCGAAGAACTGCTCGACTCCGCGCACGTCGTCTCGATTCCAACTCGCACCCGTTTCCGTGGCATCTCGGTGCGCGAGGCGGTCATCTTCGAGGGCCCCAACGGCGCGAGCGAGTTCTCCCCATTTCTCGAGTACGACGATGCCGAAGCTTCGCGTTGGCTCGCCGCCGCGATCGAGTTCGGGTGGGGCGAGATACCCGCTCCCCTCCGCGATTCCATACCGGTCAACGCAACCGTTCCCGCGGTGGGTCCGGAGGACGTGCCCGGAATTCTCGCACGCTTCCCCGGTTGCACGACCGCAAAAGTGAAGGTCGCCGAGCGCGGTCAGACACTACAAGACGACATCGATCGCGTGCGCGCCGTGCGCGAGGTCATGGGTGCCGATGCGCTCATACGCATCGACGCAAACGGCGGTTGGACAGTACATGAAGCACGCACCGCGATCACTGCCCTCGCTGAGTTCACCCTCGATTACGCAGAGCAACCGTGCGCGACGGTGCCCGAGCTCGCGGAGCTACGGCAACAGCTCGGTGGTTCGGTGCGCATCGCTGCCGACGAAAGCGTGCGCAAGGCAGAAGACCCACTCGCGGTCGCACGCGCGGGAGCCGCGGATCTCATCGTCGTGAAGGTGCAACCTCTCGGCGGTATCGTTCCCGCCCTTCGTGTCATCGAAGAAGCGGGCCTCCCGGTGATCGTTTCGAGCGCGCTCGACACCTCCATTGGCATCTCAATGGGCCTGCACCTCGCGGCAGCACTCCCTGTGGGAATGCTCGCAGGCGCGTGCGGCCTCGGCACGGTCGCCCTCCTCAAGGGCGATGTCGCGGTGGAGCCACTGCTTCCCGTGAATGGGGAGCTCCCGGTACGGCGCCCGGCACTTTCCGTTTGGCGCCTCGATCAGTACAGTGCAGATAAAGACCACACGGAAAGGTGGCGGCAGCGCATGGCGCGCTGCGTTCAGATGCTTAACATCCAGTGATTCTGGTCGCACTTAATTCGCAACAATGCGCTCTCTTTCCACTCACCCCAGCACGGTAGGATCGCGTGATCGGCGCAGTAGTGGGCTCTGCCGCGGGTGACGCACTCAGTACAAGTTCGATCGAGCCACCAAGACTGCTGATCAGGAAAGATTGCAAGCACTGAGGGTGCTTGCAATCTGCGGAGACGTCATGCACCAGATGTGCAAGTCCCTCCGCGTATCGAACCGATGCTCCAGAGCAGTGGCTCCCGTCTCACACCGTCAGATCGACAGTCGGGTTGACAGCTTTGTATAATGCGATAATCCGCATAAATTCAAGGAATTTGTCGACTTTAAATTGGCTCCGTGCAATAACGAACATACAGCCTGTGGCAACATCGGGTAGGTCCAGATCCATGACATCACAGAGCACAGGCGCTGGAAGCCTCAAACTTCTAGGGCCTGTCCACAGGGTCACTTTCCTGTCCTCCGCCTGAACCTCATCGCTATGCTGTTCTAATCTTGTCAAATACAGCCACTTTCAAGGTTCAGCATCAAGGGGGACCATTTGGACGCGAAAACGTACCCATTGCAGGACATCCTGAAACCAGAGCGACGCTACATCATTCCAACATTTCAACGTGACTACGAGTGGACGAAAGACGATCAATGGCGCCTTCTATTCGAGGACCTCGCCATGACCGCCGACCGTGTACTAGAATCCCGCGGTCCTGAAAAAAGTGTTAGCGGAGCTCGGACGCAGAAGGTCGTCTCTCCTCACTTCCTAGGTGCGATTGTACTGGCAGCCTTACCCTTTGACGCGGGCAATGTCGCACTGCGATCCGTAATTGATGGGCAACAGCGCCTCACCACCATGCAACTCATGTGCAGGGGACTCTTAGATGTGCTTACCGAGTTTAATTCCGACCGGGCTCCGTCCATCAATCGAATGCTCTTCAATCCGGCCGATGTCGTTCAAACAACAGACGAAATTTACAAACTCTGGCCTCGACGGAAAGATCGTGATATTTGGCCACAAGCTATGGCTGCTACGCCTCCTGCACGCCAAGCGAGCGAACACCCCTACCTCCAGGCCAGACGGTTCTTCGCTGAACAGGCCCTAGAGTATGCGCGGAATGAGCTTGATGAAATCGATCAGGATAGGCTCACCGCCCTCGCTACGGGGCTCTCTGCTTTCTTCAAGCTCGTCGTAATAGACCTCGATGAGAATGATGACGCGCAGGTCATCTTCGAGGTCCTAAACGGTCGCCAGACACCGCTCTCTGCGATCGATCTCGTTAAGAACCTGCTATTCCTTCGAGCCGAACTAAACAACGAGGATGTGGAACGGCTATATGACGCGTATTGGGCACCGTTCGATGACGCATGGTGGAAGGAGCGAATCGGCCGAGGCCATGCGGCACGTGGACACCGAGATGTGGTCCTCTCTGTATGGCTGACCGCCGTCAGTGGTGAAGAGGCCAATGTCAGCCACCTTTACCGTGAGGCTCGCGATTATCTCGAGCATGGGCCAGAGACTGAAGTAGCCCTTCAAGAACTAAGTGCTTTTGCGGAGTCATACAAGATCATCTACGGTCAAATTGAGGCGCCCGACCCACTCCTCCGAGATACCTATAACCGGATCAGAGCTCTCGACATCACGACCGCTGTTCCCCTCCTTGCTTGGCTGCTCACACTCTCAGGAGAGTCGCTCAGCATTGAAGACCACGTTCGAACGGTCCAAGCGATCGAGTCTTGGGCCATGAGGCGGTCGTTCGCGGGCTGGCAAACCCGCGGCTATGGCACTCACTTTGCACGAATCCTGCGTGTCGCGAAATCCGCGCATCAAGCAGGAGAAGGCATTGCAGAAATTATCGAAGATGCTCTTCTCACAGGCAACCTCGGCTGGCCGACAGATACTGAGGTCCGATTTGCTTTTACAACTAGGAAGTTCTACGGGGGCATCTCCCCTGCTCGAATTCGACTTCTTCTCGGCACCATAGATCATCAGTTACGCTCGGAAGATGAGAACGAACCCCCAGCAATACTGGAATATGGGGATCTCCAGATCGAACATGTCATGCCTCGTTCATGGACCGCTCACTGGCCCATCCCTGATGAAACCGGTTCTGCCCTAATTCCCAACGAGTCCGATCCTCTATGGCTCCACAAGAAGGCCGAACGTGACCGTGCGCTCAACCGCATCGGAAACCTAACCCTAGTCACCGCCTCTTTCAATAACGATCTCTCTAACCAATCATGGGCTCTCAAAAAGCCCGAATTTGCGACACAAAAGAGCCTCGTCATCAACTATGAGCTAGGCGCAAGCGAGGCCTGGAACGAACAAGAGATCGAGGATCGTTCCCAGCGACTGGCCGATGTCGCACTTCGCGTTTGGAAGCGGCCTTCAATCTACGAATAAGCGCGTCTTCCTCGGCCCTCGCGGTGTCCTCAGTACTGTCTTGAGCGTCTCTCGTCTCAGCGGTCTGATGCCGAGACTTAGAAGCGCGCCGATAACCGGTTGGGTCTGCTGCACGTGTAGGTCAGAATCTCACCTACTCATGCAGCAGACACCACACAGTCAATGGACTCAAGGCTCGCTAGATTCGCAACTGTCCACAAAAGAACACGAACTTCAATAGCCCGTTCAAGCCGTGGTGTAGTCATCCTTCAACATCCTTCGAATGCGTCCGCGCAGTGCAGGGTCGCAAACGTACACGTAAGTCCCACGCATCCCCCGCGTTAGAAGCACATAGTACGCAGCACGAATGTATTCGAGAAGCTCTGTCTCAGACTTCGTCCCGCGCACTTCACGGTCGAAGTGATTTGCACGATCCGCGCGAATGCATCCTACTTCTTCGTCCCAGACTATGTCTGGCCCAATGATCACACCGGCGTAGTTGAGGTCATACCCCTGCACGGTGTGCACGCTGCCGACTTCTTCACTCGACGTTGGTGAGGCGATCCAGTCGGTCGCAGTTCTATTCCAGCGAAGCCGAGCACCGTCGAGCTCAATATCGTACGGTGCTTCATCGCCTTTGTCCTTCTGGCTTGCCCATGGCCAGGCGTAACCGGCCACGAGTCGTGACAAGCCAACTTCTGCTTCACGTTTCTGCAGTTCAGCGCGCATCAGGGCAAGGTTGTCGAAGAAGACCAGGTCATACGTTTCGGGAACAGAGGCCGGAATCGGGTCATCAGTTAGAAGTCTTCGCGCAAATTCTAAATACTCGTCCCCCGCGGCAACACGCATCTGGGACTCAAGTGAATAGAACCTGCCGTCATCTTTAGCCCTACGGTTCAGATCTTGAATGACCTCTGCAGGCACATCCGCAGGCCGCACGCTCTGCTCCCCATCAACAAGAAAAATCTGGTGGTTACTCTTCTTTTTGATCCAGTCCACCGCAGTGACGTCGGATGCCTGGTCACCGAAAAGTGATCGACTTCGCTGGTTGAACATTCCACGAGTTGTACCCGAGCCACGGTGCGTGAGTCGATGGGCCTCATCAATCACCAAAACATCCCAATGCTCCGCCGAAGCCGCAACGGTATACGGGCTCAAGACGTCAACCTTACTCAGACCTGGCGTCCGTTTGAATACCTTTTGAATTGTCTTGCGAAGCGACTGCTGCGGCACAACAAAGGCGATCCGTGCATCTTTCAACGCCTCGCGATACCCACTTTGGAAAAAGTCGTTGAACCGGCCATCTTCTTCTGGATCAGGATCGCTTGTGGCCGCCTGAATATCTCGCAGTAGCTTGAGCAAGTAGATTGCAACGATTGTTTTGCCTGTGCCCGGCCCGCCCTGCACAACGCTCGTTGACTCTGCGCCCGCACGTAAGTCTTCAAACAGGCTCTCGACGATGCTGTCAACAGCAATAAGCTGCTCATCGTTCAGCGCCTTAAAGGGCGAAAGCTTGAAGAGATTGAGATTCTCAATCTCTTCAACAGACCGCTTAAACAAACCAGCGGCGCGAAGCTGCTCGAATACAGCATCAAAGATCGGCTGGTAGCGGGTCTTCCGTTCAAAGTAACTCGAGTTCTGCTGACCATCGTTCCGATTTATCGGGGCAAAGTGCGCATCGGCGTGAAGCCACGAGATGAGCCGCGACTCGAGGTCGAGGCACGCAGACTTATTGAACTCCTCGTTGAGAAGAATGCGAATCTCACGAAGATTCTGCTTCTCGGCATCGGCAAGATGCTGCTTGAAACGCAATCTTGCGCGAGTAGATTCGCCGACGTAGATACTCTTCTGATTATTGATGAGGTAAACGACCGGCCAGTCGTGGTGCCGGCCTTTGATATCTCGCCACCCGGAGACTTCATCCCGTTTGAAGCCGAGGGTTTCAATCCTCGTGAGTTCAGAGTTGGTCATATTTCGTACTTCTTCCGCGAGACTTCTCAACCGGATACTTCGCACGTGTTATCTCGAGCTTCTCGCGAACGATCTCGTGCGGGTCGAGCTCAAGTTTGTCTGCGAGTAAGAAGCAGTAGGTGAGCACGTCGGCAAGTTCCTCACGCACTCGCTTCGGGTCTGCATGGCTTGACCATTGGAAGCACTCGAGCAACTCTGCAGCTTCTATGGAGATGGACTTCGCGAGATTCTCTGGGGAATGGAATTGACCCCAATCTCGCTCATCCATGAATGCCCGAATTGCTGCATGAACTTCATCACTCGACATAAGGCGAGAGTAGCAGTTGTAGGCCCACAAGCCGCAGCGGCGGCCCTAACGACGATTTGCTCAAAATTATGCATATGCTATGAATACAGATCTAACTTTAGGAGACGCAATGCGGCGCGGATATGCAATTCTCGACTTTGAAACCACAGGCTTCTCTCCTGCGAGGAATGATCGCATCATTGAGGTAGGCGCCATCTACATGGATCCAGATTTTCGAATAGATGGTGGTATCGAAACGCTCGTCAACCCCCAACGTGACGTGGGCCCTACCCATGTCCACGGAATTACGGCACGCGAGGTGTTCGACGCGCCAACGTTCGATCAGGTAGCTCCTGCATTGCTTAAATTACTTGACGGCCGTGTTGTCGTCGGACACAATATTGCCTTTGATCTGCGGTTCCTTACAGCAGAACTCGAACGCGAAGGCTATGAAGTTCCGGATATTGTTGCAATCGACACCATGCAGATTGCCCGAACGCTCCTCCAAGAAGATCCGCCGCCGAGCTTCAAGCTTCATGACCTTGGTCAACATCTTGGGTTTGGCATCAAGGAGGTTTTTGACTTCGTCAACCTAGAGCAGAGACCTGCGCACAGCGCCTTCGGAGATTCTTTGGTCACTGCATTTGTGCTCTCTCATTTAGCACGCAACTCCTCACGCTCAAACTATTGGATCTCTCATCTTGACGCGGCTGAGAGCCTGTCGTGGCCCGAGTATTTCCAAGTTGAAGTCGAAGCAAAACGACGCATTGATCAATCCACCGAAACTGCGAATCAACCAGTTTCTGACACTCTCGGGTCCATTACCGACGTGCTCACTGCGCTCGGAGCCGAAGCGCCGTCCCGCGAGAAGACCGCTGAATACTCGGGCTACCTTGACCATGCTCTGACTGACCGCATACTCGATGCTTCCGAAATTGAGACGCTCGTCAAGACGGCGCTAAAACTAGGCCTTGATTCAGTGACACTAGGATCACTGCATCGTGGCTACTTCGATGAGGTCGTTCGTGCTGCGTGGAGTGACGGTGTACTCACGGCCGAAGAGCACACTGACATCGTTGGGCTCAGCGAGATCCTTGGCATTGACGGCGATTCACTTCGAAGCGCACTTCAATCACATACGCGCCCAATGGATAGCTCGATTCCATCCGTCACGGTTGCCGAACCACTCAACGAGACTGTCATAGTCATTCCTCCTGGGAGCATCGTGGTACTCACGGGAGAGATGACAGTGGACCGTGTTCAGGCCGAGAACAAGATCATCGCGCTCGGCCACGCAATTGGGAATAACGTCACTAAGAAGACAACAATCGTGATCGCCGCAGACCCGTACACACAATCTGGCAAAGCAAAGAAAGCGCGTGGTTACGGAATTCCCGTAGTCGGAGAGGTCGAAGGCTTCCAGCTCATCGGAATCTAAGAGACAGCCTCTGGTCACCCGTGCTACGGTGGTCAACGTGTTTAAGCATTACTTCTTCCTGTAAGCGATAGGCGGCCGTTCGCCCGAGTCGTTGGCTCGGCGCATTTCGGCTCAACTGTCATGCCCATTCGGGCCGCCATCGTTTTGCACGCTCACCTCCGATCCGAGGTGTATTTGGCGACGATCCATTCAGCCAAAGCGTGCGCACACACCAAGGAAGTATTTTGCGCAACACAACACACCTATCGGCGCACGCCCGCGCCCAAATCACTCTCACCGACGCATCGATCTCACGCGGCGGAATGTCGATTCTCAATGAGGTCGACCTCACGGTTTCACAAAAGTCTCGCATCGGCATTGTCGGTGAGAACGGACGAGGCAAGTCAACACTCTTGCAGCTGCTCACTGGGACGCTCACGCCCGACAGTGGCACGGTTACCCGTATCGGATCGATCGGTGTTGCCGACCAAGAGATGCCCGCACACGACGAACGAACCGTTGAAAACGCTATTGCCGAGGCAATCGAGGAATCAATTGCTGCACTCGCGGCTCTCGACGCAGCGGCTGCCGCGCTTGCTGACGACAGTGATCCAGACGCCGCAACGAACTATGCGACGGCGCTCGAACTCGCTGAAGCACTCGACGCATGGGATGCCGAGCGCCGAGTGAGTCTCGCGCTCGCGGAACTCGACGCTGACTTCGATCGCGATCGTCGCCTCGACACACTTTCGGTCGGGCAGCGCTACCGCGTGCGTCTCGCCTGCCTGCTCGGCGGCGACCACGACATCCTGCTGCTTGACGAACCGACAAACCACCTCGATCGTGCCGGGCTCAACTTTCTCACCGAACGCCTGCGCGATCGCCGCGGCGGTGTTGCGGTTGTAAGCCACGACCGGGCACTGCTCGCTGACATCGCAACCATGATCGTAGATCTCGACCCGACGTCAGACGGCACGCCCCGCGTATATGGAGGATACGACGCGTATCGCGAGGGCCGCGCCGCAGAGTTCTCCCGCTGGCAGCAGCAATATGAACGGGAACAGCAAGAGCGCCAGAAACTCCACGATGACCTCAGTGCTGCACAGAACCGGCTTTCAACCGGGTGGCGGCCCGATAAGGGAACGGGTAAGCACCAGCGTGCGAGCCGTGCGGGAGGCATCACTCAGGCCGTGCATCGCAGGCAGGAAGCGTTGGAAGCACACGCAGTAACCGTGCCCGAGCCACCGCAGCGCTTCGCGTTCCCTGAGCTTCGCAGCCGCCCTGGCACGGTGCTGCTCAGTGCCGAAGAGGTATTGGTTAAAGGTCGGTTGGCTCCGGCTCCCGATTTCGAAGTGCGCGGCGGCGAGCGCCTGCTGATCACCGGCCCGAACGGTGCGGGAAAGTCGACGTTGCTCGGCGTGCTCGCTGGGAGTATCTCTCCGGACTCAGGGCGAGTGCAGCGCGCCCACTCCGCGAGAATCTCGTACCTCACGCAGGAGTCGGATCTTCCCCCAGATCGCGTTGCGGCCAAGGTGTTTGCCGAGCGCACCGCATCCGCAGACGGTGAGAGGGTCAGTCTTGCCTCGATCGGGCTCTTGCGGCCCCGAGATCAAGGGAAGCGCGTCGGGGAGCTCTCGATCGGGCAGCAGCGTCGCCTTGATCTCGCGATTGCGCTCGCGTCCCGCCCACAGGTGCTGTTGCTCGACGAGCCGACGAACCACCTGTCGATCGCACTCGTCGACGAGCTTACCGAGGCGCTGAACGTGACACCGGCCGCGGTCGTTGTGACGAGCCATGACCGGCAACTGCTTCGAGACCTCGCAGAGTGGCCACGGATAAGGCTCAAGGCTGCACGCCCAGCTGACACCCTGATTCCACGGGCATGTTGAAGGAGGAAGGGAGATCTCATGTCACGCACCACCACACTGCAACAAACCCTTGGCGTCATCACGGCCGTCGCTCTCGCTATCGGGCTAGCGGGCTGCTCTCAGAACGCAGATGATTCCAGCGATCCAGGTTCATCGGCCGGGCCAGAGCTCAGCACCACCGAAGACCTCACTCCTGATGAGTCCGCCAACGACACAAGTACCCAGCCTGCTGCCGACGCAGATCTGCGCACGGTCGAATTCCCGATCACGGCAGAGGACGCGGTACAGATCGCGACCGATGCGGCGGGTGCGGGGTTCGTGTACAGCATCGAGCTTGACCACGATGACGATAACTCTGCCTGGGAGTGGGAGATCCACGTGCTCGACGGCACAACCGAGCACGAACTTGAGATTGATGCAGTCTCTGGCGACATCGTGTCTCACGAACAGGATTCAACCGACGACACCGAACAGGCAGTGAACCTCACCGACCCGATGACCTACGACGAAGCGCTCGAGCTCGCAGTCGCGAACGTCGACGGCACGCTCCACGGCTGGAATCTCGATTGGGATGACAACGTGCTGGAGTACGAGTTCGACCTCAAGCAGGGTGACGACGATACCGATGTCTCAGTGAACGTCGAAACGGGCGCGGTCAGGCTCGACTGACACCGCCTCGAGCATAAGCCTCATCGCTGCGCCGACAACTCTTTCCGTTTGCCCCAGGTAGACACTAAGCAGAGTGGGCCGAACAATACGATGAGGAGTACGGGGGCCGCCGTAAGGATCACGACGAAGGCGATCGATACTCCCGCGAGGAGTGCGGTCCTGCGGGGTTCGCCCGAGAGCGAATCGCGCATCTGCGCTCCCCACTCGCGGCCGTTCATTCCCGGTGTCCAGCTCATCCCAGCGATCATGAGCATGAACACCGAGATCACTGCCACGAGCCCCAACGCAATGCGGAGCGGGGACGCATTCGGCACATCGATCAAAGTAAGGATGACGAGATCTACCACCATCAGCAGGATGGTCAGTGTCGGCACGACAACGGTGAGAAGTGGGCGCGTGAACGCAGCGCCCACTTCTTTGAAAAACCGCGCAAGGGTCGTGTCTTCTTGCGCCTGACTGCGCCCGGCATACCGGCACGCTGCGAGGAAGACGGGGCCAAACGGGAGAACCAGCAGTAGTGCAACCCCGCAGAAGGCACCCATAAGAAGGACATCCGAGAACTTTCGAAAGCCTTCATTCCTCATGACGCCACCTACCCCTTCAGCCCAGACGTTGCCACGCCCTCAACAAGGTACCGCTGGAAGAAGAGGAAGAACAAGAACACCGGCACAAGCGTGAGCACTGACATCGCAAACATCGGACCGAAGGATGACGCCGAAGTCTGGTCCATGAACATGCGGAGGCCGAGCTGCAGCGTGAATGTCTCTGGGTTGAGTAGGTAGATCAGCTGGCTGAAGAAGTCGTTCCAACTCCAAATAAACGAGAAGATCGTCGTCGTCACAAGTGCGGGCTTGAGGAGCGGAAGGATAATGCTCCAGAAGGTGCGATATGGGCCACACCCATCGATCGTTGCCGCTTCATCAAGCTCGCGAGGGAGGCCGCGCACGAACTGAACAATGAGAAAGACGAAGAACCCCTCAGTCGCAAGAACTTTCGGAAGGATAAGTGGCCACAGCGTACCCACCAGGCCCAGTTGCTGAAAGATTGAGTACTGCGGAATGAGCACCACGTGTACTGGCAGCATGATTGTGGCGATCATGAGGGCGAACAAGATGTTCTGCCCACGGAACCGCAGGCGAGCAAAGGCATAGGCCGCAAGCGTGCAGGAGAACACGTTTCCGATGACCGCGCCGACCGACACCATGACGGAGTTACCCAGCAGTGTGCCGAAGGAGATGCCCGCAGCGCCGTCCAACGCCACCGTGAAGTTCTCTGGGCTAAAGAGCTCAGGAATCAGGCTGAGGTTGCTCGCGATCTCAGGGCCAGACTTCACCGACGCGCTGAGCAGCCAGATGACGGGGTACAGCAGCACTGCAAGCACCGCAAGACATAAGAGGTACCAGCCAGCGTTGCGCCAGAACTTCTTGGCTTTTGCCGGGTCTGCTGTAGGAGTTGGTGACACTTAACCTGGCTGGTCGAGAGGCCTGCC